>QHSQ01000012.1 GCA_003221615.1 Candidatus Rokuibacteriota bacterium | reverse complement strand
CATCCAACGAGCGCGAGCAAGCCGCCGATCGCCAGCAAGAGCACGGCGACGCCGAGGGCGGCCAGCCAGCCGGGCATCCAGATCGTGAGCGCGAACACCGCCGAGACGAGGAGCATGGTCACGCCGAACACCGCCACCACACCGGCGGCGACGAGCAGCTTCACCATGTCGAGCTCGGCCCTCAGGTCGGCCTTGAGCTCGGCCCGCGCGAGCTCGACCTCTTTCTTGACCAGAAGCGAGATCGTCTCGAGCAGCCGCGTGAGCAGCTGGCGCGTCGAGAGCGATTGGGTCTCGAAATCGATGGGCGCGTGGGATGTCTGCGCTGATGACATGAAATTCTCCTTCGGGAGCGTCACCTCGAGGATCTGTCGCCGGCCGCCGAGGGCGCGGCCGAGCTGGAGCATCTGCCGATAGATCACCTGCCAGTCGTCGAAGGGGAGCGGTCGTCGGGCCACCTCGGTGGCGATGTCGTCGAAGCGGGACAGGAGCGGCCGGGCGTTCTGGTGCGCCTTCGGATTCAGTCGAAACGCCGACCAGACCCGCTGGATCTGGCGCTCGAGCTCCTGCGCCTCGGACGACACCGTCTGGAACATGTCCGGGTGACCGGTCAGCGCCTCGACCGCAAGCGCGTGAGCGCGCGCGACGGCGCCGTTCGGTCCGCGGAGCAGCAGCGCGTTCGGATATAGCACGACGTCGAGCTCACCGCTCCGGAAGTACGCCGACTGCTCGGCGATGTATCCGGTGAAGGCGCCCTCTCCGAGGCGTTGCAGGAGTTTGGACGGCAGCGCCGCCCACCACGGGGGCTCGACCGACGCCATCGCGATGCCGTGACGTTCGAGGGTCTCGAGCACGACCTTGGCCGCCACCGGATACGACTCGATCGTCGTCACCAGCGGGACGTACGTGTCGCGGCGGCCGCGTACCATCGACGTGGCGCGGAGCGCCGGGACGGTGACCAGCAGAATGACGAAGGCCGCCGCGAGCCCCGCGGTGATCGGAAAACCCCGCAGGACGCTCTTCGCGAGCCCCTCCCGGCGCCCGGACGGGGACTGCACCCCGACGGTCACACCGACCGCGATGGGGACGAGCACGGCCACCGCGAGCCAGATCGTTCGCACCAGGCCCGGCGGCACGCTGCTCGATAGCGGGACGAAGGTGAAGAAGAACAGGGCGGCCTTCGGCGCCACGAGACCGAGCAGCAAGATCGGCCACGCGGCGGCCGCCGCCATCATGCCCCACAGGAAGAGCTTCCGGTTGCCGGTCACGCGCCCGAAGAGGCTCACGACCGCCCAGTCGAGCAGCGCCGAGAGAATTTTCCCGACCGTGCGCCCGATGAAGCTGATGATCGCCTGGATGACGGCCATCACGAGCGCTCAGCGTGCTCTCCGCCGCCGACGCTTGCGGCCGGCCCCGCGCCGTCCGGGATGGATCGATTTCAGCTCCGGAAGAATCTCCTGCTCGTAGAACTCGAAGAAGCCCTTCTGCTCCTTGCCGACCTGATGCACGCAGATGTGGTCGTAGCCGGCCGCGACGTACTTCCGGATCGCGGCCAGGTGCTTCTTGGGGTCCGGCCCGCACGTGATCGACTCGGCGACCTCGTCCTCCGTGACCAGCTTCGCCACCGCCTCGAAGTGCGAGGGGAGCGGCAGCTCCCAGGAGAGGCTGCTCTCCATCCCCGACGTCGGCCAGTGCTGGTGGGCGATCCGGCGCGCAGTCGATTCGTCCTTGGCCCAGCAGACGGTGAGCTCGGCATACCGCGGCTTCCCGGAGCCCCCCGCCTTGTCGAACGTGGCGAGCAGCGCGCGCTCAGGTTCGGTTCCGATCATGCCGTCGCCCAATCGGGCGGCCTGCTCTGCGCCGCGCTTGCCGCCGACCGCGATGTAGAGCGGCGGGGGAACGTCGGGCAAGGTGTAGAGCCGGGCGTTCTCGACCGTGAAATACCGACCGTGATAGCTCCGGTTGCCGCCCTGCCACAGGAGCCGGATCACCTCGATGGCCTCGGTCAGGCGCTCCTGACGGACTTCGGTCTCGGGCCAGCGATCGCCGAGGATGTGCTCGTTCAGGTTTTCGCCGCTGCCCACGCCGAGGAAGAAGCGGCCGGGCATCAGCGCGGCCGTCGTCGCCGCGGCCTGCGCCACGATGGCCGGGTGAATCCTCACGGTCGGGCAGGTCACCGCAGTGCCGACGACCAGACGCCGTGTGGCCTGCGCGATGGCCCCGAGCACGCTCCAGACGAACGGGCTCTGGCCTTGCCGGTCGGTCCACGGATGATAGTGATCCGAGATCAGCGCGAACTCGAAGCCGGTGTCCTCGGCCATCTGCGCCTGGCGAACCAGATCGAGGGGAGACTGCTCCTCGCTCGAAAGCTTGTAACCGAGCGACAGGGTCATGACTGGCCCCGCACCGCGACGAGCCCGAGGCCTTCTCGCCGCTCCGTCTCCGAGTCGGTCGAGTCGTCGTCAGCCTCGAGCCTCCGCTCCGGCGCGGGCGTCAGGCGCAGCAGGTCGTTCCGCGCCTGGGCCAAGGTGGTCACGACGTCGTCCGCGCCCGCCGCGCAGAGATCGGCGCGAAGCCTGGACGCGGTCTGAAGCCCCCAGCAGCCGACGACGATCGGAATCTCCGGGCACACGGTGCGGAGCCGCTTCACGAGATGACGCGCCCGCCCGCTCCCCTCGAGTGAGCTGACGAAGATCGACGCGGGATTCATCTCCTGTACGGCGGCCAGGGTCTCGGCGACGAGAGCGCCCGCCGGCACGATCTGCAAGCGGTAGCCGTCCCGCTCGAGGACACGATTCAAGGTCGTCAGCACGACGCGGTCGGCCCCGTTGCGGACCGGACAACCCGCGACGACCACCGGCTCTCGCGCCTCGGCCCCCGGGGCTTCCGTCGCCGGTGTCGGCCCGGCCGCGATGGCCCGGTCGAGCACGGCGCGCGTCGTCTCGATCACGCGGGCGTATTCGGCCGGTGGGAGTTGGCCCATCTCGTGGTCGCGCCGCACGCGCGCCATCGCGGGCACCAGGATCGAGTCGTAGGCGGCGAGATCCGAGCCGGTCTTCACCGCCTCGTGGACGAGCTCGGCCGCCTCCTGATCGTCGCCGGCGAGGATGCGCTGATAGAAGATGACGTGCTGATCGAGGCGGGCGTCGTCGTCGACGAGGATCCCGATGAACTCGAGGCCCTTGACCGTGTGCGAGAAGACCACGAGCCACACGGTGAGCGGGATCGCCAGGGCGAGCCCGATCGGGCCCCACAGCCACGTCCAGAACGCGACCGAGATCAGGAGCGCGATCGACGAGACACCCGCGCTCCTGGCGAAGAACAAGGGCTCCAGGACGAAGGCGATGATCGTCTCCGCCACGATGAAGAGCCCGACGATGAGCAGGGGCTCCATCCAGCCGTCGAAGACCGCCAGGCTCACGAAGACGGGAATCGCGGCCGCCACCCAGGCGCCGGCGTACGGAATGAAGCGCAGCAGCGCGCCGAAGACGCCCCACGTCAGCGCGAACGGCAGCCCCAGCACGAAGAGCCCGACCGCGATCGTGATGCCGAAGCTCGCGTTGAGGGCGGTCTGCGTGAGCAGGTACCGGCTGATTCGCTCGCTCGCCTCGTCGAGCGCGCGGGTGGTCTCGGCCAGGCGGTCGGGGCCGAAGAGGCGGACGACCCGGGCGCGGAGCTCGCGCTGCTGGATGAGCATGAAGACCACGAGCAACAGCACGAAGACGGCGCCGCCGACCGGCTCGACGATCCTGGTGATCTGCCAGAGCGGGCTGGGCGCGGACACGACGACCGGCAGCGGCTTCTTGGCCGGAGGATTGGCGCGCTCGATCTGCGCCATCACGTCCTGGGCGGTCTCCTCGACCTTCTGGAGCGTGCCACCCTTGCCGACGCGCTGCACGTCGGCGATCTTCCGCGCGATGGTGGCGCGATACTGGGGCAGATCGTCCACGAGCGTGGTGACCTGGCTGACGAGGGCCCATCCCACGGCGACGACCAGCAGAACCGCCAGGGCGATGACGATGACCACCGCCGCGACCCGATGCAACCCGGTCCGCCGCAGCAGCGCGACGACCGGGGACAACAGGAACGTCGCCAGCAGCGCCAGCGCGATGGGAATGAAGACGATGCGCGCCCAGTACAGGCACGCGATGGCGAGAATGAGGCCGCCCAGGACAACCAGCCGCGGTGTCCCGGACGTATCGAGGGGCCTGAGAGGGCTCACCCGCGAGCTTACTGAGCCTGAACGGTGAGGTTGTTCACGACACCGCTCACGTGCTTTACGCCACGGGCGATCTCTTCGGCTCGCGTTCGCATCTCCGCGGTATCGACCGTCCCGGTGAGGTAGACGGTCCGGCGCTCGGTGTCCACCCCGATCTTGGTCAAGGTCGAGACCTTCTCGGCGGCAAGCTTGGCCTTGACCTCACTGGTGATCGTCACGTCGTCGACGTTCTCGCCGACGGTCTTGCCGGTCGTGGCCGAGCAGGCCGCCAGCGCGGCCGCGAAGAGCGCCACGATCGTGAGGGCGGTGAACGCTTTCAGAGGGCGCATCTCTCCGGTCCTCCTTGAATTTCGGCTACTCCGGCTCGACCTGGCCGGCTACTGCCGGAAGGGGCAAACCTTGTGCCACCACCGACGTACGCGGAGCTCGGCTGAGCGTGCGCCTGATCCGAACGAAAACGATGGAAAGGCTTGGGTCGAGCTCAGGCGGGAGAGGATCGGACGGACACTGCGCCTCGTCGAGTTGCCCAGGCGCGCAATCTCTACTCGGTAATTTCTTCTGGTGGCTCGTATCGGGCGACTGCGGCGGCGTCCCCGCAGGAGCACCGCCGCCTCGTCGCCGGGTGGTAGGCTAACGGCCCTTCGCGTGACCCTTCGACTTGTGCTCCTTCATGACCGTCCGCGCCGCCACTTCCTTGGCGCGCCGGCCGTAGCGGCCGGACTTCCGGGCGGACTCCTTGATGTGCTCGTACTGGCGTCGCTCCTTCGAGCTGACGCCGCGCAAACCTTTCCCTCGCGGCATGAGCTTCCTCCTCAGACTTGAACCGGAGGGCTAGCGCTGGGACGCGCGGAGCACGTCCTGCCCGGCCTGCGTCGCCGAGCTGACCTGCTCCTTGGTCCGGTCCAGCACGTCTTCGGCCTTCTTTCCGACCGAGCGGAGCACCTTGGCCGCGCTCTGGCGGACCCCGATGGTCCGGTTCTCGGCGTACTCCCGGATCTCTTCGCCCCAGTACCAGACGGCGAACCCTCCAACGAGCGCTCCGAAGACGAATCTAAACATCGCCGTCCTCCTTTCCTCGAGGTGACCGGTTAGTTGCGACGTCCGCGCTCCGAAGGCAGCAAGAGGGGTGCCACGGTTTCGAGGCGCTGGCGACCGGAAAACTGGGAGACGGCGGAGGCTCGAGCGCGGGCGAGCCGGGCCCGCCCCCTATTCTTACTCGGTAAGTCTTACCGCCCCGGTCACTTCTCCGCAGTGCGCCCGACGCGGGAAAGCTCGAGATCGAACCCCGGCAGGATCGCCTTGAAGAAGGCGTTCTGGACCAGCTTGACCACGGCGTCCACGGTGCTCACCCTGGGGTTGTCGATCCGGCCCAGCACCTCCGCCTTCGTGGCGACTTCCTCACGCTGCCGGTTCTTGAGGAGCTTCGCGATGCCGCTGACGACGTGCTCGTACATCTTCCGGACCGCGGGCTTCGACCGGTCCTGCTCCTTGCTGTAGATCTTCAGGTCCTTGAACAGAGGCTTGACGTAGCCGGTGATCACACCGTCGTTCGCGGCGAGCTCCGAATAGAGAAAGAAACGGCCGGCCGACGTGTCGAACCGGCCATAGGCGCGGAAGAGCTCGTTCAACGTCGTGACGTCGACCTCCTCGACGCGCACGCCGATGTCGAAGGCAGGGCCGGATTTCTCGGCTTTGAAGGTCGCCTCCGCCGTGGCGGTGCCGCTGCCCATGAAGGCCCCCTTGAGCTTCGCGCCCGCCGTGCCCTCGACCTCCTGGTTGCTGAGATTCGTCAGCGTCCCGTCGGTGTTGGAGATGAAGACACGGTACGCCGGCGTCGCCGCCTTGTTGACGAAGCCGATCGTGCTCCGTGCGAGCTGGAGCTCGGTGATCCGCACGACGAGGTCGGGGGCGTTGCTCGCCTGCTTCGCCGCGGTCGCGGCCTTCTGGCGCACCTCGCGTTCCGCGCCGGCGGTCGGCGCGGTATGCACGTAGTCCACCTTGATGCCGTCGATCGTCGCGCGCGCCAGCGAGACCGTCTTCACCTCCAGGCCGTACTCGACGTGACCGTTTGCTGTGAGCACGCCCTTGTCGACCCAGAGGTTGTACCGATTCGTGATCGGCTTGAAGTAGTCGAGCTCGATGTCGGCCAGCTCGACGTCTCCGCGAAACGTCGGATTCGGCTCGGCCAGGAAATTGGCCTGGCCATCCGCCGACACGCGGCCCTTGTCGAACACGAGGGCCGAGAATCGAACGTCGGACGGATAGGGACGCTTGCGCGGGCGGTTGCGGATGTCGGTGGCGACCAGGTTGAGATCGCGGATGTGCAGCGGCTTGAAGGGGCCCTGATCGACGTACGTCACGTCGCCCTGCTGAATCTCGAAGTGGTTGATCTTCAGCGGATAGACCGCCTCGAGCGCGTCCTGCCAGCCGCGTTCCTTGACGGGAGTCGGGTCCTCGATTTCCTTCCTCGCCTGCGGCAGATTGACGTAGACGGCAGGCTTCACGAGCTCGACGTCGGCAACGAGCTTGCCGGACAGGAGCGCGCGCCAGTGGACGCTCGCGCTCAGCCGCTCGAGACGGATGACCGCCGGCTCGGGATGCTCGTCTTGCGTGACCACGACGTCGTCGAGATCGAGCGCGAAGCCCAGCGGGTGGAAGTTCAGCTTCCCGATGCGCGCGGTGTAGCCCTTGAGCGCGCGATTCACCTTCGTCTCGGTATAGCGGCGCAGCGGCTCGTCGATGAGGAACGCGATGGTGTAGGCGATGACGAGCAGGATCGCGATCGGGATGGTGATCGCCATCCAGTGCCGCCGAATCCCGTGCAATCCTGCGCCCGCTATCGTCGAGATCTTCGACCGGGTATACAACATCGCCTCCTGGCTCTTTCACTGCGGCAGCAAGAGATGTGCCCAGGTCGTCCGCATCTCCGCCGTGGAAAAAACGCGAGGCGAGGCGAAACCTTCCCGGTAAGAGTTACAGGCCGCGCAATGGGCGACCAGGCGGAACGCCGGGCGGAGAAGGCTTGCAACTCCGCGTCGGGTTGCGTGTTCTCTGTCGCGTGAACGACGGTCGCAATCTCGGCACGGCCTTTGCCTCAGGAGGAGCACGTGTGTACGGTCCGGCCGGCGAGAGAAGCCACACACGACATGCGTCGGGCAGGGGAGAGATTCGTGAAGCAGGGCCACGCCGAGCCGAAGGGCGAGCTGGACCAGATGGACCGGATGAGGCGCCGCTCGAGCACCCGGCCGCACGATGCCGGGCGCGGTGAGCAGGCGGACGATCGGCGCGAGAACGCGCGCGAAGACCAGGAGCCCCGTCGCTAGCGCTTGCACCATCAGCGGGAAAACACAGCGCCCGGCACGTCGCGACTCCGGGCGCATTGCATAGGAGAGCTGGAGATCGCGGCCCACGCCCCGGTCTCCAGCTCGACGCACGAATGGCCACGGGTCGAGCCGGGACGAAAAAGGGGGCGGGAAACGTGCAAGCTGTCAAAATCCTCGCGATCGTGCTGATCGTGGTCGGCCTCCTCGGTCTCGCCTATGAAGGGATCACCTACACCAAGCGGGAGAAAGTGCTCGAGGTGGGCCCGATCACGGCGACCAAGGAGACGAAGAAGACCATACCGCTGCCGCCGATCCTCGGGGGCGCGGCGCTCGTGTGCGGTGTCGTGCTGCTGATCGCCGCCGGGCGCCCCTGAGGGCCCCGCGGATCTAGCAACTCAGCCGAGCCAGACCCTCACGTGATGCGTCGCCCCGTCGTTGACCAGCGGCAGGGCGGCGCGTCCGCCCTCGGCGGGCACCCCGTCGATCTCCACGCGCGAGATGCCTCGCGTGACCCCGTGGGGATTCTCGACCTGCACCTCGTAGCGTGAGGCGTGGTAGCGAAAAGTGATCGAGAAGCCCGTCCAGGTCCGTGGGATGCACGGGTCGAGGAAGAGCGCCGCGCCGCGGATCCGGAACCCGAGGAGCCACTCGATCCCCGCGCGATACATCCAGCCGGCCGAGCCCGAGTACCAGGTCCAGCCACCGCGGCCCGAATGAGGCACCTCGGCGTAGACGTCGCCGGCGACCACGTAGGGCTCGACCCGGTAGCGATAGAGCCCAGCTCGCGTGCTCGTGTGGTTGATGGGGTTCAGCAGCGCGAACAGCTCGCCGGCACGATCGCCGTCGCCGAGCGCGGCGAACGCCATGATCGCCCAGATGGCCGCGTGCGTGTACTGACCGCCGTTCTCG
This sequence comes from Candidatus Rokuibacteriota bacterium, assembly GCA_003221615.1. Taxonomy (GTDB): domain Bacteria; phylum Methylomirabilota; class Methylomirabilia; order Rokubacteriales; family CSP1-6; genus AR31. Next base: position 10,038 of record QHSQ01000012.1, on the reverse strand, counting down.
CGGATGCCCGGCGGATAGCCCTTCACGTAGCCCGGATCCCTCGTGGCGCGGACGAAGGGCGGGGTGAACAGCAGGACGATCGCCTGCTCCCGGTGCACCAGATATTCTTCGACCGCGTTCATGGCGCGCGCGGCGCGGTGCGGGTCGGCCGCCCCGGAGAGGACGGCCCACGACTGCGCGATCGAGTCGATACGGCACTCCGCGTTCTCGGCCGAGCCCAGCGGAGCGCCGTCGTCGAAGTACGCCCGCCGATACCAGTCGCCGTCCCAGCCGGCGGTCTCCAGCGCCCGCCCGAGCGCATCCCGGTGCGCGCGCCACACGCGCGCACGCTCAGCTTCGCCGCGGGCTTCGGCGATCGGCGCCCACTCGGCGAGGGTCGTGTACAGGAACCAGCCGAGCCAGATGCTCTCGCCCCGGCCCTTGGCGCCGACTCGATTCATCCCATCGTTCCAGTCGCCGGTGCCGATCAGCGGCAGGCCGTGGCCGCCGACCGCGAGGCTCCGGTCGAGCGCGCGTGCGCAGTGCTCGAAGAGCGAGGCGCGCTGGGCTGAGACCGTCGGCTCGAAGTACGCTTCGAGGCTGTCGTCGGGCAGCACCGCGCCTTCGATGAATGGGATCTGCTCATCGAGAACCGTCGTGTCCCCGGTGACCGCGATGTAGTGCGCGGTCGCGAAGGGGAGCCAGACCCGGTCATCGGAGATGCGCGTCCGGACTCCGCGGCCCGAGGGCGGATGCCACCAGTGCTGGACGTCGCCTTCGAGAAACTGTCGCGCTGCCGCGCGGCAGAGATGCTCGCGCGTGATGTCGCGGGCCGCCACGGTCAGCGCCATGACGTCCTGGAGCTGGTCGCGAAAGCCGTACGCTCCGCTCGCCTGATAGAAGCCCGCCCGGGCCCACACCCGGCAGGCGAGCGCTTGATAGAGCAGCCAGCGATTCAGCATGAGGTCGAAGGAGCGATCGGGGGTCTTCACCTGGACCGCCGCCAGCACGTCGTCCCAGCGCGTCGTGACCGCGCGCAGAACCCCGTCGAGGTCGGCGGCTCGATAGTGATGCACCACCGCGCGCGACTCATCGACCGACGAAGCCTGGCCCAGGAAGACGACGACCTCCGCGGTCGCGCCGGCGGCAAGCATGACCGTCACCTGCAAGGCGCCGCAAGGATCCAGGCCGCCGCCGACCCGGCCGGAGAGCCGATCGCCGCGCTCCAGCGCCTCGGGATGATCCAGCGTGCCGTGACGGCCGAGAATCTCCGTTCGATCGCCGGTCCAGGCCGTCTGTTTGCCCGCGAGGTCGAGGAACGCGACGCGGCCGGGGAAGTCGACCGTCCACGCGTTCCTGGCGAAGAGCGCGCCGGTCGCCTCGTCGAGCTCGGTGACGACGTGGGGCGCGGTGATCGTCCGCGCGGCGCCCAGCACCCACTCGACGTAGGCGGTGACGGTCAGTCGCCGGGAGCGTCGCGAGTGGTTCGTGATCTTGAGACGCGAGATCTTCACCGGGTCGGCGAGCGGCACGTACTGACAGAGCTCGAGCGCGATGCCGTGCGAATCGTGGGTGAATCGGCTGTAGCCCTGTCCGTGGCGACACTGGTACGACCACGCGTCTTCGCGGATCGGCAGGAGTGTCGGGCCCCAGAGGCGGCCCGTCTCGTCGTCGCGCACGTAGATCACCTCGCCCGGCGGATCGCTGACCGGGTCGTTCGACCACGGCGTGAGCTGGTTCTCGCGGCTGTTGAGCGCCCACGTGTGGCCGCCGCCCGATTCCGACACCTGGAAGCCGAGCTGCTCGTTGGCGATCACGTTGATCCACGGCGCCGGCGTCCAGTGGCCCTCGTCGAGCACGATCGAGTACTCGCGCCCGTCCTCGACGAAGCCGCCGAGGTCATTGTCGAATTCCCGGCGCGGCCGCGGCGGCGGCGGCTCGGAGCCCTCCTCCGGCTCGGGAGTGGGCCGACGCTCCCGGCGCCGCGGGACCGTCGCGCGCTCGACGCGGCCGACCTGCTCGGCCAGGGTGCCCAGGCGGCTCGGGAGCATCACGCGCGCGGCCGCCGCGAGACAGTCGCGCTCGGCCGCCGAGAGGAGATCGCCGCGCAGGACGACGATCGAGCCTTCGGGGATGGCGCCGAGCGTCGGCCGTCCGGACCGCACCAGGCCTTCGAGCGCGGCCTGGAGATCCTGAAGATAGGACGGCGGTTTCTCGTTCAGGATCACCAGATCGACCGCGAGCCCTTTCATCCGCCAGTACTCGTGCGCTCGCAACAGCTGGCGCACGATCTCGCGATCCTCGATCTCGTCGATCCGCACCAGCACGATCGGCAGGTCTCCCGAGATGCGGTGCGCCCAGAGGGCGGCGGGCCCGAGCGCGTTGCGGGCGAGTGTCGCGGCGGGCGCGCGCAGGCGCGAATCGGCATAGAGGACGCGGTTCGCGATCTGCTGGAAGAGGTGAGCTTCCTCCGGCGTGATGCCCAGGTGATGGAGCTGGACCTGCGCCTGCGTCCACGCCAGGGTGGTGATACGCTCGAACGTCGCCGGGTCGCGATACTTGTCGGCCATCCCGAGCGCGTCCGCCCGCGTGTTGGAGAGCACGGTCGAGAAGACGACGCGGCCGCTGCCTCCGGGCGCCAGCCGCAGGCGCCGCCTCAGACTGAAGATCGGGTCGAGGACGGCGCCGGTGGTGTTCGAGAGGGGCCGGCCTTCGATCATCGACATCGGCGTGCGAATGCCACGGCCGCGGCCCAGGAAGCGCCCGCGCTCGGTCTCGTACTGCGAGCCGCCCGTGCTGGTGCCCTCGACCGAGACGACGTGGGCGGCCCAGACGCGCTGCTCTTCGGACGTCCGAGTTCGGCGTGTCGCCAGGAGCGTGTCGAGCTCGGCCACGGCCTCCGTCTGCACGAAGATATTGGAGAACGCGGGATGGGCCGCGTCGTCGCGGGGCGGCGCCAGCACGATCTCCGCGTACGACGTCACCTCGATCTCGCGCGCTTCGCTGCCGAGGTTCGTGAGCGTCACGCGCCGGATCTCGGCGTTGTCCTCGGGCGAGACGAGGACCTCGAGCCGGGTCAGCAGATTGCCGTCGCGGCGCTGGATCTCGGCGCGGTCCTCGAGGAACGTCACCTCGTAGCTGTCGGGCTCGCGCCCCGAGGGCTGGAAGCCGGCGGACCACACCTCGCCGCTCCGTGTGTCGCGCAGGAAGACGAACGTGCCCCAGGCATCCCTCGTCGTGTCTTCGCGCCACCGTGTTATGGCGAGTGGCCCGCAGTGGCTGTAGCCGGAACCGGCCGTCGTCAGCATCACGACGTAGCGCCCGTTGGAGAGCAGGTGCGTGCGCGGTATCGGATCGGACGCCGACGTGAACCGGCGCGACGTCGGCGCCACCATCGCGCGCGTCTCCTCGTGTGCCGGCGCTTCCTTCGCCCGGGGACGCATCACGGGCACGTCGCGCGGTGCGCGCTCCTGCAATATGAGGTCGGTGGCCTGCACCATCGGCTGGGCGTGGAATCGCTCGCGCATCCGACCGTCGAGGAGCACGTTGGCCAGGGCGACGACCGTCATCCCCTGGTGGTGCGCCATGTAGGCGCGGATCACCGCCACCTGCGCGCCTTCGGGCAAGCGCTCGCGGGTGTAATCGAGCGCTTCGTAGAAGCCGTAGGGCCCGAGGCCGCCGGCCCGCGCGAGCTCGCCGAAGTTGCGGGCCGCCGCCGAGGGATCGACCATCGCGGCCAGCGCCGTCGCGTAGGGCGCGATCACCAGATCGTCACCGAGCCCGCGCTCGAGGCCGAGCCCGGGCACGCCGAAGCTCGAGTACTGGTAGGTGAGGTCGAGATCGCGCACGTTGTAAGCGGATTCCGAGATGCCCCAGGGCACGCCGCGGGACTGCCCATAGGAGATCTGGCGCTGCACGGCCAGGCGGCACGTCTGCTCCAGCAGGCTGCCGTGGGGCTCCCGCATGACGAGCCCGGGCATCAGATACTCGAACATCGAGCCCGACCACGAGACCAGCGCGATGTCCGACTCGACCGGCGTCATCGGGCGCGCGAGCCGGAACCAGTGCACGGCCGACACGTCACCGCGGGCGATCGCGACGAAGCTCGTGAGCCTGGCCTCCGAGGCGAGAAGATCGTAACGGCCCTCGTCGAGCGATCCGTCGGCGACCCGGTAGCCGATGGCGAAGAGCTGACGGGGCCGGTCGAACAGGAATTCGAAATCCATTCCGTCGAAGAGATCACGGGCGCTGCGCTCGACCTGCTCGAGACTTTTCAGCAGGCTCTCGGCGGCTCGCGCCGAGCTCTCGAGCGCCTCGACGGTCGTCGAGGCGCGACCCCGGTGGACGAGGCCGCTCGCCTGGCTCGGCGATTGCTCCGTCCACTGGGCGATCTCGCGCGCCGCCGCGCGGGCGAGATCCGGCAGGTCGCGGAGCAGGGGCGGAGCGTCGAGCAGTCGCGCGACCGCGCTCGTACCCAGGCCGTCGGCCGGCAGGGCGCGGCGAAGGTCGTCGAGCCCCTCGATCCACGGCGCGAGTGCGTCGAGATCACGGCCATGGGTCGCGATCGTCGCCTGCGCGACCTCCGCCCACACGACCGCTTCGGCTCCCGTGTCGGCGGGGAGCGCCTTTGCCCGGTCGCCGAGTCCCCGAACCGCGGCCGTGATCTCGCGAAGTCGACTCGGCCACGCGGCGGTCGAGGCAGGCTCCTGGGCCAGCGCGCCGCGCAGCTCGTCGACCGGCGGGCGCGACTCGGCGGGCAGCGCGTCGCGCAGCAGGAGGAGCGCGGCGTCGATTCCGCGCTGGACCTCGATCCCGACGATCGGGCAGCCGGCGCGCTCGTGTGCCGCGACGGCGAGGACACTCAGATGCCCGGCGAGATTCCCGCTATCGACGGAGGAGACGTATCGCGGCTCCAGGGGCTTGAGCGTGCGCGTGTCGTACCAGTTGTAGAGGTGCCCGCGGTAGCGCTCGAGATCGGAGATGGTCGCCAGGGTCGCCTCGAGCCGATCGATCGTGTCGAGCGTGCCGATCCAGCCGAGATCGCGCGCGGCCACCGTCGAGAGCAAATAGACGCCCATATTGGTCGGTGACGTCCGGTGCGCGACGACGGGCCGCGGGTCGTCCTGGAAGTTATCGGGCGGGAGCGAATTGTCTTCCTGCGTCACGAACGTCTCGAAGAAGCGCCAGCTCTTCCGCGCCGTCGCCAGGATGCGCTGCCGCTCGTCGCCGCTCAGCTGCTCGGGCTGCCCCGTCACCGCCGGACGGCTGATCCAGCGAGCCACCGCGGGCGAGAGACACCAGAGGACGGCGAACGTCGCGGCGATGGGCCGGATCTCGCCGGTCGAGAACACGGCGACCGTACCCGCGACGAGCGCCAGCACGAGGGCCCCCCACATCTCCAGGTAGGTGCGGCCAAGATCAAGGGTCAAGCTCGACTTCACCTGCGCGGCTGAAACCCACTCGAGCATCCGCCGGCGGGTCACCGCCAGACGGAGCAACGTCCGCACCACGGCGTCGCCCATGAGCCAGGCCTGGTGGGCGAGGAAGGTGAGACTGAGCCCGATCTGCGCGCCGGCAAGCACCAGGCTTTCGCCGAGCCCGCGCAGGTACGCACGCTTGGATCCGCCGGGGCGGCGCGGGAGGATCTCGGTCGACACCGGGACGAGCGCGGGCAGCGCGAGGCACAGCAGTACCAGCTTGGTCCACACGAGCGGCGCGTCGGGCGGCAAGGCCCAGCTGAGCACCAGCGTGAGATACGCGGCGGGCGCCGAGAGCGTTCGCCGCAAGTTGTCGAGCATCTTCCAGCGGCCGATCGTCGGGATCCGCGCTCGTGCGGCGCCGACGCCCGCCGCGCCCCGAATCAGCCACGGCAAGAGCTGCCAATCGCCGCGCGCCCAGCGATGCTGGCGCGCCGCCGAGACCTCGTAGCGGGCCGGAAAATCCTCGAACAGCTCGACGTCGGTGACCAGCGCGGCGCGCGCGAAGAGCCCCTCGAAGAGGTCGTGGCTGAGCAGCGTGTTTTCCGGCACTCGCCCCTCGAGCGCGCGCTCGAACGCGTCGACGTCGTAGATGCCCTTGCCGGTGTACGAGCCTTCGCCGAAGAGGTCCTGATACACGTCCGAGACGGCGGCGGAGTAGGGATCGATGCCGGCCGGGCCGGAGAACACGCGCCGAAAGAGCGAGCCCTCGCGCTCGGTCGGCAGGGTAGGCGCGATCCGTGGCTGGAGAATCCCGTAGCCCTCGACGACGCGGCCCTCGCGCGGCTCGAGGCGAGGCCGGTTCAGCGGGTGGGCGAGCGTGCCGACCAATCGCGCCGCGGCGCCGCGGGGCAGCTGGGTGTCGGCGTCGAGCGTGATCACGAAGCGGATCGACGCCGGCACCTCGAGGTTCTCGATCATGAACGACGTGTCGGTCGCGCCGCGGAGCAGGCGATTGAGCTCGTGCAGCTTGCCGCGCTTGCGCTCCCAGCCCATCCAGCGACCCTCGCTCTCGCTCCAGAGACGCCGGCGGTGGAACAGATAGAAGCGGGGCTCACCGTCGCCGGAGGCGCCGTGGCGCCGGTTGAGCTCGGCGATGCCGGCGCGCGCCGCGGTCAGCAAGGCCTCGTCGTCGGGGGCGTGCTCCTGCGCGCAGTCCGTCCAGTCGGACAGCAGCGCGAAGCGGAGCGCGCCGTCGTCGTTGGCGAGGTAGTGAACCCCCAGGTGCGCGATCTGCTCGGCGATCTGCGCCCGGCCGGTCAGGAGCGTCGGCACGACCACGAGGGTCTTCAGCTTCGGCGGCACGCCATCGGCCAGCTCGAGCCGCGGCAGCGCGCGCGGCGGGAACATCTCGACGACCGCTCGGTTGACGAGCGCGGTGGCCGCATCGGAAGCCGGGAGGGCCGCGAGCGCCGCGAGGGCGATGAGGAGGAGCGGGCTCACCCCGAGCGCATGCGTGAACAGGATGGGCAGACAAAGGAGAAATGCCGTGACGATCCCGATCGAGCCGAGATAACTCCACGTCGCCGAGGTCATGTAGGCGCGGACCAGGCGCTGGCGCAGCGAGATCCGGTAGCCGAGCGCGTGCTCGATGGTCGGCCGCCCCTTGGAGATCAGGTAGTAGCCGAGGTCCTCGGCGTGCCGCTCGCGGCCGCCCGCCAGGGTCAACGCCTGGCGGGCCACGGTGATCTCCGACCGCCCTGACCCCCGGGCCAGGTCTTCCACCGCGTGGCGATAGCGGTCGCGTGTGGCGAAATCCATCGCGCCGAACGCGCTCTCGCTCCGGAAGAGACGGTCGACCAGGCTCCCCTGCTCGAAGAAGTCGCGCCAGTTGAAGGTCGCCATCACGCGCAGGCTCGTGATCACGTTGCGCACCGTCACGTTGGCGCCGGCCTGGCGCTGGTGCTCGGCGCGGATGAGCTCGTGCGCGGAGGTGCCGCGGGCCGCGAGCCGCTCGTCGAGCCAGCGCGCCGCCGGCGTCGTGACCGGATCCTGGTCCCGGAGCCGATGGGAGAGCCGCACGGCGAACGACGTGGTCAGCACGGCGTCGCCGATCGATCGGAAGGCCTGCGGGATGGCCGGGAGATCGGACTGGCCCAGCAAGAGATTGGCGAGGCTGTCGGCGTCGACCCGTGCCGCGCGCGCCTCGACGATCTCGACGGCGAGCCGACGCAGATTCTCGATCAGGATCAGCCGGAGCGCGATCGGCACCGCCCACAGCTCGCTGATGCGAAGCGCCTCGGTGCGCTGAAAGGCCAGGACGAAGCGTTGCAACGTGGCCGGGTCGAAGCGGCTGTCGGTGTGGGCGATGAACGTCCAGGCCAGCTCGAGCGCGCGCGGAGCGCCGGCGAGTGGCCCCTCGTCGAGCGTGGGCAGCTGCCGATAGAAGCCCGGCGGCAGATCGGTGCGAATCTCGTTGAGCACTTCCTCGACGATGTGGAAGTTGTCGACGAGCCACTCCGCCGCGGGCGTCGTCGCGCGCTCTTCGTTGATGACGGCGGCCAGAGTGCGGTAGCAGCGGAGGAGGACGCGCCCGTTTTCCCTGGCGCGCGAAAGCAGGCCGGGCTCGGGCCGCCGATCGGACGAGACGCGATGACGCGCGATCGTCTCGGCCAGGTCTTCGAGCCGCTCGACACTGAGGAGCTCGGCGCGAATGGGTTCCGTTCCGAAGAGGTTCATGTGGTAAGACGCCGGCTGTCAGTGTATGCTGAGTTGACACTGGCAAGAATTACTAGGTAAGAACTACTCGAACGACTCCTCCAGTAGTGTCCGCGCGCGGTCACGAGGGTCGACTTTTCATGGACATCGACGCGCCTGCAGTGCCGTCGACGCTCTGGCATTTCAATTGCCAGACCTTGCTCTGGGAGGGCTGCACTGATGAGGACTGCTATCGGCCTGATCGTGCTCGGGCTCATCGGCGGCATCGTGCCGACCGGGCTCTCGGGTATCAACCACGTTGCGCAAGTTCTCGCCGGCACTGCCGGCGCGCTGCTTTCGCTCGTGATCTGCTGTCTGGCGGGTGCCGCCGCTGCCCGCCTCTCGACGCCCCTCGTGCCGTCGGTTCCGCGGCTGCAGCGGAGGCCCCTGGCCTCGACGCAATCAGCTCCTCGCAGCATCTAGATCCTCGCTCTCGAAAGCTCTCGTCGACAAGTCGCGAGCCCAGGAGATCACTCCGAAGGCTCGCTTTGACGATTCAAAATTGCAACGCCCATGCCGCGCCGGGTCGCAAACTCTGTAACAACTACTGTGTAAGAAGCTCTTGACCGCTCTCGATCTCGCTGCTAGACGTGAGCCATCATGACGACGACAGCGAGACCGCTCGACGGCGTGCGCATACTCGAGCTGGCCCGCTACCAGGCGGGCCCGCGCGGCGGCATGATCCTATCCGATCTCGGCGCCGAGGTCATCAAGATCGAGCCGCCGGGCGGCGAGGAGACGCGCACCCATCCGCCGATGGTGCGGGGCCAGAGCGTATACTTCTCGGTCTACAACCGCGGCAAGAAGAGCGTCTGCCTCAACCTGCGCAATCCGCGCGGCCAGGAGATCTTCGCCGCCCTCGTGAAGAAGGCCGACATCGTGCTCGAGAACTTCCGCCCGGGCGTGATGGCGAAGATGGGTTTCGGCTACGAGCGTCTGCGCGAGCTCAATCCCGGCATCATCCTCGTGTCGGTCTCGGGATTCGGCCAGTTCGGGCCGTACACCGAGCGGCCGGCGTTCGATCCACTCGGTCAGGCGATGAGCGGGCTGATGACCTTGACCGGGCAGCGCGACGGCAAGCCGATCGGCACGGCGTCGTCGGTCGTGGATCGCTATACCGCGCTGCACGCGACTATCGGCACGCTCGCCGCGCTCCGCCATCGCGAGCGCACCGGCGAGGGTCAGGTCGTCGACGTGTGCCTGCTCGACTCGGCGCTGACGATGGTCGAGATTCCGACCTCGTACTACCTCGCCACCGGCGAGGAAGGCGGTGAGGGCGGGCGCCCGCCGTACAGGGCCAAGGACGGCTATGTCGTCATCAGCGCCGGGGCGCGTGAGATGGCGGCACGCCTCATGCGCCTGGTCGACGGCGGGGCGGGGACGGGCGACGATGCGCCGCTGGTGGGGAGCTCCGGCCCGGACGCGCGCCGCGCGCGGATCGAAGCGTGGTGCGCGGCGCACACGGTCGAGGAGATCTGTGCCGCGCTCGGCGAGGCGGGCGTGCCGGTCGGCCCCGTCCGCACGATCCCCGAGGTCGCCCGCGACCCGCATCTGTGGGACCGCCAGATGCTGGTCAAGATGGACGATCCGGTGGCCGGCGAGATGTACTTGCCGGGCGTCACGATCAAGATGTCGAAGACGCCGGGCCGGATCGGTCCGGTGCCGACACCCGGCCAGCACACCGACGAGATCATCTCGAGCGTGCTCGGCTACGACTTGAGCGCGCTCAGTAATCTGCGAAGCGCCGGCGCGATCGCGTAGACTCGCTCGCGCGGTTCCGTTGACGTCGGTGGTATAAAAAGTCGGACGATGCCGTCGCGACCCTTGCGGCTTCTCGCGTTTCTCCTCCAGTCCGACTGGCGTCGTCTCGCGGCGAGCCTCCTGA
>QHSQ01000590.1 GCA_003221615.1 Candidatus Rokuibacteriota bacterium | reverse complement strand
CTCGACACTCGCTGCTCTCATGTCGTGCCCCCTTGTGCCAGTCGATCTGCCACAAGCAGTCGGCAACCATCGTGCCGTGCCGGAGGTCGTGACGTCGGCGGGTCTAAGAGCGCGTTTTAGCTTGACGAACGAATGCCTACGGCGAACGAGGGCAACCATCTCAAGCGCGTCCGATATTCGGACGCCGACCGAAATCCGGCCGATGCGTGCGGAGGGACATCCACGTCTATCGGTCGTGCTGTCGAGCCCGGCGAAGAGTCGTCTTCAGCCCGAACTTGTCTTCCGGACTCGGCTTTCGTCAGTCGCCGGCGGCGAACGTCAGCGCGGCAGACGTCGTCAGCAGCTCGGCGCGGCTCTGGATCTCGGTGGTCCGGGCGCGGGCGAGATCGCGTTGGGCCGCGAGCACATCGAGTACGGTCGCCAGCCCCGCCGTCCGATACGACTCGAGCGTCGACTCGTAGGCCTCCTTGGACGCAGTCAGCAGCGCGAGGGCAAACTCATGCTTGCGGAGCGCCGTCTTCACGTCGGCGTAGGCCTTCCACACCTCGCGAATCGCCCGGAGCTCGAGCGCGGCCAGGTCGGCCTCGGCGGCGCCGCGCCGCGACGTCGCCTCGCGCAGCGCGTTCTCGCGCTCGAAGCCGTCGAAGAGCTTCCACTCGAAGTTCAGAAAGGCGCCGTACTCCGTCTCGTTCATCGTGAACGTCCCGAAGGGCGGGCCGACGCGATAGCGTTGCACGGCCTGACCGACCGATCCGGAGAACGACAGCCGTGGCCGGAACTCAGCTTGTGCCTTTCGCTCGTCCGCTTCGCGGGCCCGCAAGGCCGCCAGCCGCGGGGCCAGGTCGGGCCGACGACCGAGCGCGCGGTCGATGATCTGCTCGACGGATTCCGCGAGGTCGCTGGGAAGCGGCACCGTCGAGAGGTCCGCCACGCGCATGGGCGCCGTCGGTGGGATGCCGAGATTTTCGGCGAGCGCGGCCTGCGCATCGCTCACGGTCCCCAGCGCGTCCTCCACCTCGTACGCCGCGCGGGCTCGCTCCTGCCGCGAAAGGAGGAGGTCCGGCAGCGTGGCCAGGCCTTGCTGCAGACGCGCGTCCACCGCCTCCTCCACCGCCACCGCGGATTCGAGACTGGCGCGCGCCGCCACGACCCGGGCGCGGCTCGCGTCGAGCCCGAGGTTCCGCCTCTGGCCATCGCAAACAGCGTGGGGTAGTACGCCGCCTCGGCGCGCGCGGCCTGGGCGGCCGCCGCGCGCGCCTCTTCCCACGCGCGTTTGGTCTCGGGGTTGGCGCGATGGGCGAAGTCGATGAGATCGGCGAGGCCGTAAACGACGTCAGGGTCGATCGGCTCGCCGAGGCTGGCGAGCGCGCGAGAGCGGTCTGCGGCCACCCGGGGTGGAGCCTGCCAGGGAGCCGACGATGAACGCGGGGCCGCGGTGAACGGCGCACGCGTCGGCACCGGCAACTCCGCGCATCCTGAGAGCGTGCCGATCATGACGAGGAGCGCGAGACTGCGATGTCCAGCGATCTCCATCGGAGCCGTATTCTACCTAGATGACGCCTTTTTTGATCGGCCGGCGTTGAGGTTCCATCGGCCCAGGGGCGGTTGTCACCTTCGGTCAGCCCGCCGCATCTATAGGACATGACGAGCCGTATCGCGAGCGGTGCCGCCCTCGTGCTGCTCGGGGCCGGCTGTGATCCCGTGGTCAACGTTGCCGGCTCGTTTTTCCCGGCCTGGATGGTCTCGATGGTGGTCGGCGTCGGGCTGACCGTTGCTGCCCGCTACGTGTTCGTCGTCGCGCGGCTGGAGCCCGACCTGGGCCCGCCCATCCTTATATATACGTGCCTTGGGCTACTCCTGACGGTGCTCGCCTGGCTCGTCCTCTATAGAGCCTGAGCCATGGACGACGGCGCGCCCCCCGCCTCAGCCCGCCGGCTCATCGCCCGCTGCCTCGGCGTGCTGATCGTCGCTGGGGCTGTGGTCGCCGGCCTCTACGCCTATCGGTTGAGCTTCGTGAAGCCGCGCACCGACGACGCCGCAGTGCGCGCCAATGTCGTCGGGATCGCGCCCCAGGTCAGCGGTCCCATCGTGGATCTGCGCGTCGTGGACAACCAGCACGTGAGGGAGGGAGACCTGCTCTTCGCTCTCGACTGCCGTCCCTACGAGGCGCGACTGGCTCGCGCGGGCGCCGACCTGGCGCTCGCCCTCAAGGAAGTCGACGCCCAGCGCAAGGCGATCGCCTCGGCCGGGTCCGAGATCGGCCGCCGCGAGGCCAGCCTGGCGTCGTCAACCGCTCAGCTCGCGCGCGCCGAGGAGGAGCGAGCGGCGGCCGAAGCGGCCGTGGCCAAGCTGCAGGCTGAGGCTGTCTACGCAGACGATTACCTGGGCCGGGTCGAGCCGCTCCTCAAGCGCCGATTCGTGACGGCGGATCGCGTGGCGGACGCCCGCAGCCGCCGTGACGCCAGCGCGGCTGCGCTCCAGGAAGCGCGGCGGCGCGCGCGCGCGACGGCGGCCGCGGTC
>QHSQ01000589.1 GCA_003221615.1 Candidatus Rokuibacteriota bacterium | reverse complement strand
ACGATGCCGCGCGGAGGCAGATCGAGGCGGCGGCCCGCACGCTCAAGTGAAAGAATTTCTTGCGAGGGATGCTAAGGATCTCGCCCCCACGTTTGCCGCTACGAGCCAAGCGCGCGTGGGCGCGATCCTCGTCCGTCGTGACACCTTGGTCGTCGAACGCAACCGGGCCGAGGTCGTGGCGCTGGCCGCGCAGCGACGGCTGCCCGCTCTGTACAGCTTCCGTGAGTTCCCCGACTCCGGTGGCCTCATGTATGACGGCCGATCTGCGGGCGTCAAGCAGTCTGGAGCTTCTTACCGCCTCGACTGCCGACTGCCCAGCCGCGGTCCGATCTGGGTGACTGTCGCCATCACGAGGTCTCGGTGCCCAGCGGCGTTCCCAGCAACGCCGCGACTTGTTTTTGCAGTTCGACCAAGGCCTCAGCCCGCTCCGCGCTTCTGCCACCGGCTGATCTCCCGCGCTTGCTCGGCCAGTCTCTTGGAGGCGTCATCCGTAAGTCAGCGCGGGACCATCGCTACTGGCTCCTCATTCGCACGTCCTCGAAGGACGGGAAGAGCGACATCGGCACCAGGTTGATCGTGTGATCCGCCACGCGCGGCCCCACACCCATCAGCCCGCGCAGGTCCCAGATCGGCGCGAACATCGCGCGGTCGATCGTGAGTTGCTGGATCCGATGGAGCAGCGCTTCACGCTTGGCCGTGTCCCGCTCGCGCGCCTGCTGCTGGAACAGCTCGTCGATGTCCGGATAGCCGCCGTACGCGTAGCTCCCTTTCGAGTAGACGAACGCCTCGACGCGCGACGCCGCGTTGCCGGCGTTGCCGGCTCCGACGAGGAATAGCCCGCGGAGCTTCTTTTCCTGCCAGGCGGCGTAGAACGTCGCGCGCTCCATTTGCCGGAGCCTCACCCGGATTCCCACCGTGTTCAGGTAGTTCACCGCCGCCTCGGCAATCGTGGCGAACCCTGGAATGGGCGTCATCTCGCCTGCATCGAAGCCTCGGGGATAGCCGGCGTCTGCGAGCAACTGTTTGGCCTTCTGCGGATCGTAGGGATGAGGCTCGACCTGTAGCGCGTAGTCCATCACGCGGGGCACAATGACGCCGGACGGTGGGCAAAAACCCAGGCACGCGGCGTCGCTGATCGCCTTCCGATCGAGCGCGTAATTCACTGCCTGCCGCAGGCGCTTGTCGTGCCACGGGGATTTCGGGTCCCACTGATCCGCGAACTCGATCCAGAAGACGGAGGCGTGTCGCGTCGCCACCAGCGCCAGGCGAGGATCGCGCTGGACGTTCTCCGCTTCGGGTCCGTCGAGGACGAAGGTATTTCTTCGGGACGACGATTCCGGCGGCGGTGGCGGTGGTCCCGTAGAACGTCATGAAATCCGGCCACGGCTCCTTGAGGTGAAAACGCACCATGACCGGATTGACAGCTTCCACCTGGCGTACGCGCGTCTGCAGCTCCTTGGCGCCCGTGCCCCGATAGCGCTCGAAGCTGAACTTGACGTCCTCCGCGGTCACGGGGTCACCGTTGTGGAACTTGAGGCCGCGGCGGAGCTTGAACTCGTACGTGACCCCGTCGGGACTCTCCGTCCACGACTCCGCCAGGCTCGGGCCCATTTTTTGACCGGGCAGCGGCCGCACGAGCGCGTCGTGGAGCGTGTGCAGCATGCCGAACGGCGTGATCTGGGCGGGCGCCGTCGACGGATCGAACCACGTTGGCGCGATGGTGACGTGCCAGGCCATGACGGCCTCGCCAGTGGGAGTCTGCGCGGCTGCGAGGGGGACCATCGCCAGGATGAAGGAGACCGCGGCGAGCAGGCCGGCGAGATGATGTGATCGGATTCGCCGGAGCACGTCGTTATCGCTGAGGCCGAGCATCCGGCACCTCTGATCCGGGAGCGCCGGCTCCGTCTGAGACGAGATAGCGGCCGTCGTCGTCGCGACCCAGAACGTCGCTCGGAGGCTAGGCGACATAAAGGCCGTTTTCGGTAGTTGGGGGCTGCGCAACGCGCGCCCGCTCGCGCTGCACCGGAAGGAGCGCCCTCCACGAGCACCCCTCCACGAGCAGCGGAAGAAGGCCACGCTCAACGCTGCGCACGAGCGGGTGCTCCCACTCGGAGCATCATCCTTCCGATCGACGGGGCTGTCGTCGATAGGATCGGTCGCATACCGCGTCTTCGGCCGGCCGCTCATACCCATATGCTTCTCCCACCTCTCGATCTTTGCGCCGTCCGGCTCCTGACCAGCCCCGCACCGAGCCGCTCCGGAGGTATCCGACACGCGATACTCTCTCCGCTTTCTGGGCACTGACTGGTAGCGGCGCAAGAGAGGGGCTGACAGCGAGAAGGACCGCGAGCCCGATCAGCCGCATGGGCACCTTCTATGAAGCCTCTGCTGTCAAGCTCCAGTTTCGAGTGATAGGCCACGAACGGCAGCGGAGTGACATGCTCCTGGCAGCATGCCTCGACATTCGTCCTGGCCGAAAGGCCTCGGACGACCTTCTATCCGTGCCGACCACGCGGGTCGGTCACCCCATCCTGTGTTCGCTCTGCGGCGAATCTCGGCAAACTCGTGAGGAAGCGCGCCCCTTCTCAGTGGCGGCCTTGTCGTCAGGCCCGGTGCCATTATCGAGCGGCTCCCACCAGGTTGCACCGTCACTCCGTCGTTCCTCCGCGTCCGACCGGGAATCCCATTACGCCGTCTTTAGGC
>QHSQ01000011.1:44268-63081 GCA_003221615.1 Candidatus Rokuibacteriota bacterium | reverse complement strand
CCCGAAGCCAAGGGAGAGGTCAGAGAGGTCGACGGCAAGCGAGTCCAGGTCCGCTACAAGGACGACGCGTTTAGCGCCATCACGGCGAACTTCGAGCAGTGGCCTACCTACGCCTACGACGACACCAGGAAATTCCCACCGCCGAACCGGATTTCCATGCCCGTCGTCAAGGGCGACCCCAGGCGAGGGCGCGAGCTCTTCAGGGCACGCGACAAGGCCCCGTGCACGGGTTGCCACCTGATCCCGGGGGACGACATCTGGCCTGCCGGCAGCGTCGGTCCCGATCTCTCCGTCATCGGCGACCGGCGTCTACCGGACCAGTACCTCTTCGACTTCGTCTGGGACGCTCGCCTGTTTCTGCCGAATCCGACCATGCCTCCCTGGGGGACGAGCGGCATCCTGTCGCCCGAGGAGACCGTGCACATCGTTGCGTTTCTCCAGACCCTGAAGGGAAGCCCGCCATTCGTCCCGCCCCCGGAGAAGGACCCCGCGCGGAACCCCCACACCCGTCCGCGCGTCGCGCTCTACTGGGGCGACAACCTCGACCCGGCTAACAACCCGGCGATCCTCCTGGCGGAGACGGGCCTGGCGGTGTGGTCTGCGAAAGGACCCTCGGGCAAGGCGTGCGCCGATTGCCACGAGGGCGGCCTGGAGAAGGCCATGAAGGGCGTGGCCACCCGATACCCGAAGTATCTCCCGGCGTACCGGCGCGTGATGTCCATCGAGGACTACCTCACCGTCCATGCCCCGGAGAGGACTGGCAACGAGATGCTGGCCCAGAGCCCGACTCACCTCGCCATGGCCATCCTCATCAAGATGCAGTCGAACGGAATGCCCGTGAACATCGATGTGACGAGCCCGGAGGCCCGGGCCGCGTACGAACGCGGTCGCGCTCTCTACTATCAGCGGGTCGGGCAGCGGAACCACGCCTGCGCCGATTGTCACGATACGGATCGCGGGGCGGGGCGGTACGCCGGCGCGCGGGTCTTGAGTGTCGCCCAGACCGGATTGACCAGGCACTTCCCCCTGTGGTTCACGATCCCGCGAAGGATCTGGAGCGTTCGGACGCGATTCCAGTTCTGCATGCTGCCGCTGGGGACGAACTACCTGGCGGCCGACGCACCCGAGTACGCCGACCTCGAGCTCTACCTCACCGCGTTCGACAACGGCAAGCCGATGAGCGTGCCCGGAATCCGGTGACTCGCCAAACCGTGGCGCGCGCTCATCGAGTAGCCTTCCCGATCGCCAGTGCGTACGCGCGAAGATAGTAGACGGTATCGGGTGCCCGGGCCACCGCGTCCTCGCCCTCGGTCAAGAGCACGTGCGTCGTTCCGCCAAAGGTGACGAGAATACGCCGGGCCACGTCCAGATAGTCGGCGCGGCCTCCGACCTGCTGCGCCCGGAGCAGAGCCTCGGCCATGACCCCGTTGGCGTCGAGCGGGGGTGGAAGGCTCTTGTCCTCGTTGAAAGCTCCCCGACCCGCATCGAAGAGCTCGGCCACGGCGAAGCGCAGCACGTGCTCGGCAGCCTGGCGCTGGGCTTCGACCGGTGCGACGCGATAACCCGCGAGGAGGCCGAGGGCAGTCCACGCATTGGCATCGACTTGACCTTCGCCGTATCTTCGTCCCGTCCGAGGATCGTAGAGGTGAAAGGCCCCTTTCTCGCCGATCAGGGTTGCGCGTACGAACTCGAGCGTGCGGAGGGCGGCGTCACGCAGATCCTTTCTCCCCGAGGACTGGCTGAGAGCCAGCAACGCCATCGCCGCCTCGGCGTTCCACGCTGAAATTTTGTCGCGGTTCACCGGCGGCTGGCGCGCAGCCCGCCGCTCCCGGAGCGACAGGCGGTAATACGCGGGGTCGGCGCTCTGGCTACTGTAGAATCCGCCCTCGGTCGCGTCGTAAAGATTCCGGAGCAGGTAAGCGGCGGTACCATCGGCGGCTTCCCGATAGCGCGGGTTTCCCGTCACCCGATGCGCCTCGCCGAAGACCGCCGCCAGCACGGCGTTGAGATGCACGAGCTTCTCGTAGTGTGGCTGGCGCCACTCCCGTCCTTCGGCGTATCGGAAGAACCCGCCATCGACACGATCGTAGAGGGCTCCGAGGATCCCGTCGAGGCTCTTCTCGACCGCGACGAGATAGCGGCGGTCGCCCGTGGCCTGATACAGCTCGAGCAACAACGCGAGCAGCCTCGCCTGGGGGTATTTGTCGCCGGCCCCGAACCCGCCGTAGACCGTGTCCAGGTTCTCGACGATGAAGCGCAGCACGCCCTCGCGGAGCTGCTGATACGTACTCGGGGTCACCGGTGCCGGGTTCGGGGCGGCGACCAGCCCGGTATCCGTCGCCAGGGGTGGCGACGCAGCAACCTTCTTCACGACACTCAGAAAGTCGTCCTTCTTGAGCACGCCGGCAAATGATTGCCGGACCCGGCCGTCGGGGCCGAAGAGCACGATCATCGGCAGTCCCCGGACGTACTTGCGCACGAGGTCCGGGCGTCTGTCATGGTCGGCGGAAACACTCACGTAGTGCTGATTCAAGTATTTCGACACCTCGGCGTCGGTAAGCACCTGCTGCTCGAAGTACTTGCACCAGTAGCACCACACCGCGCTGATCAGGAGAAAGACGGGCTTGCCTTCCCGTTGCGCCGCGTCGAATGCCGCCGGCGAATGCTCCACGAACCGCACTTTCGACGGCGACGGGACATCGCCCTGGACGTCCGCGGCGCCCGCGAAGACCGCGATGACTCCGAGCGCGAGAGCGAGGAGGAACCGCCTTGACAAGCTCTCCCGGCCGACACAGAGTCTGCGCACGTTCATCCCTCGGGAGGAAGTATGCGCCCGGACCAGAATCCAGGACAACCATGCGGACGCCCCGTCTCGGGCGCAAGACGTTCGGGCCGTGGTCCCGCGAGGCACGCGCGTGGTCTCCGCTGATCGGCGCGGACACGGTCGCGGAGTGATTCTCCGTGCACTCAAGCCCTTGGTCTTCGTGCTCGCGATCGTCGGGGTACTGGCCGGCGCCGAGGCGCAGCGCCCGGACAAGATTCCGCGGATCGGCTATCTCGTCATTTCGCCGCTCGCCGACCCGCCTTCGGCGGAGCGCGCCGCGTTCCTCGACGGCTTGAAGGATCTCGGCTACGTCGCGGGCCGGAACATCGTCATCGAGTACCGATCGGCGGCATGGAACCGTGAGCTCTTGCCGGAACTGGCGACCGAGCTGGTCAATCTCAAGGTCGACGTCATCGTCGCCGTGCCGGGCGCCGTCGACGCCGCGAGAGCGGCGACGAAGACAATCCCCATCATCGTCCCGTCGCTCACCGATCCGGTCGAAGAAGGGCTCGTCAAGAGCCTCGCGCGTCCGGGCGGAAATATCACGGGGCCCGGCTGGTCGGCGGAAGGACTGACCGGAAAACGACTGGAGCTGCTCAAGGAGGCCATCCCCAAGCTTTCCCGCGTCGCGATCCTCTGGAATCCGACCAACGAAGGCGCAAAGCGGCAGTGGCAAGAAGCGCAGTCCGCGGCCCGCAAGTTGCGAATGACGCTTCAGTCCCTGGAAGTGAGGGACCCTAACGACGTCCCCAAGGCCTTCGCGGTGATGACGCAAAAGCATCCCGACGCCTTGATCACCGTTGCCAGTGCGCTCACGACAGCCTATCGGCCGATCATCATCGAGTTCGCGACCAAGCAGCGCATCCCGACCATGTTCGCACTGAAGGCCGACGTCGAAGCCGGGGGTCTGATCTCCTATGCCCCGAGCCTGACCGACACGTTCCGGCGAGCGGCACGATACGTCGACAGGGTTCTGAAGGGCGCCAATCCCGGCGATTTGCCGATCGAAGAGTCCACGAGGTTCGAGCTCGTCATCAACCTCAAGATGGCGAAGGCCCTCGGGTTGACGATTCCCAAAACGCTGCTGCTACAGGCCGACCAGGTGATCGAATAGCGCCGAGCGGTCGAGCGGCAGCGGCGAGCGTACAGGCCTTCACGCCGGGACGCGTCGTCACCCGCCGTCCAGACGATAGGCAGACGCGTCCGGCTTGAAGGCGCGCGGGAGCCATAGCGGGCGCCGCAGCCCGTCGGGACCGGGGGCGGGGCGCGCGAGCGCCAGCCACTCGCGGTACGCCTCGAACGATTTCGCCGTATCGACGAAGACGTCGCCGTAGCGGTCGTCGGGACCCGGTCGCGACACGGTTACCTTCTGATGCCAGCAGTGCTGGCCGCTGACCGGATCGGGCTGGACGGGGAACGTCAGGTTCTGATGCACGCCGGCCTCGCTCCACCAGATCCGCGACGAGTCGGGATCGTCGCTCGAGAACGGGCGCGGTCCGTGAAGCTGGCGCATGCGCCATTTGCCGGGCTCGAGCTGGCTGAGATCGACGAGCGCGGTCGACCACCGCTCGCCGCCCGCGTCCTCGTGCAGGCGCCAGCGGCCGAGATGATGCGAGCAGGCCACGACGCCCGGCCGCACCGACTCGGTGACCCACGCCTTGTCGACGAAGTGGCCGATGCGGGTCGCGATCTTCAGAAGATCGCCCGTCGCGACGCCCAGCCGCGCCGCATCCTCGGGATGGACCCAGAGCGGGTTCGTGTGTGAGAGCTCGTAGAGCCACTTCGCGTTGCCCGAGCGAGTGTGGATCAGGGTCGGCAGCCTGAACGTCGGCAGTAGCACCATCTCGCCCTTCGCGCGGTCGAGGTTCGACCAGTGGACGTGGCTCCGGATGTAGTTGGGCACCGCCTGCTCCGGCCACTTCCACGCCTTCAAGGTCTTGGAGAAGAACTCGAGCTTGCGCGAAGGCGTGGGGAATCCGAGATGACGTCGGCCGTCGATCTCGACGCCGACCGCCTGGCCGGCCTTCGCGACCACATTCGTGACCGGGTCGACGGTGGCGCCGTCGAGGTCTTTCGGTGCGAGCGCTTGCTCGTGAGTCCGGTAGACCCCGTCCTCGATCAAGAACGCGCCGTACTTGCGCATGTACTGGAGCGGCGTCAGCTTCTCCTTCGCCGCGGCTTGCGGCAGGCCGGGCACGCTGTTCTCGAAGATCCAGCGGTACTGCTCCTCGATGCGGAGCTTCTCGCCCGGGCGATACGGCGACTCGAAGTACTTCCGGATGCCGAGCGAGCCGTCCGGATCGATTCGCCAGGAGAGCTCGATCCAGAACTCGTCCTCCTCCCACACTTGCCCGAGGCCGGCGGCCTCGTGCGCCTGCCACGTGAGGTCGAAGCGCTTGCCCGTTTTCTCCAGGGCGACCCGCAGCACCGGCTGGCGAAAGCCGATCCAGCGCGCCGCGTGGGTCTCCTGCGACATGAGGTCGTGGCGCTCGGAGGCGTGGCCCATCGGCAGCACGTAGTCGGCGAACCACGCCGTCTCGCTCCAGATCGGCGTCAGGCACGCGTGGCGCTCGACCTTGGCTTCGTCGGTGAGCGCCTCGATCCACGACATGCCGTCGGGGTTCGTCCACACCGGGTTGTAGACGCGCGTGAAGTACATCGCGAGCTTGCCGCGGCCCTCGCGCAGGAAGTGTGGCAGGAGGAAGCTCATCTCGAAGAACGCGAGCGGGTACTCGCGCGGCATGAGGAGCTCGCTCCAGATCTTCCCGGGCGGCGGCATCATCGGCGGCGCCGGCACCGCCTTGTTCCACGCGTTCGGCGCAGTACCGCCGGGCGTGCCGACGGCGCCCATCAACACCACGATCAGCTCGAGCGCGCGCGCCACCTGCCAGCCTCCGAGATTGCCGGCGGCGGTGTTGCGCCAGATGTGAGTCGCGAGCGCCGAGCCGGCGCGGCCGATCTCGCGCGCGATCTCCACGATGGCGGCGGCGGAGACACCGCTCTCGGCCGCGGCGAACTCCGGGGTGAAGCGGGCGTACAGCTCGTCGATCGCGCGCTCGAACGACTCGAACTCGACCGACAGATCGGGCCGCTCTTCGCGCAGGTATTCTTCCCAGTTCACCCACCGGCGGACGAACTCCCGGTCGTAGAGCTTCTCGCGCACCAGGATGTGCGCCATCGCCAGCAGCACGGCCGACTCCGAGCCTGGCCAGGGCGCGAGCCACCAGTCGGCCATCGACGCGGTGTTGCTCAGGCGCGTGTCGAGCACCGCGATCTTCGCGCCACGCGCCTTGGCTTCCATGATCCGCTGGGCGTGCGGGTTGAAGTAGTGACCGGTCTCCAGGTGCGAGGACAGCAGCAGGATGAAGCGCGCGTTCGCGTGATCGGGCGACGGGCGGTCCATGCCGTGCCAGAAGGCGTAGCCGGCCCGCGCGCTCGCCGAGCAGACGTTCGTGTGGCTGTTGTGGCCGTCGATGCCCCAGGCGTGAAAGACGCGCTGGAGGTAGACGAGCTCGTGGCCGGGCCGGCCCAGGTGATACATGACCTCCTTCTGCCGGCCCTCGACGAGCGCCTGGCGGATGCGCGCCCCGATGTCGTCGAGCACCTCGTCCCACGTGACACGCTCCCAGCGGCCGCCGCCGCGCGGCCCGATCCGGCGCAGCGGATACGTGATCCGCTCCGGATCGGTCACCTGGTTCAGGGTCGCGGGCCCCTTGGCGCAGTTGCGCCCGCGGCTCCCGGGATGGGCGGGATTGCCTTCGAATTTCTGGATCGCGAGCGTCTCGCGGTCGACGTAGGCAAGGAGCCCGCAGCCGGCCTCGCAGTTGAAGCAGATCGTCGGGATCAGCGAGTAGCGCCGCTTGACCTTCTGGGGCCAGGCGACCGGGTCGTATTCTTCCCAGTCCTCCCAGCGCTCGACGGGCGGATAGCTCCTCAGACCGCCCTGGGACGCGGCGAGCTCCCGGGCCACCGGATGAAGCGGCTCGGCTGCGCGCTCTGTCATAGTCGTCCTGTCGTCATCGGATCGAAGGTTCTCAGCTCAGCGGCACCGACTGCCCGGCTTTCACCCACAAGTCCTCCCAGAGCCAGAGGCCGGCCAGCGCGAGGAGGGCGCCGACCGTGCTCAGCGCGGTCGAGTCCGCGGCGGCGGCGGCAATCAGGAGCGCCATCGGAAGAAACACCCCACCGAGGACCACGCCGCCCCAGAACCGGGCTCGATACGGCCCGCGCCGGATCAGGCGGGCCGCAAGCGTTGCGTCGTGGACGGCGTGGCGGTTGAACACCTCGAGCCCGAGGAGAAACCCGTGCGCGACCAGCGACAGGAACAGCAGCGGCCACAAGGTCGCGATCGGATCCGACTCGCCGTTTTGAGGCGACGCCACCGCCGCGGCGATCGACAACGTCGCGGCGCCCGCCATCACGGCGGCGATGATCAGATGAGGGAGCACGAGCGGGCTCTGCCAGAAATCGCGCCCCTCGGCCTGCCCGAACAGAAACGCGCTGTAGCCGGCGGTCGCTAGGGCCAGCAGCACGGACGGCACCAGCACGAGATGGAGCAGGTCGGAGCGGCCCGTCGCGCCCGCCGCGAGCCACGCGACTCCGGCGGCGCCAAACGCCATCAAGATCCAGGCACCCCACACGAGCCACGAGCGCCAGTTCGGCTTCAGCACGATGTAGGCGAAGCGCTCGGGGCGCTTGAGATCGGAGACCAGGAGCACCGTCGTGAGCGCGAGGAACAGGAGACTGAGCGCCGGCGCCACCCCGCTGAAGAGACCGCCCCACGCTTCGGACCCCGCAAACGCCGCGACGAGCAGCGCGCCGGCCGCGATGGATTTCGTCCACAGGTACGCGGAGACCTTCCAGCCCCAGGGCCGCACGGCGTGCGGCGCGTCGTACACGGACCGGCTCAGGCCCGCGTTCGCGGGCCCGTGCCCCGTCTCCTGGGCGGCGGCGACCATTTTCACCAGATCGACTTCCTCGCGGGGCCGCTCGGCCCACAGATAGCGCTCGGACTGGGTCTGCAGCTCGGGCGTGAGCGCCGCCGCGTCGGCGCCGAGGTAGAAAACTTTCGGCCGGGTGCCCTGCTCGGCCTTTCTCACCTGCACCGGCTCGCGGGCCACGATCGTGGCGATCGGCGACGCGGGGTCGTCGAGGTCGCCGGCGATGATCGCGCGCTCCGGGCACACGATGACGCACGCGGGCTCGAGGCCGACCTCGACCCGGTGCGCGCAGTAGTTGCACTTCGCCGCGGTCGAGGTATCCGGGTCGATGTAGAGCGCGTCGTACGGGCAGGCCTGCATGCACGACTTGCAGCCGATGCAGCGGCGGCCGTCGAAATCCACGATGCCGTCGTCGCGCCGAAAGAGCGCCACCGTCGGGCAAATGGTCACACAGGGCGCGGCGTCGCAGTGATTGCAGCGCAGCACGGAGAAATACCGGCGGGTGTTCGGGAACACACCGCGCTCGATGTACTTCACCCAGGTGCGGAACGCGCCGAGCGGAACCCGGTTCTCTTCCTTGCACGCCACCGTGCAGGCATGGCAGCCGATGCACCGGCGCTGGTCGATCACGAACCCGTAGCGCACGTCAGGCGAGCCTACACACGCCCGAGCCCCTGCAAGATCATGCGGAGCCCGACCACGGCGAGAGATCCGGCGAGGATTCGTCGAATCAAGGTGGCGCCCGCGCGCAGCGACGCCCGCGCGCCGAGCTGCGCGCCGACGAGGATGCCCACGCCCATGAGGGCGACGGTGCGGAGGTCGACGTTGCCCAGGGCCAGGAACGTCGCGGCGCCGACGAATGCCGAGATGCTCAGCACGAAGTGCGAGGTGGCGGTGGCGATGTGGATCGGCAGGCTCAACGCGACGATCAGGAACGGCACATGGATGATGCCCCCGCCGATCCCGAGGATACTCGACATGAATCCGACGAAGAGGCTGACGACGATGCCCTTCCAGACGTCGACGCGATAGGTGTGCGCCTCGCTCGAGGCATCCACGACCTGGCGGACCCCGGCGCGGCTCGATGGCGCCATCGCGATGCCGGAGAAGAGCAGGGCCGCGATCGCGACCAGCACGATGCCGAAGAGCAGGTTG
The DNA here is from genome assembly GCA_003221615.1 of Candidatus Rokuibacteriota bacterium. Classification (GTDB taxonomy): domain Bacteria; phylum Methylomirabilota; class Methylomirabilia; order Rokubacteriales; family CSP1-6; genus AR31. The sequence goes on along the minus strand of QHSQ01000011.1, from coordinate 54,162 downwards.
AAGGCCGAGGACGAGATCGAGCGCGTGAGGAAGGCGCCGATGATCGCGCCGGGGATCGTGGCGGCCGCGAACTTCCAGCCGAGCGAGAGATCGACACGCCGCTGCCGAAGGTAGGCCACGCTGCCGGAGGCCGCGTTGAGGAACACGAGCGACAGCGAGGTGCCGACGGCCTGGGCCGGAGGGAAGTGATAACCGAGGACCAGGAGGGGTACCAGGAGAAATCCGCCGCCCGCACCGATGAGGGTTCCGAAGGCGCCGATGGCGAGCCCGAGCCCGACGAGAATCGTCCCATCGGCGAGTCCCACTTACCGGACGCTCGACCAGTAGGCCGCGAGATCGGCGATCTGCTCGTCGGGGATCGTGCGCATCAAGGTCTTCAGCGCCTTGAGGTGCTCGTCGCCCGGGCTTCGCCGGTCGGCCTTGAAGAGGAGCATCTGGTTGCGGAGGTATCCGGGTGGCTGGCCCGTCAGATCCGGGACACCTTTGGATGGATCCCCCTTGCCCGAGACGCCGTGACAGAGCGTGCACTGGACGGCCGCGGCGCGACCGCGCTCGACCGCGGCGGGCTCGAGCACGACCGGCGACGGCGTGCGCGCCTGAGCGGCGAAGTACGCCGCGACGTCGTCGACGCCGAGCTGCAGCACCATCTTCGCGTAGGGCTCCATCTCGGGCGACGGGCGCTTGCCGGCCGCGTAATCCTGGATCGCCTTCTTGAAGTACCAGGGCGCGATGCCCGCGAGGATCGGCATGGTGTTCGACCGGCTCTGTCCGGCGAAGCCGTGACACGCGCTACACACGAGCGCCTGCGGCGCCCCCTGCATATCAAGCGGCCCAGCCGCCGCCGGCCCCGCCAGAGCCAGCAGCAACAGTAGACTCGTGGTGACTCGCATCGTCGTCCTTTCGCGCCGGGCAGGCGAATGAGAAAGGTCCAGCTGCGAGGCGGCGCCCGAAGGCTGCACGCGAGCCGTACTCGCTGTACGGTGAGCGCGCAGCCGAGGGCGCCAACGAAGCAGATGGGCCTTTATCATTCGCCTGCCTGCCTAGCCGAGCATGTCTTGCCAGATACTGTTGGCCCACCCAACCGCGTTCTGCGCCCACGCTTCCGACTGGCCCGGCGTGAGCTTCTGCTCGATCTGGACCACTTTGCCGCCCTCGATCTTGTAGCTGTTGACCACCGCGATCGCCTCTTTGTCGCTCACCCAGCTGTAGCAGGTGTTCCCCGGCGCCATTGTCGGCACGGGCTTGTCGTTGAGCAGGCTCACCACCGCCACCGCGCAGATCTTCCCCATCGCGTTGGCGACGTTGCCCGACTTCGGTACCGGCAGCCCGATGGTCGAATCGCCGATCACGTGGACGTTCTTGTGCTTCACCGACTCGTACGTCAGATGATTGACCTCGCACCAGCGCTTGTCCGCGCCGACCAGGTCGGCCGTGACCGCGATCGTGCCCGCCCGCTGCGGCGGAATCAGGTTCAGCACGTCGTACTTCACCTTGTCGCCGAGCTCGGTCGTCACCTCGCGCGCGCCCGGATCGACCTTCACGACCTTGTTCGAGCCGCGGTACTCGATGTTCGGATAGGCGGCCCACGCGGCGCGGAACAGCCCGGTCTTCGACACGATGTTCGGGTTCGCGTCGAGCACGATGAGCTTCGACTTCGGCTTGTTGTTCTTCAGGTACCACGCGACCTGGCACGTCCGCTCGTACGGGCCGGGCGGGCAGCGATAGGCCACCGGCGGGATCGTCAGCACGAAGACGCCGCCGTCGGGCATCGACTGGAGCTGCTTGGCCAGCTCGACCGTTTGCGGGCCCGCCTTCCAGGCGTGGAGCACGCGGTCCTGCGCGGCGGCGAGCCCCTCGACCTGATCCCACTGGAACTCGACGCCGGGCGAGACGATGAGCCGGTCGTACGGAAGCGCGTCGTAACCCACGCGCACGCGCCTGGAGTCGGGCTCGATCATCGTCGCGGTCTCGTGCAGGACTTTGACGCCCTGGGCGCGCAGACGATCGTAGTTGAAGGTCAGGCTCTCGATCGTGCGCACGCCGCTCAGCACCAGGTTCGAAAACGGGCACGAGACGAACTCCTTGTTCGGCTCGAGCAGGATGACCTCGATCGACGGGTCGGCCAGCCGCACGTACTTGGCCGCCGAGGTGCCGCCCCATCCGCCGCCGATCACGACGACGCGGCGGCCGGGTTTCTGGGCGAAGTCCGACACCTTCGGCGCGCAGCCCGCGGCGAAGAGCCCGAGCCCGGCCCAGGACGACGTCTGAAGAAATTCCCTGCGCGTCGACTGCGTCATGCGACCCTCCGCTGACCGCGTTCCGAACCGCATCTAGACGACGCTGAGCGTGTGCGTCTCCTCGTTCCAGGTCGACAGCATAGCCCAGGCGACCGCGATCGCGACGATCAACACGATCGCCCCACCCCAGCCGAGCGAGGCCGGCAGGAAGATCGCGGCGCCGAGCTTCTGCAAGAGCCCGGTCTGAGCCGCCACCAGCCGCGCGAGCGAGGCGCCCAGCGCGAAGCAGGCGACCGCCACCCAGAGCTTCACCTGCCCCTCGCCGGCGCGCCAGAGCGAGCCGGCGCCGCAGCCGCCCGCGAGCGTCATTCCGACGCCGAAGGCGAGACCGCCGGCGAGCGAGCCGATCCCCGCGGCGGGGAACACCCACTCGCTCTTGTCCTTGAGGTCGGTGTATTTCAAGATCGCGAACCCGAGCGTCGAGAGGACCAGCGCCAGCGCCGCGGCCCGCGTGTGCTCGGCATCGCCCGTCATGAACGGCTCGCGAAAGGCGCGCACCAGGCAGAAGCGTGACCGCTGGAAGACCACCCCGAAGGCGGCGCCGAAGAGCAGGAAGACGCCCTGCGGGCCGTAGCCGGCACGCGCGTAGAGGAACAGCACCACCGCGACCAGGCCGACCACGAGAGCGCCCGCCCAGGGCTGGCGCGCGGACGCCGCGCCGGCGGCCTGGAGGTAGATCCGCCCGCCACCCCGCGACCAGTGCGGCCGATGCGCCACCTCCCAGATCAAATAGCGCAAGCCCAGGAACGCGCCCGCGCCGAGACCGAGCATCATGCCGAGGCCCGATAGCGAGAGCGCGCTCGTCGCCGAGAAGAAGCCGCCGATGTTGCACCCGAAGGCGAGCACCGCGCCCACGCCCATCAAGATCCCGCCGGCCGCGCCCTTGGCGAGCTCGGCACGCGCCGGCACGCGGACCGCGAACTCCCGTGACAGGAGCGCCGCGATCGTTCCACCGACGATCACGCCGATGTTCAGGAGCGATCCCGAGTAGAGCCAGGGCGGCAAGAGGTCGGGACGACGGACGAGGCCGACACCGGTGAGGGCCCAGTCGCCCCAGTTGCGGAGCCCGTCCGACGCGGTCCACGGCCGGTCGAAGGCGAAGAGGAAGACGTTCAGGGTCGCGATCAGGACCGCCGAGCCCCAGACCAGCCACGGGCGCGCGAACACCGTCCCGTACAGCGGAGCGAACGAGCTCGATTTCACTGAAGGGCTCGCCTCAGCGGGGTACCGCTTCGGCTCCCACTCCCACGGACGATCACGCGCGAGGAGAGCTGCCCGGGTCGGACGAGGCGCGCACGACGGGATAGCCGAATCGCTTCCACGCGGTCATGCCGCCCGTGACGTTGTACCAGCCCTGAAGGCCGTGGCGCTTGAGCGCGCTGATCGCCGTGCTCGAGCGAAGGCCACCGGCGCAGAGCACGACCTTGGGTCGGTCGGCCGGCACCTCCGCGCGCCGCGCGGCGGCCTCGAGCATCGGCAGGTGGATGGCACCCTTGATGTGGCCGTCGATCCACTCCGAGTGCTCCCGCACGTCGATCACGGCCACGTCGCGTCCCTGCTCGAGCCACTCGGCGAGCTCCGACGCCGTGATCTGCGGCACGGTCTCCACCGGGAAGCCTTCGCTGCGCCACTCGATCATGCCCCACTGGAGAAAGCCGCTGATCTCGTCGACGCCGACCCGCGCGAGCGCCTGCACGGCCCGGTCCAGGTCGGACGGACCCTGCGCGAGCAGGAGGAGCGGCGCGCCGGCCGGCACCATGCCGGCGACCCGTTCGGCGAACTGCGGGCTCTCGATCCACACGTTGACCGCGCCCGCGATGTGCAGCTCGCCGTAGGTCCCGGGATCGCGCAGGTCAAGGACGATGTCGCCGCGCTGCACCGCATCCCACGCCTCGCGCGCGGTGAACGGGCGCGGCTTGGCAGCCACGAGCGAGATCAGGCCCTTGTTCTTGCCCACGATCTTCTCGAACGACGGCGGCTTGGGCGGGAGGTCGCGCATCAGGAAGTCGACGAAGGCCTGGCGGTCGCGGATCTGGAGCGCGGGGTTGAATCGCCGCTCGAAGCCGATCGTCGAGCCCGACTTGGCCGACATCGCGCGCCCGCACGCCGAGCCGGCGCCGTGGGCGGGATAGACCTCGACGCTGTCGTCGAGCGGCAGGAGCACGCGCTGGAGGCTGTCCCATGCGTCTTCCGCCGCGCGGGCGCCGCCGAGGTCGGGGCGGCCGACCGAGCCGACGAACAGCATGTCACCCGTCAGGACGAACCACGGCGAATCGCCGCGGGACAGATCCGACACCATCAGGCAGATCGAGTCGGGCGTGTGACCGGGGGTGTGCGCGATCTTGAAGCGCACGGTCCCGATCAAGAGCTCGTCGCCGTCGCTCACGTCCTGGTGATCGAAGGCCACGCCGGCGGCGCGGTGCACGAGGATCGGCGCCCGCACCGCCTCGGCCAGATCGCGATTGCCCGAGATGTGGTCGGCGTGCGTGTGGGTCTCGAGGATGTGGCTGATCGTGAGGCCCTTCTTGGCGGCGAGGCGGAGGTATTCGGGGACGCGGTCACGGCCGGGGTCGACCACGAGGGCCCGCCCGGCCTCGGTACAGCCGATCAGATAGGACAGACAGCCGGACTCTTCGTTGAGGATCTGCTGGAAGATCATTGGGCCCTATTCTACGTCCGAGGCCCCCGATGCTCTAGTGCTTCTCGGCCTTCTCCCGCTCGGCCTTCGCCTCCTTGATGACCTTGTCGGCGAGGAACGACGGGACTTCTTCGTAGTGCGAGAACTCCATCGAGTAGCCGCCGCGGCCGCCGGTCATCGAGCGCAGGCTCGACTCGTAGGTCAGCATCTCGGACATCGGCACCACGGCCCGCACGGCCGCGGTCTCGCCCGCCGGCTCCATGCCGACGATCCTTCCACGGCGGCCGTTCAGGTCGCCGATGACGTCGCCGGCGTGATCCGCAGGGGTCGTGACCTCCACGGTCATGATCGGCTCGAGCAGGATCGGCCGGGCGTCCATGAACACCTTCTGGAGCCCCATCGACGCCGCGATCTGAAACGCCATGTCGGAGGAGTCGACGTCATGAGAAGAGCCGTCATAGAGGGTAACCTTCATGTCCACCACCGGGTAGCCGGCGAGAATTCCCTTCTTCATGCAGTCGCGGACGCCCTTCTCGACGGATGGGATGAAGTTGCGCGGGACCGCGCCGCCGAAGACGTCGTCGACGAACTCGAACCCGCCGCCGCGGTGCATGGGCTCGACGCGCAGCCACGTGTCGCCGTACTGGCCGCGTCCCCCGGTCTGCTTCTTGTACTTGCCCTGACCCTCGGCGCGCCCCTTCACCGTCTCCTTGTAGGGAATGCGCGGGGGCAACAGGTTCACATCCACGTTGTACTTCCGCTTCATGCGCTCGACGACCATCTCGACGTGCAGGCTTCCGACACCCGAGACGAGGAGCTGCTTCGTCTCCGGATCGAAGTGGTAGTGGACGGTCGGATCCTCCTCGGAGATCCGCGCCAGCGCGGTCGAGATCTTGTCCTCGTCGCCGCGCGTCTTGGGCTGGATCGCGAACGAGATCGCCGCCTCGGGGAACGTGATCTTCGGGAGCTCGAACGGCTGCGGCTCGTCGCAGAGCGTTTCGCCTGTCTGTGTCTCCTTGAGCTTCTGGGCAACACCGATCTCGCCCGGCCCCAGTGCCTCGACGTTCTTCTGCGTCTTGCCCTGGAGCCAGGAGACGTGGCCCATGCGTTCACGAGCGCTGTGCGCCGGATTGAAGAGCGTCGAGTCGGCCCTGACGGTGCCGCTCATGACGCGGAAGAGCGAGAGCTTGCCAATATGGGGATCGCTGAGCGTCTTGAACACCAGCGCCGTCACCGGGGCCTTTGCGTCCGCGGTCCTTGTGGCCGCCTGCTTCGTCTTGAGGTCCGTGCCGGCAACCTCGGCGCGGTCGGCTGGGGAAGGCAGCTCGTCGACGATCAGATCGAGCAGCGCGTGAACTCCGATCGACTTCGACGCGGCAGCGCAGACCACGGGCATCAGCTTGCCCACGGTGATGCCCGCGCGGAGCGCCTTCAGCATCTCCGGCTCGCCGAGCGAGCCCTCCTCGAGGTATTTGCTGAGCAGGTCGTCGTCGGTCTCGGCGGCGGCCTCGACGAGCTTCTCGCGGTACTCCTTGGCCCGGTCGGCGAGCTCGGTAGGAATATCGCCCTCCGTGGCCTTGCCGCCGGCGAAGGTGACCGCCTTCATCTTGACGAGATCCACGAACCCCTTGAATCCGGCTTCTTCACCGACAGGTAGGTGCAGCGCGACCAGCCGCCCCTTGAGCCGACGGCCGAGCGATTCGAACGTACGGAAGAAGTCGGAGCGCTCACGGTCGAGGCGGTTGAGGACGATGACCCTCGGCAGGTCATACTCCGTCGCGAACTTCCAGACTTTTTCGGTCTGGACCTGGACGCCGGCGACCGCATCGACCACGACGATCGCCGCTTCGACGACCCGCAGGCCGGCGCGCGCGTCGGCGATGAAATCGCCGTACCCGGGGGTGTCCACCAGGTTGATCCGGTGGCCCTTCCAGTCGCAGTACGCTACCGAGGTGTTGATCGAGATCTTCCGCTTGATCTCGTCCGGGTCGAAGTCGGTCGTGGTCGAGCCGTCGTCCACGCGGCCCAGGCGCGTCACGGCGCCGGCGGCGAACAGCATAGCTTCGACGAGGGATGTCTTACCGACTCCACCGTGACCAACGACGCCGACGTTTCGGATCTTCCCGATCTCGATCGCCATCAGCAGGCCTCCCTAGAACGAGCGATGCAGTGGGCCAGATGCTACCACCGAAGGCCGGACGCTGTTAAGCCCCGACCGTACGCCGGACCTGGGCGAGGATTTCCTCTTCGGCACCCGCCAGATCGGTGGGCGCCCCGAGGGGGGGCGGATCGTATTTGAGCCCGGCGCCGGTGAAGATCAGCATGATCTCGGCGTCCCGGACGGCCTCGCCGCGGTCCTTGAGCTGGGCGAGGGCGGCGACGAGCGCCGCCGACTCGGGCGCGGTCCAGATACCCTCGGTCCGGGCCACCAGGCGCTGTGCTTCCTGGATCGCCTTCTCGCTGACCGCGACCGCACCGCCGCGCGTATCGCGCAGGAGGCGCAGCATCTGGCGTCCCGCGAACGGCGAGGGCACCCGGAGCCCGGCGGCGTGCGTGGTGGGGTTCTCCCAGGCGGTCGTCGTCTCGGCGCCCTCGGCGAAGGCCTTCACGACCGGCGCGCAGCCCTCCGCTTGCACGGCGAAGAGCCGCGGGAGCTGACCCGAGAGCCAGCCCATCGATCGCAGCTCCTCGTAGCCCTTGGGGATGCCCACGAGGCCCGTGCCGCCGCCGGTCGGGTAGAGGAGGATATCGGGCACCCGCCATTCGAGCTGCTCGGCCAGCTCGAGCCCGATCGTTTTCTTGCCCTCCAGGCGATACGGCTCCTTGAGCGTCGAGAGATCGAACCAGCCGAGCTGGGGCGAGACCTTCGCCACCACCCGGCCGGCGGTCGCGATCGAGCCCTCGATCGTGAAGACGTGGGCGCCGGCGACCTGCGCCTCGGCGACCGCCGCCGGCGGTGTCCCGCGCGGCACGATCACGACGCAGGGCAACCCGCACCGCGCCGCGTAGACCGCCGCGGCGCCACCCGCGTTGCCGGCCGAGGGAATCACGAAGCCACGCGCGCCGAACGTGCGCGCGCGCGTGATCGCCATGCCGAGGCCGCGCGCCTTGAACGATCCGGTCGGGTTCTGGCCTTCGTCCTTCGCCCAGAGCCTCCGGACGCCCAGATGCGCGGCGAGGCGCGGCAGCTCGAGCAGCGGCGTCCCGCCCTCCCCGAGCGTCACGCGCTCCTCGGAATCGTCGACCGGCGTCAGCTCGCGGAACCGATACATGCCCGGCGCGCGCCGACGGAGCGCGTCTTTCGTGACGCCCGCCTTGACGCGCTCGAGGTCGTAACGCACCGCGAGCATCTGACCGCACTGCTCGCAGACGGTCAGCGGGCGCTTGGCATCGTGCCGGGCACCGCAGATCGTGCACTCGACGTGGCTGACGAAGCTCATGGAGCTCCTCTCGCCTGGTAACTATATCCGCTTACGATCCGCTCAGGCGAGGGTGGCGAGCTGAGCCTGCGCTTGAGCCGTCCAGTACGTCATCTCCATGGCTCGGTACGCGGCGAGCGCGCCCGCCGTCTGCGCCCGTGCCCGCGAGAGTTGCCCATCGCGTCGATGAACGACGCCCAGGCCCAGCCGGCAATGGGCGATCAGGGGCCGCATGCCGCGCTCCTCGGCCAGCGCCATCGCGGAGTGGAAGGTGGTCCGTGCGATGTCGAGGTCGACGGGATCGCGGCGCATCGCGATCTCGCCCTCGAGACGCAGCGTCCACGCCTCCCAGCCACGCTGGCCGTGTTGACGGCAGAGGGCGAGGGCCCGATCGGCCGTGCGGGCCGCGTCGTCGGCATCGCCCGTCACCAGCTTCGCCTCGGCGAGGGTGGCGACCACGAGAGCGTGGCCGTAGGCGAATCCGATCGAGCCGGCGTGACGATCCGCGCGGTCGAGGATCTCGAGGGCCTCGTCGAGGCGGCCGGCTAACGTGTAGGCGCCGCCGAGGGACGCGGCGGTGCGCGAAAAGTAGACGGCGAGATCGCCGCCGACCTCGCACATCGGCAGGCCTCGCTCGAGGACGGTGATGGCCCGCTCGAGATCGCTCTTCACCAGGTAGAGCCGTCCGACGCCGAGATGGGCCCACACATCGCCGTGACGCCCGAGCTCGGCAGTGGATACTCGCAGGGCCTCGTCGCCCCGGCGCATCGCCTCGTCGAACTCTCCCAGCTCGGTGAGCGCAAGGACACCCCAGATCCGCGAGAACGAGAGGTTGTGAATCCGGTCCTGGCCGAGGGGCAGCTGCTGGACCGCGGGCCGCTCGACGGCGCCGGTCGGGCTCGGGGGGGTTCCCCGCGCCAGCGCATCGTTCTCACGTACGGCTTCCATCGCCTCACGATAATCGCCGCGCGCGTAGAGCGCCCTTGCGCGCACGACGTTGCTCGCGAAATGCGAGCGGGAATCCGCCAGCTCGATCGCAATCGCACGTGCTTGCTCGGCGTTCTCGGTCGCGCGGTCGAGGTCGCCGATTGACGCGAGATTGTAGGCGAACCGACCGTAGACTCGGCCAAGCCGGCGCCGGTCTCCGAGGCCGCGCGCCAACGCTTCCGCCTCGCGTAGGCCGTCAAGGCTTCGGCGGAACTCACCCAGCCCCATCAGCGCCGTCTCCTCGTGCAGGATCGTGTCGATGACGCGCTCGGACCTCCCCGGATCCGCGGGCAGACTTTGCAGGCAGCGTAGGGCCGCGTCGAAGCAGGCGACCGCCTCGCGATTGGCCGCTCGCTCTCTCGCGGTGAAACCGGCGTCGCCGAGATGACGGGCCGCGAGCTCCCACATCTCGGCGTCCCGATAATGAAGCCCGAGAGCCAAGGCGTGGGCGCCGAGGTCTCCCGCGTAGAGAGCCGCGATGGCCTCGGCCACCCGTCGGTGGATCAGCTTCCGCCGCGGCGCGAGAATCCGGCCGTGCGCGACCTCGCGGATC
>QHSQ01000011.1:0-44251 GCA_003221615.1 Candidatus Rokuibacteriota bacterium | reverse complement strand
GCCGACGATCTCGCGGACCCGCTCCGGAATGGCAAGTCCCCTTCCGTGGACGACCGTCGAGCCCTCGGCGTGCGCGCGCACCGTCTCCACGGCGACGAAGGGATTCCCCTCGCTCGCCGCCCATGCCTGGTCGGCGAGCCGGTCGAGCGCGTCCTCGTCACCGCTGCGCCCCACGGTGCGGACGAGACGTTGCGTTTCCTCACGTGACAGGGGTCCGAGCGTGAGCGACGTCAAGCGCTCCTCGCGCCGCAGATCGTCGAGGGCCTGCCGCAGGGCCGGCGCGTCAGCCAATTCTTCGTCGCGAGCCGTCACCACGAGGAGCACGGGCTGCTGGACGAGCCGCCGACCCACGAAGGCGACCAGCCGAACGCTCATCTCATCGGCCCAATGCAGATCCTCGAGCACGCAGAGCAAGGGCTGGCGCTCCGTCAGCAACGTGATGAGCTGGGTCACGCTTTCGAATATCAGACGCACGTCGGTCGCTGCAGCCTCGGGTGCGGCGCCCGTTCCGATCTCGGGCAGGAGCCGCGCGAGCTCCGGACGAAGCCCGGGCGCGAGGCCTGAGAGCAGCCCGGCGTCATCGGCCAGCCGGCCCGCCCGAAGCGCCGCGACCCAGGGACCGAACGGCAGGATCTGCTCCGACTCGTAGGAGCGCCCGATCAGAACCGCCATGTCGCGGCGAGCCGCGCGATCCGCAAGCTCGCCGACGAGGCGGCTCTTCCCGATCCCCGCCTCGCCGAGCACGGCGACGACGCGCCCCTTGGCGGAGGACGCGCCGGCAAGCTGCCCGCACAAGTTTTCCATCTCCTGCGAGCGTCCAACGAGCTCCGTCTCGACACCAGCAACCTGTCGCTCCCCAAGGTGCCCGGGTCGTGCCGCGGCTGCGTTCGGCGCGAACGATCGTCGTGGCCGTTGCCGCAGGATGTCCTGGTAGAGGGCCTTCGTCGCCGCCTCCGGTTCGATCCCTAGCTCGCGCTCGAGCACGCGGACACAGTGCTGGTACTGGCGGAGCGCGGCCTCGCGCCGGCCGGTCTCGGCGTAAAGGCCCATAAGTGCTCGGTGGACTACCTCCTGGAGCGGATCGAGCCCGAGCAGTTTCAACGCGGTCTGGACAGCGGACTCCAGCGCACCCACCTTGCGCTGGTGGGCGAGCAGGCGAGCGAGGACCTCCAGAGCGAGCTCTCTCAGACGCTCGCGCTCGCTCACGAACCACTCTTCGAACGGCGCTTCGTCGAGCGCGAGTCCGGCCAGCAGATCGCCCTGGTAGAGGGCGGCGGCCCGCGCGAGGCCCTCGGGCGTACCCGTCGCCGCGGACTGCTCGAACGCGGCGACGTCGGCATCCACGTGCGCCGGATCCAGACGCAGCATCTCGGCTTTCTGATCGAGGGCCTTGGCGTCGGCCGCCTGGAGCGTCTTGCGAATCACGAACAGGGCCTGGCGCAAGCTCGCCCTCGCCGATTCCTCACGAATTCCGCCCCACAGGAGCGCCGCGAGCTTGTCGCGCGGGTGGGCTCGGCCAAGCGGAAGCGCGAGGTAGGCGAGCATCGCCTGCGCCTTGCGACTGGGCACGCTCAGAAGCTCACCGGCTTCGTTGCGGGCCTGGAAGCCGCCGAGCAGGGTCAGTCGCAACTGCGCCATGCCGCCTCCGGGCCCACACCCTATCACTTCCCGGGTTGACGCGAGATTTGACGTTCGCGGTGACGGCCGGCAAACGCCGGGCACGCTATATAGCACGCGTGATGGACGCCGCGGCAGTGCTGAGGACCTTCGTCGTTCGCTTCGCGCGGACGAGCGCCGGACAAATCCGAGGGACCGTCGAGCAGGTACGGACCGGCCGCAGGGAGCTCATCCAGACCATGGAGGACATCGGCCGTGTCATCGCGGCGATGGTCCTCCGCACAGAGGAGGACACCATGTCGTTCAAGGGCAAGCACGCGCTGGTCACCGGGGGATCACGGGGTATCGGACGCGGGATCGCGGTCAAGCTGGCCGAATCAGGGGCCCGGGTCGCGATCCATTACTACGCCAACCAGGCGGCCGCCAAGGAAACCCTGGAGCGCGTGCGAAAGCACGGTGCGGATGGCTTCCTGGTCCAGGCCGACGTCTCCCGTATGGAGGACGTCCAGCGGATGTTCGGAGAAGTGCGACAGGCGTTCGGCACACTCGACATCTTCGTCGCGAACGCGCGGCCGGAGGCCGCCAAGTTCTACCAGAAGCCGATGGACATCAGCCTCGAGGCCTGGGACCACGCCATGGACTCTCAAGCCAAGGCGTTTTTGGTCGGCGTCCGCGAGGCCGTGCCCATCATGAGTCAGGGGGGCCGCATCCTCGCAATTACCTATGCCCCCGGAGGCCAGAAGGGTACATGGCAGCCGTGGGTTGCCATGGGATCGGCTAAGGCCGCGCTGGAGTCACTCGTGCGGTACTTCGCGGTAACCTTGGCCCCTCACGGGATTACGGTCAACTCGGTGAGTCCCGGTCTCACGGACGACAGCGTGCTGAACAGCTTCCCGCAGGCCGCCGTCGATGCCGCGCGATCCTGGCACGCGAGCGGCTGGACGCCGATGGGTCGGATGGGAACACCAGCCGATATTGGAAACGTCGTCGCACTTCTCTGCTCTCCGGACGCGGGCTGGATCACCGGCCAGCTGATCCACGCCGACGGCGGCGCCTCCCTGGTCGACACGCACCTCCCCCTCGAAATGCAGCGCGGCTAGCCAGCGAAGCGTAGGGGCCCGTCGAGCCCCGGGGACCTCAAGCAAATCGAGGAGCGCGGGGGGCTTGGGGGGCCCTTCGAGGCCCCCATGACCTCAAGCAAAATCGAGGAGCGCCACGGCTTTGCCGGGGCGCTTCCGAGCGCGGGGGGCTTGGGGGGCCCTTCGAGGCCCCCATGACCTCAAGCAAAATCGAGGAGCGCCACGGCTTTGCCGGGGCGCTTCCGAGCGCGGGGGGCTTGGGGGGCCCTTCGAGGCCCCCCATCTCAAATAGTCTGGCGCATCGCGGTCCGAGCCGGGAGCGTCATCCCGCGCTCCTCGGCCATGCGCGCAAGCTCCTGGGGCAGCGCGAACCGAACGTCCTCTTCGACCACGTGCACTTCTCGCACCGCCACACCCTGCCCTCGCAGCGCCTCCACCGTCTGGGTGACCAGGACTTCCGGCGTCGAGGCGCCGGCGGTGATGCCGACCCGGCGGGCGCTCTCGAGCCACTCCGGACGGATGTCGCCCACGTCGTTGATGAGATGCGCGCGGGTGCCGGCCGTGCGCGCGACTTCCACGAGGCGGATCGCGTTGGAGCTGTTGGCGGAGCCGATCACCAGCAGGAGGTCGACGTCGTTCGACAGCCGTTTGACCGCCGCCTGGCGGTTCTGCGTGGCGTAGCAAATGTCGTTGCGCGACGGGCCGACGATCTTCGGAAACCTCCGCCGCAACGCTTCGATCACGTCGCGCGTGTCGTCCACCGAGAGCGTCGTCTGGGTCAGGTACGCGACCTTGTCGGGGTTCGGCACCTCGAGCGTTGCGACCTTGTCCACGGCGGCGATGACGAAGATACGGTCGGGTGCCTCGCCGAGCGTGCCGATCACCTCGTCGTGGTCCTCGTGGCCGATCAGCACGATCGAGTAGCCCTCGCGGGCGTAGCGGACGGCCTCGAGGTGCACCTTGGTCACGAGCGGGCAGGTCGCGTCGATCACGCGCAGGCCGCGGCGCGCCCCCTCGGCGCGCACCTCGGGCGAGATCCCGTGGGCGCTGAAGATCACGGTCGCATCGTCCGGGACTTCGTCGAGCTCGTCCACGAAGATCGCGCCCTGCTGGCGGAGCGTCTCGACGACGAGCCGGTTGTGGACGATCTCGCGACGCACGTAGACGGGCGGCTTGCACACCGACAGCGCCAGCTCGACGATGTCGATCGCGCGCTCGACGCCCGCGCAAAATCCGCGGGGCCCGGCCAGGAGGATCTCGGCGATAGGGGCTTTCATGGCGCTCCTTGCCTCATCGGAATCCCTGCTCATCGGAAATAGTATGACATGCCGACACCGCGACGTGGGATTCCCAGCCGCGACCAGGACCTCACGATCGGATCAGCACCTTCAGCGCCTCGCCCTTCGCCATGAGCGCGAGGGCCTGCCCGACCTCTTCCAGCACCATCCGATGCGAGATCAGACTGTCGGGTACCAGGGCGCCCGACGCCAACATCTCCACTGCCCGGCGGATCATCTCCGGCGTGTGGTGGAAGGCGCCGAGCAAGGTCAGCTCCTCGTAGTGCGTCCGCCGCGTGTCGAGACGGATCGCGGTGCCGGGCGCGCAGCCGCCGAAGAACAGCACGCTGCCGCCGCGTCCAACCGCGTCTACGGCCTGCTCCCACACCTCGGGCCGACCGGTCGCATCGACGGTGACCTCGGCGCCACGACCGTCGGTGATGTCGCGAATAACCTCCACGACGTTGCCGGTGCTCGTCGCGTCGAGCCAGCGGGCGAAGCCGAGGCCCTTCAGGCGATCGAAGCGCCAGCCGGACTTGCCGACCATGACGACCCGCGCCTTGCGGGAAGCCGCCAGCATTCCGAGCAGGCACCCGAGGGGCCCGTGGCCGAACACCACCACCGTCTGGCCGGACTCGACTCTCGCTCGCTCGATTGCCAGGAGCGCGCACGCCAGCGGCTCGGCGAACGCGGCGCGCTCGGCCGGAAGCGAGGCCGCGAGCGGGACGACGTTGCGCGCCACCAGCCGCGGCGGCAGCAGGATGAACTCGCCGTAGGCGCCGTTGACGAACAGGAGATCCTCGCAGAGATTCGGGCGCCCGGCGCGACACGACGGACAGGTCGCGCATGGCGCCGAGTTCGCCGCGACCACGCGATCGCCTTCGCGGAAGCCGGCGACGCCCGAGCCGACCGACGTGACCGTGCCGGCGAACTCGTGCCCGAAGACCGTCGGAACCTTCGGGATCATCACGGGGTGACCGCGGCGCAAGGTCTTCACGTCGGTGCCGCACGTCAGCGCGGCATCGATGCGCATGACCAGCTCGCCCGGTGCCGGCACCGGCACCGGCAGGTCCTCCCGGCGCAGATCGCCGGGGCCGTGGAAGACCATCGCCCTCACGGCGTGACGTACACCTTCAGCGCTTCGCGCCGGCGCATCAAGTCGACGCCGCTCGCCAGACTCGCCAGCGGTACCCGATGGGTGATGAGGCGCTCGACCTGGATCGCGCCGCTCGTGATCAGGCCAAACGCCTCGGCCAGATCGGACGGTGACGACGAGTAGGTCGCGGTGATCGTCAGCTCGCGGTGATAGAGCGTCTCGAGCGGCAGCGGCAGCGCAGCGCCCTCTCCGCCCGCGAAATAGTGGATGGCTCCGCCATCCCGCACGATCTCCGCCGTCCACGGAAGCACCGCCGCGCCGCCGCCCGTGAGGATGACGTGATCGGCGCCGCGACCGGCGGAGAGCTCGCGCTGAGCTTTCGCGGCGACCTCGAGCGTGCCGCCGGCGTCGGCGCCCAGCTCGCGCGCGAACACGGCACGATCGGACAGCGCGTCAGCGCCGACGACGGCCGTGCCCGCCCGCTTGAGCAGCTGAACGAACAGGCAGCCTATCGATCCCAGACCGACGACGACCGCGGTGTCGCCCGGCTGAACGCGGGCGCGCCGGACCGCGCGCAGACAGCAGGCCAGCGGCTCGACGAACGACGCGGCCTCGTCGCTGACCTGCGGCGGCACCCGGAAGGTCGCGTGGCGCACGTTGGGCGCGGGCACGCGGACGTACTCGGCGAATCCGCCCGGATCGAGATTCGAGGCCTTGAACGCAGCGCACATCGACTCGCTGCCCCGACGGCAGTAGTGACAGTCGCCGCACGGGACGTGGTGGGCCGCCACGACACGGTCCCCGACGGCGTAGGTGGACACGCCCGAGCCGACGGCCGCCACTTCACCGACGACCTCGTGACCGAACACCGCCGGGACCTTCGTGGTGGGGTCGACGATCTTCGCAATGTCCGATCCGCAGAGACCGCACCCCTTGAGACGCAGGAGAAGCTCGCCCTCCCCGATCGACGGCCTGGGCCAGTCTTCGGCGACGAGCCGCCCGGCGCCGCGGTAGACGGCGGCCTTCACGCGGCGCGGCCGCCGCCCGAGCCGGCGGAGCCGAACCGCGCCGCCGCCCAGCAGCGAAAGGCGATCGCGACCTTGCGACCGGTGGGCACCGTGACACGCTCGCCGAAGACCTGAAAGCGACGCGCCTCGATCTCTTCGAGCAGGGCCAGGTAAATCCGCCCCATGATCTCGGCCGGCACGAGCGAACGCGCGTCCACAGTCGGGAAGCTCGCCTGCGCCGCGTGGTAGAACCGCCGCGCGCCCTCCGCCTGGTGACGCATGAGCCGCACGAACTGCTCGGTGTACCGGCCGGCCTGAAGATCCTCGACGGTCACGCCGAACTTCCGTAGATCGTCCTGCGGCACGTAGACCCGCCCCGCGCGCGCGTCGGCGCCGACGTCGCGGATGATGTTCGTGAGCTGGAGCGCCGTGCCGAGGTCGATCGCGTACTGGCGCGCCTGCGGATCGGTGTAGCCGAAGATCTCGATGCAGCACAGCCCCACGGCCGAGGCCACGCGATAGCAATACGGGTAGAGGTCGTCGGCGGTCTCGTAGCGGACGCGCTCGAGATCCATGGCGACGCCGTCGATGATCGCCAGCAGCGCGACCTTCGGAATCGCGAACGCGCGCACCGCCTGCGCCAGGCGCGCGGCGATCGGGTCGGCCGGGGCGCCGCCGGGCTCGTAGCACAGCGCCACGTCGCGGCGCCAGCGATCGAGCGCCCGGCGTTGCTCGGCACGATCGGTGCCGCGCTCGTCGCCGAGGTCCGCGATGTCGTCCACGGTCCGGCAAAAGGCGTACACGGCGTAGAGCGCGTCCCGGCGAGACTTGGGGAGCGCGAGGAACGCGTAGTAGAAGTTCGAGCGGCTCTTCCGGGTCAGTCGGGCCGCGAGGTCGCCGATCATGCGGTCTTCCGTGCGCGCGTGGCGTAGCCGTGCTCGACGAACCAGTCGGTCGCCTCGCGGAGCGCGACGCGCACGTCGGTCTGCGGCAGTCCGAGCTCGCGCACGGCCTTGGCCGAGCTGAAGAACATGCGCTTGCGCGCCATGCGCACCGCGGTCAGCGACGCCCGCGGGGGCGAGCCCGTGACGCGCGCCGCGACTTCCATGCACCCGGCGGCCAGCCAGGCGACGGCATACGGGATGCGGGCGCGCGGCGCGCGGCTCCCGGCGATCTCGGCCAGCAGCACGCCGATCTCGTCGAGGGTCAGATTGGCGTTGCCAAGGATGTACTTCTCACCGACCCGGCCGCGCTCGGCGGCCAGGAGGTGACCGCGCGCGACGTCGCGGACATGAACGAGATTCAGGCCCGTGTCGAGCGTCGCGAACATCTTGTTCTTCAAGAAATCGACGACCATCTGGCCGGTCGGCGTCGGCTTGACGTCCCAAGGGCCGATCGGCGTCGACGGATTCACGATCACGACCGGAAGTCCCTTGAGCGCAAAGCCGAGGGCGACCTGCTCGGCGAGAAACTTCGAGGCTTTGTAGGGCCCGACCATGTCGGCCAAGGCGACGGGGGTGGTCTCCGTCCCGGGCGTGCCGTCCTTGGGGATACCCAGCGCGCCGACGCTCGAGGTGTAGACGACCCGCCGCACGCCTGAGTCTGCGGCGGCCTGCAGGACGGCGCGCGTTCCCTCGACGTTGGCCCGATAGATCTCCTCGGGCCGGCGAGCCCAGAGCCGATAGTCGGCGGCGACGTGAAAGACCGTCCGCGCCCCTTCCACTGCGCGCCGGACCGACGCCGGATCGACGAGGTCGCCGTCGAACACGTCGACTTTCAACCCCTCGATCGCGCGCCGGTCGCCGCCGGGTCTCGCGAGCACGCGCACCGTCGCGCCCTCGCGCAGGAGCTCGCGCGCGAGGTTGGCGCCGACGAAACCGCTCGCGCCCGTTACCAGTGCGTCTGTTGTAGCGGGGGCCATGAGGCCGGCTTGGACCGGGGGTGGCCTGATACAGGAGCGGCGTGGCGCCGACACGCCCGATCTTGCGCGGGCGGTTTCGCGGCGTGGTGCCGACACGCCCGGTCTTGCGCGGGGGGTGTCGCGGCGTGGCGCCGACACGCCCGATCTTGCGCGGGCGGTTTCGCGGTGTGGCGCCGACACGCCCGATCTTGCGCGGGCGGTTTCGCGGTGTGGCGCCGACACGCCCGATCTTGCGCGGGCGGTTTCGCGGTGTGGCGCCGACACGCCCGGTCTTGCGCGGGGGGTGTCGCGGCGTGGCGCCGACACGCCCGGTCTTGCGTAGGTGGTTTCGCGCCGTGGCGCCGACACGCCTGGTCTTGGGCGAGGGCTTGCATTAGTTTCATGCGTGCGTTCTCGCGATCCGGCCGAGGGCGGCGGCGACGGACTTGAGCGCGGCGTTCGTTCCGCTCATGAGCATCATCGCCTCGGGAATGGCACGGGGGCGCGAGAGCACCACGCGCACGGCGCGCGTCGTCCGCACACGGCCGTCGGGCTCGACGACGGCGGCCAGGTCTGCGGAGACGCCGCGGCTGGCTCGGTCCGACACTCCGCGGACGACGGCGACGCGGAGCCCGCGCCCGGCGGCCCACTCGACGATCGGGGCCGACTCCATGTCACAGGCCAGGGCACCGGTCTCCACCCAGAGCCGCGCCTTCTGCTCCGGAGTCGCCACGATCTCGTCCACCGTCACGAGGGTCCCAGCGCGGCGCAGCTCGGGCAGGACCACCGTCGCGTGGCGCTGCGTCGCCCTCACCACGACCGCGGGGACGACCAGGTCGCCTTCGGTGAGGTCCGGTGAGAGCGCCCCGCAGACGCCCGCCGAGATCACGAGCGAGGCCGACGCGACGCTCGCGGCGCGGGCGTCGAGATACGTGGCTCGCGGGCCCGCGCAGACGAGGTCGAGGGCGCCGCCGCGGTAGTGCGGCCATTCGCTTCCGGGGACGCGCGCGAGGCCCAGATGACGGGCGAGACCGCGGGCTTCGAGGTCGACCGCGGTGACGACGAGGACGCGGGTCACGCGCCCCTGGCGGGCGTTGAGCCGGAGCCCTTCTCGGGGCGGGCCGCGGACCTGGCCGCTTCCTTCGCGCGGAGCCACGCCGCGTAGGAATTGCCCGCCGCCGTATCCCGCCCGGTGAATCGGATCGTCCGGATCTCGCGATACAAGATGGTGTGGGGTCCCGCGCCGCTCAGGTCGAACATCTGGACGAACGGCTGCGGCGCGTCGGCGTTGCGATTGAACAGATAGCCCTCGGTCTCCGAGCCGTCGGTCTTCACCACGGTGACGTTACCGCGGTAGTCGAACGCCTTGTCGACCACCTCTTCCAGAGACAGACCGGGGCCGATCTGCGGCGTCCAGCCTTCGAGCGTCGTCGCCTCCGTCATGCGGCCAACCCGCTCAGTACCGGCCGGTGACGGTGGCCGCGACGGTGTCGCGGAATCCACGCCACGACGCGAACGTGTGATGCACCGCCGACGGCTCGTACCCACAGTGCACCATGCAGTCGCGGCACTTCTCGTTGCCGCTCCGCCGCCCGTAGTTTTCCCAGCGGGTGGTCTCGAGCAGCTCCTTGAACGTCGCCGCGTAGCCTTCCTGGAGGAGATAGCAGGGACGCTGCCAGCCGAAGACGTTGTAGGTCGGGTTGCCCCACGGCGTGCACTCGAACTCGCGCTTGCCCATGAGGAATTGTAAGAACAGCGGCGACTGGTTGAACCGCCACCCCCGCTTCGGATTCGACAGCATCGTCGAGAAGAGATCGTGCGCGCGCTGGGTGCGCAGGAAGTGCTCCTGGTCCGGCGCCTTCGAATAGCTGTACCCGGGCGAGATCATCATCCCCTCGACACCCAGGCTCATCATCTCGTCGAAGAACTCGCGCATCCGCAGCGGGCTGGCACCGTCGAACAAGGTCGAGTTGGTGGTGACGCGGAAACCTCGGCGGAGCGCTTCCTTGATCCCCTCGACCGCCTGGACGTAGACGCCGTCGCGGCACACCGCCTCGTCGTGCTCCTCGTGCAGACCGTCCAGGTGCACGCTGAAGGAAAAATACTTCGAGGGCGTGAAGAGACCCGCCTCGAGCTTTTCCTTCAAGAGGATGGCGTTGGTGCACAGGTAGACGTACTTGCGACGCGCGACCAGCTCTTTGACGAGGCGTCCGATGTCCGGGTACATCAGCGGCTCGCCGCCGGGGATCGACACCACGGGCGTGCCGCATTCGTCGACGGCGGCGAGGCACTGCTCGACCGTCAGGTGTTTCCTCAAGATCTGCGCCGGGTACTGGATCTTGCCGCAGCCGGCACACGCGAGATTACAGCGGAAGAGGGGCTCGAGCATCAGCACGAGGGGGTACCGTTTACGACCGGCGAGCTTCTGCCGAAGGACATAGGACGCCACAGCCCACATCTGTGAAACAGGCAAGCTCATAAGCGCTGAATACCTCGGCTTTGCGGACGCATTTCCACGCCCGGTTTCCGGTGAAGGGACCAGACGGACACAGCGAGTACGAGGTGAATGGTCGCACCGATCACCGCCAGCAGCAACTCACCGATCTGAAGCGTCATGGTGAGGTTGAATCCAAGCACGGCGTAGTATAACGCGACTCCCGGCCAGACTCGTCGTCCCGAGTCGTCTGAAATCACCGCCAGATACGCCCAGGTCCCGGCGGCGCCCACGATCACCCACCCCACGAAGTTCGAGAACGGCACCCCGAAGTACGGGCCCGGGGGGGTGTATACGAAGAGCGGCCCGAGGAACCACCGGTCGCCCCGCACCGCGAGCGGATCGATGACGACGTCGAGCGCCATCATGAGCACGCCGGTCGCGATCGCCATCCCCCAACGCGGCACGGCGCGACCGGCGAGCGCCAACCGCGCTAGGCAGAACGCCGCGTAGGCGAGGAACACGAAGGACAGGGAATCGATGAAGGGCACGTCGCCGATGAAGAGCTCACGGCCGCGCGTCAGGCCGGTGTACTCGTAGGACCCGAACGGAACGCCGGTACGCGTGGACGAGAGCTCGGCCACCAGCGCGACCGGCCAGACGCTCGCGGCGAACGCGAGCGTACGCCGCCAGCCGAGATCGGCCACACCGGCCGCGATGAAGACCGCCAGGAACGCGAAAACGTACGGTCGAAGCGTGACGGTGCCGGCCAGGAGGTCCATTCGAGAGGTTTCCGTAATCGAGTCAGCATGTTACCATCTCGGCCGTGAGGGACCTGCAGGACGCGATCGAGCGCGCCCAGGCGCACCTGCTCGGCCAACAGGCTCCCGACGGTCACTGGGTCGGTCAGCTCGAAGCCAACACGACAATTACCTCCGAGCAGCTGCTCCTCTGCCATCTCATCGACCAGGTGAACCGTGACCACCAGACGCGGGCGGTCCGCTACCTAAAGAGCCAGCAGCTTCCCGACGGCGGCTACAGCCTCTTCGAGGCCGGTCCGGCCAACCTGTCGGCCACGATCAAGGCCTACTTCGCGATGAAGATGGCCGGTGTCGCGCTGAGCGATCCCACGATGGTCGCGGCGCGCGAACTGATCCGCGAGATGGGCGGCCCGGCGAAGGCCGACGTGTTCACGAAAATCTTGTTGGCGCTCTTCGGCGAATACGACTGGAACGGCGTGCCGACGATGCCGGTCGAGATCATGCTGCTGCCGCGTCCGTTCTTCCTGTTCAACATCTACGAGATCTCGTACTGGTCGCGTACGGTTCTGGTGCCGCTGCTCGTCCTGATGGATCGAAAGCCGGTGAAGTGGCTGCCCCCCCATCTCTCGCTCGACGAGCTGTGGCCGGTGCCGCGCGAGGAAACGAGCCTGCGCTTCTCGCGTGTGCCCGAGCCGTTCAGCTGGCGCGGTCTCTTCTGGAAGAGCTTCTTCATCGCCGTCGACGACGGCCTCAAGATCTGGGAGCGCTTCTCGCCGCGCCCGCTCCGCCGGCGCGCGATCGAGACGGCGCGGCTCTGGCTCGAGGAACGGCTCGCGGTGCCCGGGGGATTGGGCGGGATCTATCCCGCGATGGCGAACTCGATCCTGGCGATGCGGCTCCTCGGTTACCCGGACGATCACCCCCTGGTCCTCGGCCAGCTCAAAGAGATCGAGGCGCTCGCCGTCGAGGATGGTGACTCGCTCCACTACCAGCCTTGCCCGTCGCCGGTGTGGGACACGGCGCTCGCGGTCAACGCGCTGGTCGAGAGCGATCTTGAGCCCGACCACCCCACGCTGCGCCGCGCCTCCGACTGGATGATCGCGCGGCAGATCTTCGTCGCGGGCGACTGGCAGATGAAGCGCCCGCACGTGCAGCCCGGTGGCTGGGCCTTCCAGTACGACAACGACTTCTACCCGGATCTCGACGACACGGCGATGGTCGTGATGGCCCTCGAGAAGGTGCAAGGGCTCGACGCCGATGCGGCGCGCACGGCCAAGGAGCGCGGCCTCGGCTGGTTTCTCGGGATGCAGGGCGCCGACGGGGGCTGGGGCTCCTTCGACGCCGACAACAACCGTATCTATCTGAACCACATCCCGTTCGCCGACCACGGCGCGCTGCTCGACCCGTCGACGGAGGATCTGACCGGACGCGGGCTCGAGCTCCTCGGCACCCTCGGGTACCGCAAGGACTTCGAGCCGGCCCAGCGCGCCATCGATTTCCTCCGCCACGCGCAGCGACACGACGGCCCGTGGTACGGTCGCTGGGGCGTGAACTACATCTACGGCACGTGGTCGGTCCTGCGCGGGCTCGCCGCCGTCGGCGTGGATCCGCGGCACGAGTACGTGCAGCGCGCGGTCCGCTGGCTCGAGCGCCACCAAAACCGGGACGGCGGCTGGGGCGAAACCTGCGAGAGCTACGAAGACTACGCGTTCGCCGGCGTGGGCGACTCGATCCCGAGTCAGACCGCCTGGGCCCTGCTGGGCCTCTTCGCGGCCGGGCGCACGAGCGGCCCCGCGGTCGAGCGCGGCGTCAACTATCTTCTACGGAATCAGCGCGACGACGGCTCGTGGGCGGATGCGTTGTGGAACGGGACGGGCTTCCCGCGGGTCTTCTACCTGAAGTACCACTTGTACGCCCAGTACTTCCCGCTCTGGGCGCTGGGAATCTACCGCCGGGCGCATGCCTGACCGGCCGCTCGCCCCGGCGCTGCGCCCCTTCGACGCCGTCGGTGGCTGGACGATCGCAGTCGTCGAGTCCCTGGGGCGGTTCGGTACCTTCTTCGCCGAAGCGCTCGCCGCGCTCGTCACGCCGCCGTTCAAGCCCCGGGCGTTCATCGACCGCATCAACTTCATCGGGTACCGCTCGCTCCTGATCATCTTCCTGACCGGCGCGTTCACCGGGATGGTGCTCGGGCTCCAGATCTATCTGACCCTCGTCCGGTTCGGCTCCGAGGCGTTCCTCGGACCGGCCGTGGCCCTCTCGCTCATCCGCGAGCTCGGCCCCGTCCTGGCCGCGCTGATGGTCACCGGCCGCGCCGGCTCGGCCCTCACGGCCGAGCTCGGCATCATGCGAATCACCGAGCAGATCGACGCGCTCACCGTCATGGCGCTCAGCCCGATGCGCTACCTCGTCGCGCCCTCGATCCTCGCCGGGCTGATCACCTTCCCGCTGATGACCGCGATCTTCGACGTCGTGGGCATCTTCGGCGGCTACCTTGTCGGGGTGAAGCTGCTGGGCCTGTCGGAGGGCACGTACTTCGGCGAGATGCAGACGTTCGTCGACATCGGCGACATCATGGTGGGCTTCTGGAAGTCCGTCTCGTTCGGCGTCATCGTGACGTGGGTCTGCACCTACAAGGGGTTCAACGTCGGCCACGGCGCCGAGGGCGTGGCGAGCGCGACGACCCAGGCGGTGGTCCTGTCCTCGGTGCTGATCCTCGTCTGGGACTACTTCATGGGGTCGATCCTGCAATGACGGCCGATGATTAAGGTCGAAGGGCTCACGAAGTCCTTCGGCCGCCAGGCGGTGCTGCGCGAGCTCACCATCGAGGTCGCGACGGGCACGATCACGATCATCATCGGTCGAAGCGGCGGCGGGAAGTCGGTCTTCCTCAAGCACCTCATCGGGCTGATGCGCCCCGACGCGGGCCGGATCACGGTGGACGGCGTCGAGATCACCCGGCTACGCGGCCGCGCGCTCGACGAGGTGCGGCGCACCTACGGCGTCGTCTTCCAGGGCGGCGCGCTGTTCGACTCGATGTCGTGCTGGGACAACGTGGCCTTCCCGCTGCGCGAGAAGGTGCGGACGCCCCGGGACGAGCTGGTCAAGCGGGTCGAGGCGGCGCTGGGCCAGGTCGGGCTGGAGGGCGTGGGCGCCAAGTACCCGGCCGAGATCTCGGGCGGCATGCGCAAGCGTGTGGCCATCGCCCGCGCCCTGGTGACCGAGCCCGAGATCATCTTCTTCGACGAGCCCACGACGGGGCTCGACCCGGTGCTGGTCAACACGATCCACCACCTGATCCTGGACCTCCACCGTAGGTTCAGGTTCACCGCCGTGGTGGTGAGTCACGAGATCCCCGAGATCTTCGAGATCGCCGAGACCGTTGCCATGCTGCACGAGGGCCGCATCGTCGAGATCGGGCCACCGGCGGCGATTCAGGCCTCGACGAACCCGGTCGTCCAACGCTTCATCAGGGGCGAGGCCGACAATTCGGAGGAACGCTGATGGAACGCACGCGGGTCAACATCGCCGTCGGCATCTTCGTCATTCTGGGAATCGTGGCGCTCGGGTACCTCTCGATCCGCCTGGGCCAGGTCTCGTTCCTGGGCAGCCGCGGGTATGTCGTGACCGTCGACTTCCCGTCGGTGGGGGGGCTCAAGGCGGGCTCGACCGTGGAGATCGCGGGCGTCGAGATCGGGCGGGTCGAGTCGATCGGCCTGGCCGACTATCAGGCCCACGTCACGCTCCGGGTGCAGAAAAACATCAAGCTCCAGGAAGATTCGATCGCCTCGATCAAGACGAAGGGCCTGATCGGCGAGAAGTACATCCGGATCAGCCCGGGCGGATCGGAAAAGATCATCGGGCCCAACGGAAAGATCCGTGAGGTCGAGGCGCCCGTAGACTTCGAGGAGTTGCTGTCGAAATACATCTTCGGCAAGGTGTAGGGGTTAGGAGGTCCATCGATGACCCTTTTCGCCCGCGCGCTCGCGCTCTTCGCCTTGCTGTTGGTCCCGCTGGCCGGCCCGGATCGGGCCTGGGCCGGGGCGCCGACCGATCAGCTTCGCGCCCAGATCGACCGGGCGGTCAAGATCCTCGAAGACCCGGAGCTCAAGAAGGACGGACGTCAGAAAGACCGCCGCGGCGCGGTTCGCCAGGTCGCCAACGATATCTTCGACTTCTCGGAGACCGCCAAGCGCTCGCTGGCGCGGCACTGGACGCCGCGGACCCAGGCCGAGCGCGACGAGTTCGTCGGCCTCTTCACGGATCTCCTCGAGCGCTCCTACATCTCGAAGATCGAGCTCTACGGCGGGGAGAAAATCCAGTATGTCGGCGAAGCCATCGAGGGCGAGGGCGCGGTCGTCCGCACCAAGCTCCTCACCAAGCAGGGCACCGAGATCCCGATCGACTACCGGATGCTTCACCGGGGCGACAAGTGGCTCGTCTACGACGTCGTCATCGAGGGCGTGAGCCTCATCTCGAACTACCGGACCCAGTTCAACAAGATCATCACGACCTCCTCCTTCCAGGTGCTCATGAAGAAGATGAAGACCAAGCAGGACGAGTTCATCGGAGAGGAAAAGCACAAGAGGACGTCCCAGCCGTGAGCCGCGCCTAGTGTCCGGCGCGGCGCTCGATGGCGGCATCACTTTCCGGAAAATCTCCAATGCCGTGCTAGACTTACGTCCACGTCAACGCCCCACTCGACCGACCACTATCTGAGGAGGACTCCCGTGGGAGCCGTCAGAGTAGCGATCATTGGTGTTGGGAATTGCGCTTCGGCCCTCGTCCAGGGCGTGGAGTATTACCGGAACGCCCCCGACGACAAGTTCATCCCCGGCCTGATGCACGCCCGGCTCGGGGGATACCACGTCGGCGACATCGAGTTCTCGGCGGCGTTCGACATCGACGAGCGCAAGGTCGGCCGGGACCTCGGCGAAGCGATCTTCCAGGAGCCCAACAACACCGTGAAGTTCGCCGACGTCAAGCCGCTCGGCGTGCCGGTCCAGCGCGGGATGACGCATGACGGCCTCGGCCACTACCTCTCGCAGATGATCAAGAAGGCGCCGGGCTCGACGGCCGACATCGCCGGGACGCTCCGCGACACCAATACCAACATCGT
Source organism: Candidatus Rokuibacteriota bacterium (assembly GCA_003221615.1). Lineage (GTDB taxonomy): Bacteria > Methylomirabilota > Methylomirabilia > Rokubacteriales > CSP1-6 > AR31. The sequence goes on along the minus strand of QHSQ01000011.1, from coordinate 27,961 downwards.
CGTCAACTTCCTGCCGGTGGGCAGCGAGATGGCGACGAAGTGGTACGTCGAGCAGATCCTCGACGCCGGCTGCGCGTTCGTGAACTGCATTCCGGTGTTCATCGCGCGCGAGTCGTACTGGCGCCGCCGCTTCGAGGAGCGCGGGCTGCCGGTGGTCGGCGACGACGTGAAGTCTCAGGTGGGCGCGACCATCATCCACCGGGTGCTCACGAAGCTCTACAACGATCGCGGCGTGCGACTCGACCGGACCAGCCAGCTGAATTTCGGCGGCAACACCGACTTCTACAACATGCTCGAGCGCGACCGGCTCACGTCCAAGAAGATCTCGAAGACCGACTCGGTCCGTTCGCAGCTCGGGCACGAGCTGGCGGCCGACGCCGTCCACATCGGTCCGAGCGACTACGTGCCGTGGCTGGCGGATCGGAAGTGGGCGCACATCCGGCTGGAAGGCTCGGGCTTCGGCGATCAGCCGATCAACGTCGAGCTGAAGCTCGAGGTCTGGGACTCGCCCAACTCCGCCGGCGTCGTCATCGACGCCATCCGCGCCTGCAAGCTCGCTCTCGATCGCGGTATCAAGGGCGCCCTGCTCGCTCCGTCGGCGTACCTGATGAAGTCACCGCCCGAGCAGTGGGCCGACGACACCGCCCGGCAGCGGCTCGAGCGGTTCATCGCCGGCGACGAGTAGGTTGCCGCTCGCCGGGCTGATTGGCCGCCCACTCCGCGCGCTGGTGCGAATCGCCTGCGCGCGGCCCATGGCGACCGTCCTCATCGCTATCCTCATGGCGATCGTGTCGGTCGTCTACGCGCTCCAGTCCCTCACCTTCGCCACCTCGACGCGCTCGCTGCTGCCGCCGGGGCGACCGTACGTCGAGCGCTATACCCAGTACGAGCGCGAGTTCGGGGATCTCGACAGCATCGCCATCGTGGTGGACGCGCCGTCCCTGCCGGAGGCGACGATCTACGCGAATCGCCTCGTACGTCAGCTGCGCGCCGACAACGTCCCGCTGAAGCGGATCGCCTACCGGATCGATCCCAAGCAGTTCGAGGGTCGAGGCCTGCTCTACCTGTCGAAAGAGCGGCTCGCCAACATCCGCGATGCGGTCTTCGACTATCAGGAGTTCATGGAGGCGTTCGCGGCTCGCCCGACGCTCGACCAGCTGGCCGACGGCATGGCCACGCAGATCGCGACCGCGTTCGTCTCGAACTTCATCGACCTTGGTCTCAGCGAGGGCAAGGGCGCCGCCGATCTCAAATTCGTGCAGGACCTTGTCGCTCTGATCGGCTCGCGTCTGGAACGGCCGGGGCCGTACAAGTCACCGTTCGGGACGCTCTTCGCGGTTCCAGGCGCCGACAATCCCGGTGCCGGGTACTTCCTGTCCGAGGACCAGCGCCTCCTGTTCATCCTGGCCGAGCCCGAGAGCCAGCGCGGGAGCTTCACCGGCGACCAGCGTGCCATCGAGGGAATCCGGGGCGTGATCGCCGCGCTCAAGCGCGAGTTCCCGGACATCGCCGTCGGCGTCACCGGCAAGCCCGCGCTCCAGAACGACGAGATGGTCGCGGCCTTCCGCGACAGCGAGCGGGCGACCCTGGTGGCCTTCGCGCTGACCCTCGCGCTCCTCCTGGCCGCGTTCGTTCGTTCCGGCAAGCCCGTGCTGATGCTCGTGATCCTCGCCACGAGTCTCTGCTGGTCGATCGGCATCGCGACGCTCGTGATCGGACACCTCTCGCTCTTCTCGGTGATGTTCATCTCGATCGTGATCGGGATCGGGATCGACTACGGCATCTACTTCCTGTTCCGCTACGAGGAAGAGCTGTTCCTCGGCCGGAACTTGAAGGAGGCGATCGAGATCACCTCCGCGCGGAGCGGTCCCGGCATGCTGCTGGGCGCGGTGACCGCCGCCGGCACCTTCTACGTCCTGTGGCTGACCGACTTCCGAGGCGTGCGCGAGCTGGGCTTCATCGCCGGATCCGCGCTGATCTTCGCGTGGCTCGCGATGATGACCGTGTTACCGGCCACCCTGGTCCTCGTCGACCGCCGGCACGCCGTCCGCCCGGCCGGCATGATTCCGCGCGCCATCGCGCTCGAGCGCGTGCACGTGCCGTTCGTCGAGCGCCTCGTCTCCTATCCCAAGACGGTCCTGGTCATGGCGGCGGCCCTGACGTTGGTGTCCGCGTGGGGTCTCCGCTACATCGAGTTCGACTACAACCTGCTCAACCTCCAGGCGTTCGGCACCGAGTCCGTCGTCTGGGAAAAGCGCATCCTCGCGACGGCCGGGCGCTCCGGCTTCACGGCGCTCGCCAGCGCGGACTCCCTCGAGGAGCTTCGCGAGAAGTACAAGGCATTCCGCGCGCTCCCGAGCGTCTCGGAGGTCGACTCGGTGCTGCTCCTCATCCCCGAGGATCAGCCGGAGAAGCTCAAGATCATCAAAGACTTCGCCCCGCTGGTCGCCCCCGTCCGGATCGGACGCGCGACGACGGTGGACCCGACCAAGCTCGCCAATGCGCTCGAGACCCTCAAGCGCCGCTTCGACATCGCGGGCAACGAGGCCCCCGAAGGGGACATCCGGCTGAAGCTCAAGCTCGTCGCGGAGGACCTCGGGCGGCTGATCGTGAAGATCCGCCAGAGCGACCCCCAGGTGAGCGCGCCGACCTTGACGCACCTGCAAAACCAGATCTATCGCGACTTCGTCAGGAGCTTCCAGCGCCTGCAAGACAACCTGGCGCCCAAGCCGATCGGGCTCGCCGATGTGCCGCCGGAGCTGCGCGCGAAGTTCATCAGCGACCGCGGGCGCTTTCTCCTGCAGATCCATCCGGGCGTCGACATCTGGGATCGCGAGGGGGCGCGTCGATTCGTCAGCGACCTCCGCTTGGTCGACCCCGACGTGACCGGCACGCCGATCATCACCTTCGAGGCGCTCGGCCTGATGGAGCGTGCCTACCAGCAGGGCACGATCTACGCGATCCTGCTGGTGAGCCTGGTCACCGCGCTGACCTTGCGCCGGATCCGCGAGACCGTCCTGGCGTTGCTCCCGCTCGGGCTCGGACTGATGTGGGCCTTCGGCTTGATGTACTTCTTCGGGCTCAAGTTCAACATGGGTAACGTCTTCGGTCTTCCGCTCATCCTCGGCGCGGCGGCGGAATACGGTCTGAACATCGTCCTGCGCTTCATGGAGGGCCGCGATCACGGCGGTCCCCTGATCGCGCGCTCCACGATGATGGCCGTGCTCGTCAGCGGGCTGACGACGATCGTGGGATTCGGCAGCTTGATGATCGCCGATCACCGCGGCATCTTCGGACTCGGCCTCCTGCTCACCCTCGGCACGGCCACGAGCCTCATCGCCGCGCTGGTGGTCCTCCCCGTCCTCCTGAGAATGGTTCCCGCGCGCACGACGGCGACGCCCGGCCCGCTGAACGCCGAAGCCCCCGCGCTCGCCACCGCCACCCACGATATCGACCGCACCCGCTGAACACCGTTCGCGCAGGCCCTGACCGCGCCGAAGCTGCGACATCGACCTAAGCTCAACGCGCCGCCAACACAGCGGCCTCGCATGATGAACCTCAGAGTCTAAACGTTCGTCGTCGATCCGCGCATGCGAACTCCCGTGCGACGGCGCCGGCCCACGCCTCAACGACGCGCTCGTCACCGAAGCACGAAGCGCCAGGCGACGGCGGGACGAGGGCTGGGGAAGGGGTTGCGCGACTCGTTCCCTCCAAGCGGCGACGGAAGTGGCGCGCCCGGATGGAGCCCAGCCACCCCGGGAGCCGCGCACGCGTGCCGCGTGGTCGGGCAACCCCTTCCCCAGCCCTCGCCCCGCCGTCGCCGGACGAAGCTTAAGCCTTCGAAACCTGAACGAGGTTGGAGTGAAAGGCAGGCCCGCCGCCGAGGTCCGCTACGCGATCGCTGGTGAGCACGTTGACCCCGAGCCCGTCGGGCGAGAAGCGATGCCACCAGATTCCTTCGATGACCACGACGCCCGGACGCGTCGCGTCGGTGATGCGCGCCGTGAAGCGCGCGGCGCCACGCGGGCTCTCGACTCGAATGCTGTCGCCGTCGCGGATGCCGCGCGCTGCCGCGTCCCCCGCCGCCAGCATCGCGGTGGCCGCGCCCTGACGCCGGCGCAGGAGCTCCGACTGGCTGAACGAGGAGTTCAGGAAGAACCGGTTGGGCGGCACGATGCACTGCAAAGGGAAGCGCGCCACCAGCTCTCGATTGTCGGGGCCTTCCGCGAGCGGCACATACGTCGGGAGCGCGGGCAAGCCCTGGCGCTCCATCCAGGCGGAGTAAAACTCCACTTTCCCTGACGGCGTCGGCGCGCCGTTGGCGAACGGCATATACGGCCGCGGGAGATTGACCCTCACCCACCCGTCGCGGTCGAGCTGCTCCCACGTGACGCCGCGCACGCTGGTGTCCCCCTTCGCCAGGAACTCCCGAATGAGCCCCTCGTCGCCCTTCGCGTAGTGCGTCTCAGCGACGCCCATCGCCCGCGCCAGGAGCCCGCTGGTCTCCCAGTTGGACTTCGCCTCACCCTGCGGCGCGAGCGCCGGCCGCGCGAGCTGAAGCGTGAGCTGGCCGAACGAGCGATAGAGATCGAGGTGCTCCATCGAGGTCGTCGCCGGCAGCACGATGTCGGCGTAGTGCGCGGTGTCGGTCAACACCTGCTCGTGGACCACCGTGAAGAGATCCTCGCGCGCGAGCCCGCGGAGCACGAGCGTCTGGTCCGGGCAGACCGCGGCCGGGTTCGAACTGTAGACGTAGAGCGAGCGCACCGGCGGCGTCAGGGTCGGGTCGGTCAGGGCGCGCCCGAGCTGGATCATGTTGATGATTCGCGGCGCGGGCGTGGGCATCAGATCCGGGCGCTCGAGCACAGAATAGTCGAAGCCGTAGGCGCCGCCGGTCGAGAGCAGCGCGCCGCCGTGCGGATCCGCGTAGGCGCCGGTCAGCGCGGGCAGGCACGCGAGCGTCCGACAGGTCATGGCGCCGTTGTCGTGGCGGGAGAGGCCGATGCCGATCCGGATGAACGTCCGCGGCGTGGCGCCGTAGCGACGCGCGAACCGCACGATCGTGTCGGCATCGAGCCCGACGATGGGCGCGACCGCTTCCGGTGTGTACGCTCGCAGATGCTCTGAGAGCCGGTCGAAGCCAAGCGTCGCGCGCTCCACGTAGTCGCGGTCGACGCGACCTTCGGCCACCAGCACGTGCATGACGGCCAGCGCCAGCGCGGCGTCGGTGCCGGGGCGCACCATCAAGTGCTCGTCGGCCTGCTGGGCCGTGGGCGTGCGATAGGGATCGATCGCGACGACGTGGGCGCCGCGGGCGCGCGCCTGCTTCACGAGCGTCATCACGTTGATCGTCGAGTACGAGGCGTTCACGCCCCAGAGCACGACCAGGTCGGCGCCGACCATCTGCTCGGAGTCGTTGCCGGTGATGGCGCCGACGGTCACGCGCCAGCCCGCGTAGGCCGTCGTGACGCATATGGAGCGGTCGAGTCGGCTCGCGCCCAGCGCGTGAAAGAGCGGATGGCCGGCGTGGTACTGGACCTGACCCATCGAGCCGGCGTACGAGAACGGCAGAATCGCTTCGGCGCCCTCGCGCGCGATGATCGCCCGCCAGCGGTCGGCGATCGTCGCGATGGCCTCGTCCCACGAGATCGGCGCCAGCTCGGCCCGGCCCTTCGGCCCCACCCGCCGCAGCGGCGTCAGCACGCGAAGCGGAGAATGGACGCGCTCGGCGTACTCGCGCACCTTGCCGCAGATGACGCCCCGGGTGAACGGATGATCGGGATTGCCGGTGACGGACGTCAACCGGCCGTCCGAGACGGTCACGACCAGGCTACAGCACGACGGGCAGTCGTGAGGACAAACGGAGAGCATACGATGCGACCAAAGGTATCATGGCGCGGATGCGAGCCTGGCTCGAGCGGTTCAACCCGTTCAAGACACCAGAGGCAAAACGGCTCGCCGTCATGTTCGGTGTCGTCTACTTCGCGCAGGGCATGTGGTACCTGCCCAATCAGACGATCACGATCATCCTCAAGGATCGCGGGCTCAGCGCGGGCCAGGTCGCCGACTTTTTCCTGATCACGATCATTCCGTGGTTCATCAAGCCCGCCTACGGTCTCCTGTCCGACTTCGTGCCGCTCTTCAGGCGACGGCGGCAGAGCTACTTCTTGCTCACCACAGCGATGGCCGGAGCCGCGGGCCTGATCCTGGCGATGAGCCGCTCCATCTCCGAGGGGCCGATCAGCGTGTTCACCGTGCCGCTGCCGGTCGTGCACGTGATGATCCCAGGGATCGGCTTCGGCTGGAAGCCGCTGGAGCTCGATCTCGGCGGCCCACTCGACTTCACCCTGGTGGACGGTGTGGGTCTGTTCACCTTGATGGCGCTCGGCCTGGCGTTCACCGATGTGCTCACGGACGCGATGATGGTCGAGAACGGTCGACCCCGCGGCCTCACCGGCGCCTTCCAGGCGGTGCAGTGGGCGTGCATCACGCTGGCGTCGGTGCTGGTGGGCGAGCTCGGCGGCCATCTGGCGGAGACGCGCAGCCTGCGCGCGGCGTTCCTGCTCGCGGCGTGCTTCCCGCTCATGTCACTGAGCATGGGCGTGTCGTTCGTGCGCGAGACGCCCGCGCGTACCGACAAGGCGGCGTTTTTCGAGACGTGGCGGGCGATCCGCGCGGCGGTCAGCGGCCGTGAGATCTGGCTGGTCGCGGGCTTCATCTTCTTCTTCTGGTTCAGCCCGTCCTTCGGTCCCGCCTTCCTCTACTACCAGACCGACACCCTGAACTTCAGCCAGCAGTTCATCGGCCGGCTGGCTGCTCTGGGCGCGGTGTCGCAGATCGCCGGCGCCGTGCTCTACGCGCCGCTCTCGCGTCGCCTGCCGCTCAAGCACATCATGCACATCTCGATCGCGCTGGGCGTCGTCTCGACACTCGGCTACCTCGTCTATCGCGACGCGACATCGGCTGTCCTCATTACCCTCGTGTTCGGTCCCGTCAGCATGGTCATCAACCTCGCGTTCCTCGACCTGGCGGCCAAGGCGTGCCCGGCGCGCGTCGAGGCGACGTTTTTCGCCGCGCTCACGTCGGTCTACAATCTCGGAGCTCAGCTCTCGGAAAACGTGGGGGCGCGCCTCTACGACGTGGTCGGCTACGTGCCTCTGGTCTACATCGCGGCGGGCATGACGGCGCTCACCTGGGTGCTCATGCCGCTGGTCAAGTTCGATCGGATCGACGCAAAGGCGCGGGACGAACAGATCGCACACGCGGAGACGGCCGCGACCTCCTAGCTGTCGGCCTCCGCCTCGTCGGGCACGCCGTGCGCGGCGGCCGTGTACCCCCGCCGGAGCCAGCGCACGGCGCGCCCCATGTCCTCGATGCCCTCGACGTCGAGCTCGATCCACCCTTTGCGCGAGAAGCGGCGGTGCGGGCGCACGCGGCTGTCGGCGAGGGCGCGCCGCTGATCGTCGTGAGCGAGCCGGATCCAGAGGTCGCGCTCCTTCTCGCGCACCGGAAAGCACGCGAAGAGCCTCTCACCCACGAAGTAGCCCCACCGCCCGAACATCGGCGTGATGCGGACGCGCGGCCAGCGCGCGAGCGTCTCGTTCAGTCGCTGCGCGGGTCCGGTGCCGCCGCGCTCGAGGGCGCGGCGGGTCTTGCGTCCCTTCCCCATGCCGCGGAATCGCCTGACCATTCCGGAAAGCCGCGGGCATTCTGCCATTGACAGCCGCGCGGTCGCCATGCGAAAGATTTGATGCTGTGTCGACGCGAGTGAAGTTCGCCCCGGTGGAAGGGGCGGCGACGCTGTTCACGCCCGCCTTCTGCGACTACCTGACGCGCCTCCACGATCAGCTGGACGCGCGCGCGCGCGAGCTGCGCGCACGGCGGCTCGCGGTGCTCGAGCGCGCGCTCCGACAGCACGTTCCGCCGAGCCATCCGCCCGCCAGCGAGGCCACCACCGGGACGTGGCGGGTTCCGCCGGTGCCCGAGGACCTCAAGCAGCCCGGCATCGAGATCTCGGGCCCGTGCTCGATCACCTCGATGTTCATCAACGCGCTGAACCCCGGGCCCGAGGGCGAGCGCGCCGCCGGCGATCTGGACGACGACGAGGACTCGGGCGGCCATCGGCTGATCGACACCGTGCGCTCCGCGCACAATCGACTGGCCGCGGTGAACCGCGAGCTCACCTTCGTCGACCGCGAGCGGAATCGGAACTACAAGATCGCCGACGGCGATCTGCCGTTCTTCATGCATCGCGAGCGCGGCCTGCATCTCGACGAGCCGGACGTGACCATCGACGGCGCGCCCGTCAACGCGGCGGTCCTCGGCACCGCGCTCACGCTCTTCTACGCCGGGCGCGCGCAAGCCGACCGGGCCCAGGGCATCTATTTCTATCTGCCCAAGCTCGAGGCCGCGGCCGAGGCGCGCTGGTACCGCGACCTCTTCGACCTGAGCCAGCGCCAGCTCCCGTTCCTGGCTCGGGCGACGATCCGGGCCGTCGTGCTGGTCGAGTCGCTGCCGTGCGTGTACGAGATGGAGGAGATGCTCTACGAGCTCGGCCCGTACGCGGCCGGGCTCAACGCCGCCCGGTGGGATCTCAAGGCCTCGATCTTCGAGTTCGTCATGACGGACCCGGCGCAGGTGTGGCCGGATCGCTTCGGGGTGGACATCAAGACCACGCCGTTCCTGGCGAACATCTTCCGCCGCCTCGTCGCGATCAGCCTCAAGCGGGGCGCCGTCCCGATCGGCGGCATGGCCACCGCGCTCCCGAATCCGGACCCGGAGGTCAACCGCGCCGCGGCCGAGGCGATCCGCACGGACAAGCAGTGGGAAGCCGAGCAGGGCTTCATCCGCGGGTGGGTCGCGCACATCTTCCACATGAAGACCGCGGGAGATCCCTTCAAAAAGCTGATCGGCTCGGGCTGGAAGCCGACGGAGCAGATGGCGGACCCGGACAACTATCCGGTCGCGATCAGGACGCCCGAAGGGCCCGTCACCGTCGAAGGCACCCGACGCAACGCGCGGATGCTGATCGAGTACGTCGAGGGCTGGCTGGGCGGGCGCGGCGCCAAGGGCATCGACAGCCTCGAGGGCAAGCCCGGCATCCATCCGGCTCTGATGGAAGATCTCGCGACCGGCCGCATGTCGGTCGCGCAGATCGCCCAGCGGATCATCCATCGCGCGCGCGAGACCAACGCCGGCGCCGAGCACGACTTCGCCCTGGTGAAGCGCCTGCTCGGCGAGGAGCTCGCCGACATCCTCGCGCGCCGCCAGGGCGTCGACACTCAGGACCGCTATCGCAAGGCGCTCAAGATCGCGATGCGCTGGATCAAGAACTACACCGAGCTCAACTTCCGGAGCCTCGGCTCGTACACCCGCGCCGAGCTCGACGCGATCGCCGCCGCGCCCGACGCGTTCTGAAGCTCAGGCCCTCGGGGTGAGTTGCAGCCACGGCGCGTAGGCACGCCGTGGCTGCGACGCTGCGCCAGGCGGGTCGAGTACGTGCTTCAGCGCGGCGGAGTCTTGTCGATCGCCAGCGCTTCCCGGATCGCCTCTTCCGTCACCTTGATCGTGACCCCGGCGCGCTCCTCCTGCAGGAGCATCGCCACGCGCGAGTCGCGCTCCGCCCAGCCGCGGTTGAGCGCCTCGGTCATCTCCTCGAGCGTGACGTTGGCCAGCTTCATCGGCACCTTGTGCTCGCGGCCGAGCGCCGTCGCCAGCGTGACGTCCTTGTGCGCCAGCCGCAGCGCGAACGACGGTGGCTCGAACTTTCCCGGCAGGAACTGATCGGCGAGCCCGTCGAATGTCCGCCGCCGGCCGCCGGCGCCCTGCCGCACGGCTTTCCACAGCGCGATGGGCTCGACGCCGGCCTTGACGCCCATCGTGAAGACTTCGGCCAGCGCGGTCTGGATGACGTAGCCGGCGCAGTTGTGGACGAGCTTGGCCACCGAGCCCGCGCCGATCGGGCCCACGTAGTAGGGCTGGTCACCGATCGCGTCGAGCACCGGCTTGTAGCGCTTGAAGATATCCTCGTCGCCGCCGACCCAGAGGGCGAGGCGGCGCGATTCCGCGCCGCGCGGCCCGCCGCTCACCGGAGCGTCGAGCATGTGGATCCCCTTCTTCTTGAACGCTTCGTGGATCCGCCGCACGAGCGCCGGCGAGTTGGTCGAGAGATCGAAATACACCTTGCCGGCCGCGAGACCCGTGCCGAGCCCTTGCTCGCCGAGCGCGACCGCTTCGACCTCGACGGGGCCGGGCAGCGAGGTGAACACGACCTCGGACGCCTCGGCGACCGCGCGCGGCGAGTCGGCCCAGGTGGCCCCGGCCTGAAGATGAGGCGCCGCCGCCTCGCGCCGCACGTCGTTGACCACGAGCTGATGGCCGCCCTTCATGAGGTTGGACGCCATGTGGCGTCCCATCGTGCCCAGGCCGATGAATCCGACTTTCATGGCTTCCTCGCGTCGAACACCCGGCGCGCGATCGTGCCGGCGGTCATGGCAGCGGGCCAGCCCGCGTAGAACGCGAGGTGCGTGATGATCTCGCCGATCTCCTCGCGCGTGACGCCGTTGGTCAGCGCGCGCTCCAGGTGCCCGGGAAGCTGATCGGTCCGGTACATGGCGGTGAGCGCCGCGACCGTGATCAGGCTGCGGTCGCGCTTGGAGAGTCCGGGCCGTTCCCAGACGTCGCCGAAGAGGACCTTCTCGCTGAGCTCGATGAGCTTGGGGGCGACCTGTCGGACCACGTCGCGGGCGGATGAGGCGGGGGCTTGTGTGCTCACGGTCTGCTCCTTTCGAGAATGACAATGTGATGCTGCGAGGCGCACTCTACGCGCTTCCGGCGTTTGACGCCAGCCGCAGGCGCTGCTAGCATCCCGCCACCATTCCCGTCGCAACATCCTGTCGCCCAGGGAGGCTCCGTATGCGCACGTTCCTGCGCAGGCTCGCTATCGTCATGGTGCTGCTGTTCCCTCTTGCCGCCACCGCCCAGGAGGCTTCGCTCGACCAGGTCGCGAAAGCGATGGGCGCGGCCGCCGTCAACTTCGCCTGGACCGTCACGGGCGAAGTCGTCAACCCGACACCGGTCGCGCTGATCGATCGGCAGCTGCAGCTGTGGACCACGCCTCACGGTGTCGTCAAGGCCGCGATGGTCAACAAGGCGACGGTGCAAGGCCGCGCGATCTCGTTCGCCGTGCCCGGCAAGTACAAGGTGAAGGCGACCGTCGACGCGCAGAGCATGATCGAGCGGATCGATGCGGTCGCGCCGCACGCCGTGCTTGGCGACATTCCGGTCGAAATCCGCTATTCGGACTACAAGGACTTCGGCGGCGTGAAGTTCCCGACGAAGATCAAGCAGACGATCGGCGCCTATCCCGCGCTCGAGCTGACCGTGAGCGACGTTCAGCCAAACGTGGCGGTTGATCTTCCCGTTCCCGACCCGATTCGCCAGACACCGGCCCCCTACGCCCGTGTGACGAGCCAGATGGTCGCCGAAGGCGTCTGGTTCCTGAGCGGCGGCAGCCACAACAGCGCGCTCATCGAGATGAAGGACCACCTGATTCTCGTCGAGAGCCCTCAAAACGAAGATCGCGCCGCCGCCGTGCTCGCGGAGGTCAAAAATCTTCTGGCGAACAAGCCGATCAAGTACGTCGTCGCGACTCATCATCACTTCGATCACACCGGTGGGCTCCGAGCGGTCGCGGCCGACGGCGTGACCGTCATCGCCCACGACGCGAACAAAGCCTTCCTCGAGAAGGCACTGGCCGCGCCGGCGACCGTCAGCCCCGATCGGCTGGCGAAGTCCGGCAAGAAGGGCACTGTGGAGGGCATACGTGACAAGCGCGTGCTGGCCGACGGGATCCGGACCGTCGAGCTCATTCACATCGCCGGCAACACCCACCACTCCGGGCTGATCATGGCGTATCTCCCGAAAGAAAAGCTCCTGATCGAAGCCGACGCCTACACGCCGCTGCCGCCGAACGCGCCGCCGCCCCCGGCGGCGAATCCGTCCTCGGTGAACCTGGCGGACAACATCAAGCGCCTCAACCTCGCGGTCGATCAGGTGCTGCCGCTTCACGGGCGGATCGTGCCGCTCACCGAGCTGCACAAGGCGATCGGACACGCCCACTGATCGACGGGTGATCGTCGCTACCGAGCGACCAGCTTGACACGGCTGATGTCGCTCGGTAGCGTTCGCTCAGTTGCAGACGCCGGCTGACCTGGAAGGGGACCACGATGATTCCTGCCGCCTTCGAGTATCATGCCCCGAGCACGATCGGCGAGGCGACGGCGCTCCTGCAGAAGCTCGGTGAGGACGCCAAGGTCCTCTCCGGCGGCCAGAGTCTCATCCCGCTGATGAAGCTTCGCCTCGCCAGCCCGGCCCACCTGGTCGACATCAACGGGATCCCCGGCCTGTCGGGAATCCGCGAGGATGGCGGCTTCCTGAAGATCGGCGCGCTGACCCGCGAATCCCAGCTCGAGGAATCGGAGCTCGTGCGGACCCGCTACCCGCTGCTCCACGACACCTCGAAGGTGATCGCGGATCCACTCGTGCGAAATCTAGCCACCGTCGGCGGCAACCTCGCCCACGGTGACCCGGCCAACGACCATCTCGAGCTTCACCGAGATCGTCGGCGCGGGCCCGTCCAAGCACTTCGACATTCTGGGTCTGAAGATGTTCGACAGCTGCGAGATCCGCGTGCACCCGACGGGCAAGGCCATCGCGCGCTTCGGCACGAAGTCGCAGGGCCAGGGCCACGAGACCACCTACGCGCAGATCCTGGCCGAGGAGCTCGGGATCCCGGCGCAGGACATCCAGGTCGAGGAAGGCGACACCGACACGGCGCCCTACGGCCTCGGTACCTACGCGAGCCGCTCGACCCCGGTCGCCGGCGCCGCCGCGGCGGTTTCGGCGCGCAAGGTGCGTGACAAGGCGCGGAAGATCGCCGCGTATCTGCTGGAGGTGGCCGAGGACGATCTGGTGTGGGAGCCCGGGAAGTTCTCGGTCAAGGGCGCGCCGGGCAAGTCGAAGACCATCCAGGACATCGCGTTCGCGGCGTACACGAACCACCCTCAAGGAATGGAGGCCGGGCTCGAGGCGGTCAGCTACTACGATCCACCGAACCTCACCTATCCGTTCGGCAGCTACATCTGCGTGGTCGACGTCGACTCGGGCACCGGCGAAGTGAAGGTCCGCCGGTTCGTCGCGATCGACGACTGCGGCAACATCATCAACCCGATGATCGTGCAGGGCCAGGTCCACGGCGGTCTCACGATGGGACTGGCGCCGGCGCTCTTCGAAGAGATCTCGTACGACGAGATCGGCAACATTCGCGGCGGAAGCTTCATCGACTACCTGCTGCCAACCGCCGTCGAGACGCCGAAGTGGGAGACCGGGCATACGGTCACCCCCTCGCCGCATCATCCGCTGGGGGCGAAGGGTGTCGGTGAGTCGGCGACGGTCGGCGCACCGGCTGCCATCGCCAACGCGGTGGTCGATGCGCTGTGGCACCTCGGCGTTCGCCACATCGACATCCCGATCACCCCGGCGAAGGTGTGGAAGCTCCTGCGCGAGAAGGGCGTGACCGAGTGAAGGACGCGGCCGGGCGTGGCTGACACGCTGGTCGCGCTGGCCGCCGAGCTTCAGCGCGCCGGTGAGGCGTTCGCGCTGGCCACGGTCGTGCGCTGCGAGGCGCCGACCTCGGCGAAGCCCGGCGCGAAGGTCCTCGTTCGCGGGGACGGGAGCGTGCAGGGATGGGTCGGCGGCGCCTGCGCCGAGCCCGTCGTCGTGCGCGAAGCGCTCGAGGCTCTCCGCGATGGCCGGCCGCGGCTCATCGGCCTCTACGGCGAGGGCGGTCGAATCCCGGGCCGGACCGAGGGCGTGCTCGAGTACGAAATGACGTGTCACAGCGGCGGCACCCTGGAGATCTACGTGGAGCCCTATCTGCCCAAGCCCCTGCTCGTGCTCGTCGGCCACGGGCCCGTCGTCGAGACGCTCGCGACCCTCGGTCGTGCCGCGGATTTCATGGTCGTCCCGCTCGCCCCCGACGCCGTTCAGGCGGGCCTCGAGCAGCAGCCGCTCACGGAACGCGCATCCGTGGTGGTGGCCACGCACGCGGACTCCGACGAAGAGGTCCTGGATCGCGTGCTCCGCACCGACGCGGTCTACGTGAGCCTGGTCGCGAGCCGTCGCCGCGCCGCCGTGATCCTCGAGCGCCTCGAGCAGCGCGGCGTGCCACCGGAGCGGCGCAGCCGGCTGAAGGCGCCGGCGGGGCTCGACATCGGCGCGGTGACGCCCGAGGAGATCGCGGTGAGCATTCTCGCCGAGATCATCCAGCATCGCCGGAGCGACAAGGTCCGCGACGCCGAGGCGGAGCCAGCCGCGGCCACCGTCCGGATCGAATCGAAGGACCCGATCTGTGGAATGATCGTCGACGGTGCGACCGTGAAGTTCCGCTCGGAGTTCTCGGGACGTACGGTGTATTTCTGCTGCCGCCACTGCAAGGAGATGTTCGACCAGGATCCGGAGCGGTACCGCCTCGCGTTGTAGCGCTCCGGAGATTCGCCCTTATCCCGATGGGCGGCGCGCACTTGACAAGCTGAGTCGGAGGTCGGCGTGGATCTTCTGACTTTCTTCCTGCGGCAACACGCCGCGGTGCATGCGAGCGACGTGAGCGGTCACGTTTTCCCGAGCCAGCGCATCTTCAGTGAGCTCAGCGACGACCAGATGCGGATGCGCCCGGCCACGGGCCTCAACTCCCTCATCTGGCTGCTCTGGCACATGGCGCGGACCGAAGACGCCGCGGTGAATCCCGTTGTCGCCGGTCGGGATCAGGTCCTCGACGACGAGTGGATGCGGCGGATGAAGGTACCGTGGCGCATCATCGGGACCGGGATGACAGAAGACGAGGTCACCGAGATGACGGCGCGCGCCGATATCGCGGCGGTGCGGGCCTACCGCTCAGCCGTGGGACTCCGGACCCGCGAGGTCGCAAGCACGCTTCGGACCGAGGCGTGGGACGAGGTGATCGGCCCGGGGGACATCAAGCGCGGCGCGGTGGCTGGCGCGTTCCGTGACTGGGTCGAGGGCAAGGAATACCCCTGGCTAGGCTGGACTCGCGCCGACCAGCTCGCGAGTTCTGCGCTCCGACACAACGCCGCACATATCGGCGAAGCGGTCACCATTCGGGGTCTGGCGGGTTTTACCCTTACTATCTGAGGGTCGGCCTGGATGGTACCCGAGCGCCGAACAACGCAGTCGAGTGGGCTGACCAGCTTCTGAGCGCTCTGAAGTCCTTCCAGCAGTACGTATCATAGCGTCGACAATTGAAGGACGGGAGGAGGTGCCTGATCATTGGGTCGGTCACAGTCAGGCATGGGCGAGGTTCGGGTCGCGGTGAGGTTGACGAACGCGGTCGACGAGGGCATGGTCCGGCGCGGCATGCTGACGCCGGACCAGGTCAGGACCTACCAGGCGGACGCGCTCGTCGACACCGGCGCCGTTCGCACGGTCATCCCTCCGCAAGTCGCGGCTCGTCTCGGTCTGGGCGTTCGAGGCCAGCGGATGGCCGAGCACGCGGATGGACGCACGGAGGCCGTCAGCGTGACAGAGCCTCTCGTCGTCGAGATCGACGGGAGAGACACCCTCGAGGAAGCCCTCATACTCGGCGACGAAGTCCTGATAGGACAGACGGTGCTCGAGAAGCTCGACCTTTTCGTAGATTCTAGAGGACGACGGCTCGTCCCTAACCCGGCGCACCCGGATCAGTCGATCACGAAGGTCAAGCTCGCCGCGAGTGAGGTCGCTTAGCCCCCGTAGAAGACCTTGTCGCCGAGCTCCTTCATCCACAGGGTCGCGTCGTCGGCCCGTCCGTCGATGGTCTTGGCCAGACCAACCTCGACCACCTTGCCGACGAAGATCGAATGGTCGCCCATCTCTACTGTCGTCTCGAGCGAGCACTCGATGAACGCCGGTGTGCTGGCCAGGATCGGCGCGCCGGTCTTGCCCGGACGGAAGGGTTCGCCGGAGATGGTGTCGCCTTTCTTCTCGGCGGGCTTGAAGAACGTGAACGCCAGAGCCTGCTGGCCCTTGCCGAGCACGTTCAGCGCGAAGGCCTTGGTGTCTTTGATGAGAGCGTGCCCCGCGGAGTCGGTCTTGACGCCGACCACCACCAGTGGCGGCTCGAACGAGGCCTGGGTGACCCAGTTCACGGTGCCCGCCGAGATGCGGCCGTCCTTGTGCGCCGCGGTGAGAACGTAAAGGCCGTACGGGATCATCCGGAGCGTGGTCTTCTTGACGTTCGGGTCCATGACTCCCTCCTGGCCCGGAGGATACGGCGGATGTCGGTCCGGGTCCAGAGGTCGACCCGCTTTGCAGACCTCGCGCTTTCGCGTAACATCGGCGTCACGAGAGGAGGATTTTATGCCGCTGACGGAGCTCAACCACTACTTCATCCGGGCGAACGAACTCGAGAAGACGAAAGATTTCTACTGCGACGTGCTCGGCTTCCAGGTCATGCCGCGACCGACCTTCCCCTTCCCGGGCTACTGGCTCGGAGTGAACGGCAAGATCCAGGTGCACATGGGGCCGGATGGCATCGACAACGCCGACATGTACTATCTCGGGACGCCGAAGAACGCGGCGACGGATCACGCGGGCGTCGTCGATCACATCGCGTTCCTGGCCACCGAGCCCGGCAACTTCATCCGGCGCTTCAAGGAGCGCGGGATCGACTTCCAGCCGCGCTCGCTGCCGGAATTCGATCTCTATCAGATCTTCATCAAGGACCCCAACGGGCTCACGATCGAGCTCAACTTCTTCGGCATGAAGGACGTCACGGACTGGGGCGGCGAGAACTACTCGAAGATGCCTCAGGTCGCCAGCATCCGCGCATGACCGGACCCGGGCGCGCGGCGGCAAGCTTCGCCGACGTCGGCTACGACGAGGCGATGCGCCGGGCGCGCGCCCTGGTGCCCGCGTTGCGCGAGCGCGCGCTCGGCGCGGAGACCGCGCGCCAGATGCCGGCGGAGACGATCGAGGACCTGCATCGAGCCGGGCTCTTCCGCTTTCATCAGCCCCACCGCTGGGGCGGCATGGAGCTCGATTTCGTGGCGCTGTTCGACATCCCGGCCGAGGTTGCCCGGGGCTGCGCCTCGACGGGGTGGAACGTCGCCAACCTCGGCGTCCATCACTGGATGCTCGCGCTCTACGACGAGCGCGCCCAGGAAGAAGTCTGGAGCAAGAACCCGGATGCCCTGATCGCGTCGGGCATCGCCTACCCTCAAGGCAGCGGGCGCCGGGTCGACGGCGGCCTGGTCATCAGTGGCTTCTGGAACTTCTCGAGCGGAGTGGACGCCTCGGACTGGAACATGCTCGCGGTGATGGTCCGCGAGGGCGAGCGCGTCATCGATCATCGGATGTGCCTGGTGCCGAAGAGCGACTACGAGATCGTCGACGACTGGAACACGCTCGGGATGCGCAGCACGGGCTCCAAGTCGGTGCGCGCCAGGGACGTGTTCGTCCCCGAGCATCGCGCGCTGTCGATGTACCTGGCGCGCGGCGGCAGCCAGTTTCCTGGAGCTCAGGTCAACTCCAATCCCCTCTACCAGGTACCGCTGGCCGCGTTGGGGTCGCACTGCCTGGCGGGAGCCGGGGTCGGCAACGCTCAGGCGGCGCTCGAGCTGACGCTCGAGGCGATCCGCGAGCGGAGCACGAGCTACACCGCGATGCGCATGCGTGATTTCCAGGCCGTGCAGCTTCGTGTCGCCCGCGCCGGCGCGATGGTCGACGGCGCCCGGCTCATGATCCGCGCCGACTGTATCGAGGCCGAGCGGATCGCGCGGGACACCCGCGTGCCGACGCTCGAGGAAAAGCTGCGCTTCAAGCGCAACGTCGCCTATGCGATGGAGCTTTGCACCGAGGCGGTCGACACTCTCCATGCGCTCGCCGGCGCCAACGGCATCTACGATCGTTATCCGATCCAGCGCCTCTTTCGTGACCAGCACGCGCTCGCGGCCCACATCGGCTTCAGCTGGGACGCGCAGGCCGCGCCGTGGGCGCTCGTCGCGATGGGTGGAGAGTTCAGCTCGCCGGTTATGTAGATCGGAGGGGGCGAGACGCCCCCTCCGATACCTCCCCGGTTCGCGGGCCGCCCGCGCCACCCTCTAATACCGCTCCGGTTCGCCGTGTTTTTTTACGACTGATCAGGGCGCTCTGTGCTCGGGTGCGAGCCTGGGCCGGGCAGCTTCGCTTTCTCCCCGCCGCGCGCTTCTCCGGCGATGAGTGCCTCGAGGTTCGGATACGCGTAGATTGTGCGCGCGCCGTCCGCCGGCAGCCCGCCGGTGTCCACGGAGGGCCCGTATACGCTCCAGACCTGACGGCCCAGGAGTCTCAGGAGCGTCGTCTGCTCCGCACGATGATGCGCGGTGTGTGCGATCCGTCTCACCATGATCCAGGCGTGGCTGTGGATCGTGTCGAAGAACGCGACGTCCTGCTTCCACCACCCGGCATCCTTCTCGCGGAGCCGGGCGAGTCGCTTGGCCGAATCCTCGGCGTACCGGCGGATAAAGGCCAGGCGCGTTTCCTCGGCGGCGAGCGGCGGGGCGCCGACGTCGATCCCGAACATGCCCGCGAACCATTTGTCCTCGCTGAGGCACTGGTGAACCATGTGCTCGCGGAACGTGCGGTCACGCGCGAGATTCGGGTGCGGCCGAATGTCGAGGTCGCCGTCGTCGAACATCGCCCACACCGAGAGCGTCTTGAGACGCTCGCTCGCGTAGGTGTCGACGAGGAACGTGTGGTCCATCAGACGCGCCTCACCGGGTTGCGATCGTGGCCGCGTCCATCACCGGTTCGGGGGTGTCGGGATCGATCGAGCAGTCGGGGCCGAGCAGAAGGAAGCGCCCGGCCATCTCGGCGATGGCGCGTCGGCCGCGGGCTTCGAGCTCCGCCGGCGGTAGGCCCTTGATGACCGGCTTGGCGGGGAGCCCGCCGACGACGGCCCGTCCCGTGCGCCGGTGGGCTTCGCTCAGCGACGGGTTCCCCGGAACCGTGGCCCAGCTCAACGCCGTCGCCGGATAGTCGACGAACTCGTCGAAGAGGATCCCCTCCCCGCACACGTGGAGCAGATTGAAGGGCGCGCCCTCGACCTGGCCGAGGATGCGCAGATCGTGAGGCCGCTGGAAGCGTCGGCACTGTTCCGCGGTGGAGAGCTCCCCGGTGGCCATGTTGGTGGCGTAGAAGAGGCCGTCGGCGCCCTCGGCCACCGCGGCGCGCGCGTAGGCCGCGAGCGTCTCGGCCATCGCGCCCAGCGCATGATCCACCGCCGCCGGCTCCGAGCGCATCAGCGACAGCACGGTGGGCCGGCCGCCCGGGAGGAGAAAAGGCAGGACCATCAGCGGCGAGAACACCGTCCAGATGATCGGCGTCTCGATCCCCACCGCCTTGCGGATCGCGTGCAGCGCCTGGAGCTGCTCGCCGAGCGCCCCGGTTCTCGCGTCGGCGGGTTCGAGCCGGCGGAGATCCGCCGCTGTCGCCAGCGGCGCCTGCGTCACGGTGTACGGAGTCGCGCGCTCGCGCGACGGCGCGTAGCGAAGCCCCCACATCTCCGCGAAGCACTGCGCCCGGCTCTGCGGCTTCAGAAAATCCCAGTCGAAGCGCCGGGCCAGCCGGAGCGTCTCGGCGGTGAGCGTCTCGGCCGAGTTCTCGGTGGCGAAGTTGTGAAGCCAGAGGCTCACCGGCACGCGGTCGACCGGGGCGCCGCGCAAGGCCGCCATCACGCGCTCGCGCTTGGTCATGTCAAGACTCCTCACCCGTCGAAACGGCCGGATTCACACGGCCGATCATAGTACAGTTGCCCGCCAGGAGGGCGACCAGCCATGTACGAAGTCTTTGCGCTCAAGTACGGGGAGCGAGACACGACGAAGTGCCAGTTCTTCTATCGCGAGTCCTCGCACGACAAGCTCACGCTCGACTACTTCGTGTGGCTGATCCTCGGCGGGCCCCAGCCGCTCCTGGTCGACACCGGCTTCCGCGACGACGACGCGCGCGCCCGCGGCATCCGCAACTACGTGAGCCCCGCGGCGATGGTCGAGCGCGCGGGGGTCAAGCCTGGCGACATCCCGATCTCGCTCATCACGCACCTCCACTACGACCACTGGGCCGGCCACAGTCTATTCCCGAACGCCGAGTTCTGGATCCAGGGTGAAGAAGTCGCGTTCTGGACCGGGCCGTTCGGGCGGCTGCCGGCCTTCCGCGGGTCGGCCAACGTCGAGGCGCTCGCGCACCTGACGACGTTGAACTACGGCAACAAGATCCGCATCGTCGAGGGTGACCACGAGGTGTGGCCGGGTATCCGCGTTCACCGAGTCGGCGGCCACACGGCCGGACTGCAGATCGTCAGCGTCGAGACCCGGCGCGGCCCCGTGGTGCTCACGTCGGATGCCTCGCACTTCTATCACAACGTCGAGACCCGGCAGCCCGTGCAGATCATCACGAGCCTGCCGGAGATGCTGACAGCCTTCGACACGATCGATCGGCTCGCCGGATCCGCCAAGCTGGTCGTCGCCGGCCACGATCCTCAAGTATCGGAGCGCTTCAAGCCGGTGGAGCCGGGCATCATCAAGATCGCGTGAGGTCGTGCGCGCCTCCGGATTACTGATAGATCTCGTTGAACCGGGTCTTGAGGCTCTTCGCGTCCTTCTCGATCTGCTCGTAGTTGACCGGCATGAGCTTGATCTGCGCCAGCGGCGGGTTCCCCGGCGGCGGCTCGACGTCGGAACGGCCGGCGTAGATGCCCTCGCTCGGCAGGAGCTTCTGCACGGCATCGCTGATCATGAACTCGGCGAGCGCCTTGGCCGCGTTGGGATGAGGCGCTCCCTTGATGACCACCGTCGGCGCGCCGATGGCGAAGGCGCCGTCGATCGGCCAGATCGTCTCGATCTTGTGGCCGGCCTTGCGATCGAGCCACGCGAACTGATCGGCGCCCTCGGCCGCGATCAGCCGCTCGCCGCGCGTCAGCGTCTCCGACACCTGCTGATGGCTCTGGACGATCATGATCTGGTTGGCCCGTAGCTTCTCGTAGAAGCCCCAGCCGTACTTCCGCAAGAGCGTCCCGATCACCATGAGCTGGATCGCCGTGTACGACGGGTCCGGCATCACGAGCAGCCCCTTGTATTTCGGATCGGTCAGATCGGTCCAGTTCCGCGGCAGCGGCACGCCCTTGTCGGAGCGCGCGATGAAGCCGACCAGATTCACCCGCTGGGCGACGTGATAGCCCTTCGGGTCCTTCACCTCGTCCCGGATCCTGTCGAAGTGCCGCGGGCGGAAGGGGACGACGAGATCGCGCTTGATCAAGGTGAGGACCTCGGCCGGGTCGGAGATCGTCATCACGTCGGCGATCACGCGCCGGGCGTCGATCTCCTGCATGAAGCGCCGGAGCACCGCCGAGCCGCCCGATCGAAAGAGCTCGACCTTGATGCCGGCCTCGGCCTGGAACATGTTGGCGATCTTCTGCGCGGTGTTGACGGGCGTCGAGGTGTACCAGGTCACGGCGGCCTCGCGCTTGGCGGCCGGGAGATCGACCGGATCCGGCGTGAACGTCGCGGTCTGGGCGGCTACCGGTGCGACGAGCCACGTCACGACGAAGCCTGCAACGAGTGCTCGAGTCACTCGATCCTCCCGTCAGCTGTCATGGAATGTGAAGCTACTGAACCGTGGACGCCGGCGCAAGGCCTCCGCGTCGAAGGCCCTATGCTAACGTGCTAGCGCCCGCCTGACCGCGGGCGGAGGGAGCTTATGCCCACGTCTTCCACCATGAAAGCCGTGATCCTTCACGACGCCGACCAGATGCGCGTCGAGGCGTGGCCGCGACCCGAGCCGGGTCCGGGCGAGGTGCTGCTGAAGGTCGAGGTCGCCTCGATCTGTGGGACGGACGTGAAGGTGCTGCATCGCACGCTCCAGGGCCAGCCCGCCGGTCGGTTCGTGATGGGCCACGAATACGCCGGGACGGTCGCCGCCCTCGGTCCCGGCGTCGACGAGGTCCGGATCGGCGACCGGGTCGCCGTCGAGGTGCACAAGGGCTGCGACCGCTGCGAGAACTGCATCAAGGGCTGGTACACGTCCTGCCTGAACTACGGCGACGTCTCCAAGGGCCACCGCGCCAAGGGCCTCACCTGCGACGGCGGGTTCGCCGAGTTCGCGGTGAATCACATCAACACGCTCTACCGACTGCCGGAGAACCTCTCCTTCGAGCAGGCCTGCATGGTGACCACCGCGGCCTCGCCCCTCTGGGCGATCGACCTGATGGGCGGCTACGTCGCGGGCGAGACGGTCCTGGTGCAGGGCCCGGGTCCCATCGGGCTCATCGCCGTGCAGCTCTGCAAGGCGCTCGGCGCGGCGCGGGTCATCCTCACCGGCACCCGCGACTCGCGGCTGGCGATCGGTGAGCAACTGGGCGCCGACCACACGATCAACATCCGCACCGAGAACCTCCGCGAGCGCGTGCGCGAGATCACGGGCGGGCGGGGCGCCGACTGCGTCCTCGAGTGCGCCGGTGGGCCCAGCTCGATGCAGGAAGCGCTCGAGAACGTCAAGCGCGGCGGTCGCATCGGTGTGGTCGCCTGGTATGCAGGCCCGGTCGAGGTCGACATGAACCTGGCCGTGCGCTCGAACGTGCGCATCTACGCGGCGCGCGGAGAGGGCGGCATGAACTGCGGGCGCTCGCTCGAGCTCATGAGCAAGGGCAAGATCCTGGCCGATCCGATCATCACGCATCACTTCCGTCTCGACCAGATCCACGATGCGTTCCACACCTACACGGAGCGTATCGGCAACGCCCTCAAGGTCGTGATTCACATATAGCCGAGGCTCCCCGGCGGGCGCGCGTTATCTCTTCCCTAAGAGCGCCGTCCTTACATATCATCGATGTGGTCACGTCGTGCGGAGCCCAGATACACCGGGCCCCGCTCTGAATCTGGACGAATGATTGTGAGTCGGAGGAGCTATGTCGAGATTCGCCTTTGAGAGACTCCCATGAGGATCTACAACGTCGTCGGCTACACGCTGGTGATCCTGCACGCGCTCGTCTCGGCGTTCCTCGCGCCGTCGCACTTGGGTCCCAGCGGAGGCCTTCTGGTCGGTGGGCTGTACCTCCTGTTCATCTGGGTGCTGGTCGGCATCTATCTGCCGGAGATCCTGCACATGGGCATCGCGCATCGGGCGCTCGAGTTCAAGGGATGGTTCGTCAAATCGACGACGCTCCTCTGCAACGCGGTCGCGATCTACGTCAACCCGCGCTCGTGGGTGAACCGCCATCGTCATCACCACGCCTTCGCCGATCGCGACGGCGATCCGAACAAGCTCGGCGCGGACGGGTTCTGGAAGACGCTCTACCTGTGCCTGTTCCCGTATCGGTGCCAGTTCGATCTCGCCCGCGACCCGATCCTCGAGAGCTGGCCCATGCGCGTGGCGGCGAGCCCGGCCTTCGCGGTCGCGGCGCAATTCAGCAGCTTCGCGTTCGTCTGGGGGCTCGTGTCGGACTGGGTGTACGCGCTCGCGCTATGGTGCAGCGTACGGCTCGTCGGTCTGTGGACGAACATGATGCAGAACTACTGGACCCACGACCGACGGTTCGGCGCCCGACGCTATTACGATGACGACAACGCCATGAACATCAGCGACTGGCTACCGGTGACGGCCACGTTCAGCGCCTGCCTGCAGAACAACCATCACCACCATCCCCAGTTCCTGCGACTCAGTCACTCATCCGAGGAATACGACTTCGGCTTCCAGGCGCTGCGCCTGATGAAGAGACTCGGCCTGGTGAAGGCGTCGAACACCGGCGGCCGGCTGCCCGCCGGCCTCGAGCTGAAAGAAGTCGGGCTCTAGAGCCGGGCATGCTCGAGCATGGCGCCGTGAGCTGCGTGAACACGACCGAGCTGCCGTGGAGGCCCTCGAGCTTCGCCGCGGGAGTCTACGTGAAGGACATCGCGGTCACCGACGGCTGGGAAATGCAGATCGTCCGCTTCGAGCCGGGAGCACGGTTTCCGCTGCACACTCACGAGCGGCCGGAGTTCGTGTTCATCCTCGAAGGCGAGCTCGTCCAGGCGGGACGGCGATTAGGGCCCGGCTGGGCCAGCGTGGCCAGCGCCGGAAGCGTCGACCAGGACGTGCACTCGGACGTCGGGTGCGTGTTCGTGCTGGTCGACCGCGCCTGAAACGTCCGGCTCGGAAGCCTCAGATCGCCAGGGTCGACTCCCAGAACATCTCCTCGAGCTCGAGGCGGCGCGGCGCGAGCGCCTGCCGGAACGTGTAGCCCGCCAGAGTCTCCAGCGTCTTTCTATTGCGGGCGACCCCGTAGGGAAACGGATCGTCTCCCATCAGGGCCCGCGTTTCTTCGGCTTCAGCCACGAGCCAGGGCAAGCTCACCGGCAAGGCCGCCGTGAAGCTCAGGCGCTCATAGGCCCGCCGTTTGGCCTCGACGAAGGCGTCGTAGAGACTCCGCGGCAGCCAGGGATACCGGCGCGCCAGCTCTTCCCTCAGCACGAGCGTGTGCATGATCGGGAAGATGCCGGTCTTCTCGTAGTACTCGCGCTCGACCCGGCGAAAGTCGGGAAAGAGCCGACGCACGCGCGTGCCGAACGTCGCCGGCCTGCGGGCCCCGACGAACGCGTCGAGCTCCCCCGCCGCCACCATCTCACCCAGGTTCCGCCCGGCCGGCACGAGCTGATGCCGTACGTCCGGCGGGAGGGTCACATCCACTTCCTTGACGAGCGATCCCTCGCCGCCCTCGAACCAGAGCATGTCCTTCGGTGCCACGCCGTACTCGTCTTCGAGCATCCCGCGGATCCACACCGCGGCGGTCATGTGGTACTTCGGCACGCCGACCCGCTTGCCGGCGAGATCCTTGGGCGTGATGATCCCGGCGTTGGCCCCGATGAAGATCGACGAGTGCCGGAAGCTGAATGACGGAAAGACCGGCACGGCCACGAGGGGCTCGCCGCGGCCCCTGAGCACGGTGTACGTCGACAGCGAGAGCTCCGAGACGTCGAACTCGCGAAACCGCGCCATCCGGTAGAACATCTCTTCCGGAGCCAGCGTGATCACGTTCAGCGCGACGCCGTCGGGCTCGACCTCGCCGGTCCGGATCGCCCGGGTGCGATCGTAATCGCCGCACGCGAGCGTGAGGGTGAGCCTGGCCACCCCCGTCACCGCGCCGCGGTGGCCGCGGGCTCGACAATCGCCGACGTGTAGCCGCTGTAGCGCCGGTAGCAGCGCACCGCGTTCTCCCAGAGGAGCTTGCGCCGCGCGCCCTCGGGAATCGACGTCCACTTGAGGACCGCGTCGACCGACTTGGGAAACCAGCTCTCCGAGTGCGGATAGTCCGTCGCGAACATCAGCGTGTCTTCGCCGATGGCCTCGATGGCCTGGCGCAGGGACAGCTCGCCCTCGTGCAGCTGGATGCTCTGGAAGTACTGCGGCCCGCGGATGTACTCGCTCGGCTTCTTCTTGAGCCGCGGCAGCGCGTGCTGGCTCATCTCGGCCTGCTCGTCCAGGCGCGAGGCCCAGAACGCGAGCCAGCCGTGGCCGCACTCGAGCGAGGTCAGGCGCAGGCTCGGGAAGCGATCGAGCACGCCCGATCCGATGAGCGCCGCCATGTTGCGCTGGGCGTTCCACACGTGACTCGCGGAGCGCACCAGGAACATGTTGTCCCAGTTGTCCCACATGCCCGGCGGATACGGGATCGACATCGTGAAGGAGTGGATCACGACGGTCAGGTCGTGCTCCTGCGCCGCCGCCCAGATCGGCTCCCAGTCGGGATCGTCGAGCGTCATCCCGGGCGGGCAGACCGGGAAGATGCCGACCGGCCATCTCTCCTTGCCGCAGCGCCTGATCTCGGCGACCGATGCCGCGACGTCGCGGACCGAGACGTGCAGCACGCTCGTGAGCCGGTCCGAATACGGGGCGCAGTAGTCCTTGAGGAAGCGGTGGTAGGCCTGGTACATGGCCTGCTCGACCGCGACGTCATCGAGGCCCGAAAAGGCCGCCAGCCCGCCCGACGGAAGGACCATGTTCACGTCCACACCCTCGATGTCCATGTCCTTGACCCGCGCGTGCGAGTCGAAGTTGACGCGATCGTCGGGAAACGGCGGCCCCTGCCAGCGCACGTCCCAGGGCGTCCCGCCGTCTTTCAGGCCTCGCGTGACCGCGTCGGCCGGCGGCACGCGATCGCGAGAGCCGAGCATCCGGTTGAGGTCCGGACGCTTGCCGACGCGATAGCGCGACATGCCGCCCTTGCCCGCGGCGCGTCCGACCAGCGGGCCGAGCGCGTCGAGCTTGGCTCGGTCGGCGGCCGACAGATAAGCCTCGATCGGTTCGGCGGCCTCGATGATGTGGGTGTCGGCGTCGAAGATGCGATATCCGGCGCGTGCCATAGGGGTCCCTCCACAGGCGTCCGTTGCCAGGCTCAAGGAGCTGCTCCGCTGAGCCACGATAACTCGTCGTCACTCTTACCGGTTCAGTCGGTGGGCTCCATGCGGTAGAGTCGAAGGAGCTTGAGCAGCGGCACGTCCTGCGCAGTGAACAGGACGGCCGGCTCGGTACCCAGGTTGGCGTGGGCGTGTCGCGCCCGCGGCGGAATCACGAAGAAGTCGCCGGGCTCCCACTCGAAGGTCTGATCGTCGACGGTCGTCGTTCCCCGCCCGCGCACCACGCGGTACACGGCGCAGCTCGTCTCACGGTGGGCGCGCGTGCGAATGCCCGGCCGCAGGAGCTGCAGGTAGCATGCAACCGTAGGACGAAGTGAGCCGCCGGTAGCAGGATCGACGTACTCGAGCAGGACGTCGTCGAAAGGATCAGGAGCGTGCTCGGCGCGCTCGAGCAGAGCCGCGTACGCCTCCGTCCACGGGAAGTAGATGTCACGCCCCGGGCTCCGGAGCGCCGGCTGCTGCTCGTCGGGATAGGGCTCGAAGGTCAGGTTCTCGAGGAACCGGACGATCTGCCAGTCGAGGATGTCCATCCAGTAGACGGGCGCCCCGCCCTCGTTACCGTGGTCGTGCCATGCCATACCCGGCGTCAGCACCAGGTCGCCGGACTTCATGGCGCACTTCTGGCCGTCGACGGTCGTGAAGGCGCCCTCGCCGTGGAGCATGAACCTGATCGCGGTCGGCGAGTGACGATGAGCGGGCGCGACCTCACCCGGCAGCAGATACTGGATCGCCAGCACGAGGCTGTGGGCGACGGTCCGTTCCGGGACTCCCGGATTGTGCAGGCGAAGCACGCGGCGCTCAGCGCCACGGTGCGGGCTCAGGTACTCGCTGCTCTCGAACAGGAGCGGCTCGATGTCGCGCCAGCGCCAGTGGCGCGCCTGAGTGGCGGTCGGCTTGGGCGGGATGAGCGGACCCGGCCTGGACCAGGGAGCGTCGAGCCCCGCCGCCCTCAACCGCGCGCAATACGCCTCGAGCTCCTCGACCGTCCGCGTCGTCTGGACCGCCATGGCCGTCTCCTTCAAATGCGCCTCGCCCGGCGCTCAGGATGGATTCTAGCTGAACACGCTACTCTGCCGGCTGTCGAAGCGGATCCCGACGCGCTGCCCGACCTCGGGCGTCTGGCCGGGATCGACCTGGATCCGGACGCGCGTGCCGTCGCCGAGCCTCACGTGGCAGTCGACTGAAGTGGCGTCGACATGGAGTCGGTGACCTCGCCTGGGAAAAGCTGGCGCCGATTCTACCCGCATCCCATTCGATCCGGATAACCGGGCGAGCGCGCTATCCTCGCTTCGAGACTTGCATGACTGTGACCGAAGCCGCCCTGCGTGAAGCCTCGTCGCGAAACGACGAGCTGATCGACGCCGATCTGATCCGAAAGTGGCTGGCCTGCGGCCTTGGCTGGCTGCTGCTCTTCCCGACCATCGGCGCGTTCATCTCCACCAAGTTCAACTATCCGACCTTCCTGGGCGACGTCTCGTGGCTCA
>QHSQ01000010.1 GCA_003221615.1 Candidatus Rokuibacteriota bacterium | reverse complement strand
TCGGCCGGTTGGCGTGTGAGTCACCACGCCTTCGCGCGCGCGGCACGATGCCGCATGGACGTTCCATGACGCTGCCGCTGCGGCAATAAGCGTGGCACGCGCCGTCGCCCCGGCGCGGCGCAGCGGCTCGTAGAACATTCGGATAGATGATGACGCGCCCGTGATCTGCTCGCCGAACAGCGGGTTCGCATACAGCTTGTCATCCGGCGGGGCGTGCTCGAGCCGAACCTGCTCAGGCGTGACCTCGAGCTCTTCCGCCAAAAGCATGGACATCGACGTGTGCGTGCCCTGGCCCATTTCTGCCTGTGGCATGAAGAGGGTGATGCTGCCGTCCGGTGCAATGCGGATGAAGGCGTTCGGCGCGAAGCCCGGTGCGCTGGCGACGGATGCGACGCGCTGCCCCTCGCCGACGCGGTAGCCGAGCAGCAGGCTGCCGCCCGCTGCCGTCAGCACGCTCACGAATTCCCGCCGAGATACGGTCGTCATCGCCGACCTCCCTGGGCCGCGTGGTCAAGTCTCAGCGGCGCTGGATAATCGAGGGGGCGACGCACTCGGTGTCGAGCTGACCGGGGCGATTTCGGGGATAGCGATATAGTGGCCCACTCCGAGATCGTCGATCTGGAGCCCAATGCGGACACGCATTCAGTGGCGATCACCGGTCGACTCTGATTTTTCGGACGGCCGCGGTCCCCTTGGCGGCAACGGCAGGCGCCACGCGTTCGGCGTGAGCGCGGCCGAGCTCGTCGCGAATCGCTCGCAGTTGGCGCTGCTCGAATTCGCCGACGGCAATCCCGCGCCACCGCTCGGCGGCGCGGATGACGGCGGCATACATCAGCTTCAACACCGGCCGCTCGCCGAACGCGTGCGGGATGATCTTCGTCCGCCGGCGCTCTTCGAGAAACAGCCGCTCGAGCAAATTCGTGGTGCGGACGACGCGGCGATGGCGGAGCGGGAAGCGGAGATGCGCGATGCACGCGTCGAAGTCGTCAGTGAAGCACTGCACCACCGCTGGCAGCTCCCGCTCGTACGTCTGCACGAAGTCATCGCGCAGCACCGTCGCCAGCGCCGAGGACGCCGCCTCGTAGCAGCCCCGCGCCCGCAGGGCAATCTCCGGCCACCGGCTCTCGGGGGCTTTGCTCCGAAGATTGCGGAGCCGATGCACGAGGCAGCGCTGGCGCAGCGCCCGCGGGAAGCACGTCTCCACGGCGCGGATCAGCCCAGGCGCCCCGTCGGTGACGACGAGCAGCGGATCGGCCAACCCGCGGCGCTTGAGATCCTCGAAGAAGGCCGTGCAGCTCGCCGTGTCCTCTTTCGTGCCCGGTGCCAGGTGCAGCAGGACCTTCTGGCCGTCGTCGGTGATGCCCCAGGCACAGAGCACCGCCTCGCGCGGCAGCCCGGCGTGCAGCCGCTCGGCCACCCCATCTACCAAGAGATAGGCGATGGCGAACTCGTTCAGATCCCGGGTGGCGAAGGCTTCGTACTCCTGCCACAGTCGCTCCGTGACCTGACTCACCGCCGACCGGCTCAGCGTCGAGGCGCCGGTGGCGTCGCGGAAGGCGGCTTCGATGTCGCGCGTGCTCAGGCCCCGCGCGAACATCTCCACGGCTAGGCGCTCCAGCTCGGCCGTGCGGCCGGCCAGCCCGGCCCGCACCCGCGACACGAACGGCTCCGGCCGGTCCGCCACCTGGGGAACGCCGTACTCGATCGCGCCTTCCGCCGTCGACAGGCGGCCCCGGCGATAGCCGTTCCGGTACCCGGCGCCGGGCGCCGCGCCGTTCTCGTAATACCCGCGTCCTACTGCCTCGGCCACCTCGGCCTCCAGCGCTTCCTCCACGATCCTGCGCACGGCCAGCTTCAGCAGCTCGGTGCGGGCGTCACCATCGGCCACGCCTTGGGTCAGCAGCTCATCAAGCTTCTGGCTCGTCCGCTCCGATGCCGGTATTCTCGGGGGCACGGGGATGCCTCCTCTTGCCGCCGGTGCCACCCGGCGACGCTTGGTTTTGGTTCCAAGCAAGAGTGCATCCCCGTCTCGTTATCCAGCAACTCTAAGACTTCGCCAATTCGAGCGATCTGGGTCGCCTGCTGCGCTTCCGCGAAGAGCGGCGCAAGCGTGAGGCTGAGAGCGAAAACGACCGCGAGTCAGATCAGCCGCATGCTGCCGGGAGTCTAGCCGAAGGCCACTATGCGCACCAGCGCCCCGGCCTGGACGAGCACCACGGCACGGGGACTACCTCCAGCGGGCAACGTGGACGGAGAACCTCACGATCAGGGCTCGCGGGCCAGCACGCGCTATTGGATCACCTGATCCGCCCGCTGTAGCAGCGTCTGCGGAATCGCCAGGCTGAGCGCCTTGGCCATCCCTGTCATGTAGAAGGTCGTGCGCCAGCCTTTCTCGTCATACCGGGTTGGAGGTCGTAGCCTTGGCGTGCCATCCCCACGGCCACTCGCTCGATTCCAGGCCACGAGTCCATCCACGTGCGGAGCGAATGGAGGGCACGGTCGTAGGAGGACATGGAGCACGTGGCCAATCCGAGGGCTGCCACGAGCAGGTGGCCCGCTGGCCAGACACGCTGTCGGTCCCGCGAGGTCTGACGCTCTGCTTGGCTCCAGCGTTCGCGTGATCCGGGCTCTGCACGTTCAGGTGCAACACGCGATCGTCGTCAACGTCGCTGCTTCGCCGCAGTATTCGTGCTCGCCGATTAAAGGCCTCGAGAGTGAGGCAATTCGAACGGGGTGATCCAGTGCACGGTTCGTCTGAAGCGCCCGACGAAGAAGTCGCAGTGATGACCAGTGCGCGTTAGCGACGAGTCCGGCGCCGCTTCCGGGTGCGAGCCGCCTTCCGGGCGGCTTCGCTCGCGATGCCCCTACGCATCCGCGTCGTCGCGCCCCGCTGCGCCGCGGCCTTAGGTGAACGGCTCGTCCTGCGACGCTCCAGCGCTGAGCGCTTGGCCTGCCGCGAGAGCGCGGCCTTCGACGCCGCGCCGTGTCCCTCACGCTTCAACGCCTTCGAGACGGCGCGCGCGCGTTTGCGCGACGGTGCCTGGGGCCTCCGCTTGCCCTGGCCGATCTCATAGTTGCGTTCAGCGGCCTCGTGAGTGCGCTCCGATGTGCGGCCCCTGCTGGGCGGTTTGAGCGGGACGCCTGCACGCCTGGCCTTCGATAGGCCAATGGCAATCGCTTGCTTAGTAGACTGAGCCCCGTGCTTGCCTTCGCGGATGTGGTGCATCTCCTCCCGGACAAACTCGCCGGCCGCCGTGGACGGACTCTTACCCTCTTCGAGGTCTTCCTTCGCGTGGTCCAGCGTCTTGTTTTCTGTCATATCCCTCCTCGGCCTCCCGTGAGGGGTACCGACTCGCGGCAGTGTGAGAAAAATCGCGCAACCCTTTGCGCCCCATCAAGACCCGTCTGCATGGCGAATGCCAAGCGGATGGAGCGGGCGCGCCGAGAAAGACTTACTTGGCAACAATAACGCGGTTTGATGGCGTCGACCTCGCCAGTGCATGCGAGCAAGGCCTCTTCCAAGGCGGTGAAATTTGCGTCGCATCAGAGGGGGCGGCAACTCGGACATTAGTTGCGAGAATGCTAAAAGGCCCGCCAGTTTTCGTCGCGCGCACGTTCTATGGGGAGCTGGCGCCGCGTTTCGCGCATCCTTTCGCCGTCCCGCGACCGGACTCGTGCCCGATGGTGTCGCCAAAACCACCCAAATACGATCGCGCCAACCGTTGGCACGATGAAGAAGGTCACCGCAGGGATCATGAGACGCAACTATTTCAAATGGCGTGCCGATCCCAGCATGACGACTTTTCGTAGGGATACGGCCACCGAAACGGCTCCGGGCCCGCGAGGAATTACTCAGTAAAGGTTACGCGTGTCTCGACGGACCCAATCAGCAGAGCGACCCATGCCCAGTTTCACTTAACGGTGCCGAGATCCCGTATAACTGCCACGCCCGCTGTGGCCCCAGCGCATTCCAGAAGATCGTTGGCAGAGATTTGCCGTGTCGTTGACAGCCTGGTCTCACGCGATCTCAGTGACGCGTCTGATCTGTCGGTCAAAGAGAGTGCCCGTGCATGCTGCGAGGAATTCTGGGCGATCCCATATGCGAAGCAGGAGTAGTTCTTGACGAGCATGAAGCCGCGGTATGCATGGTCTTTCTGCCAGGATCGGTAGAGCATCTGGGCCTCGATCTCGTTATGCTCGGCACGGGTCTCGCCCCACGCGGCGTGCAGTGGTTGGTTGAGATTCTGGACAAAGTGGGTCGCTTGGCCCAGGGCAAAGGTCATCTCATCCAGGCCCGTCCGAGGCGAAACATTTCCTCAGCGTTTGTCGCAAATCGCGTGAACGCGTCAGGAGCCCAGGTCCTACGCGGCGGAGGCGTCCCATCCAGAGAAATGATGGGAATCTTATGACTGACTACTCGGTGGAAATCTGGCTCAACCACACCCGCCAGAAGCATCGACACTTGAGGGGCGAGTGCTTCCCGCATTGGGGGTGAGAGCACCGATGAGACTGAGCAGCACACGCGGTGCTGGGCAAAGCCACGGGCGTTGTGTCCTACGCATGTCTCCTAGTTTCTGATCGCTTCGAGCCGCGTCCAAGAGATCAGGTCGGCGTCCGCGTCGACGGATGTCACCCAGCGCTCAAACACCACCCGCACCGGCACACCACGGTGAGAAAATAGCCATTCCAGGCTGTCGCCGTTGCGTCGGCAGTCAGGATGCCGTGCGGCCCGTGATCGTGGACAAACTCGTCAAGGCCATCGAGAAGGCACATGCTTTGGCTACCATCTGGTGCGACACTCCGGTGAACGCGAATCATCTTGCCGACGCACATGGTCTTACACAGGCCGACGGCGGATCGGAGTTTCATCGGCTCTCTCAGCTACTCGGCGTTAGGCGTTCGCATACCGACCTCAACCCAGCCTGCTGATCGGAGCGCGAGGCTCACGTACGGCTCGTCGCGACGACGATCGCCGCGTCGACGATCTGGTTTATGGCCAAGGCTGTCTCGTCGTCGCTCGGCCAAGCGCCGGTCTGTAATCACTTTGACCGTCGGATCAGCGGCTAACTGGGCCCTAAAGCGCTGATACAACCCCAGGTCCTCGCGCCTCACGATGAGAAGGTGCATCTCGCTCCCTTTAGCATGTCGTTCCTGGGTCGTCGACGTCCTCGGACCAGCGTAGGAACTCGACCTCTTCTGACTCACTTCCGCGTGCGACATTCGGGTACCCAACCTTCTAGGTAGTTGGGCGACCACCCAGAACCAGCGGGGCTGGGAGTGGACCCTTCACCACGCATTGGTGGAGAACCTAAGACGGGCCGGGCCGATCGTCAATGGCGACGTCTTGATACAGATGCCGAAACGGCTGTGACCCGATGAAAGGGCTGAGTTCTGATTTGACCGAGGTGACGTGGGCCTCGCCCTCCTTCTCTGGGTCAGAGGGAAAGGTGTGGTGCGATGAAGAGGACCAAGTATCGGTCACGTGGGTCAATCGTGAAGGTTGGGAAAGTGGGCGAGGTGACCGGCCCTGGGACTATCTCCTACACAGAATCAAGTCTCACACTCTACACGGAGAGAAAAGGTCCCACCTGGCCCACCATGGCCACCGGCACCTCCTTCCGTGTGACAGCTATGGCGGTTCTCTCGAGCACGCGTAGCGGAACCGATGGCCCAGATATCCCGTCTTGCAGCCGGCCTGGAGCTGCGCACCAAACCCCGCTGCCACGTGACCGGTACCATCTGCGAGCAGCGCGGCGAGGATGGAGAGCACGAGCGCCAGGGCGAGTGAGAGAGAGGCCCGACGGTCACGCTGGCCCGCGCTCTCTGAGGTCGACTCTCACAGTTCTGCCTTCCCGAACGAGGTGTAGCTTCCCTTCTCGCGCAAGCCAGCCGACACCCAGGAGAAGGAGCTGGTCGGGGAGTTTGGTCCCTTGTCTCAACTTACTCAGCGTCGTCACGCCGTGTTCGTCGAGGTATTGCCAGATCGCGCCTGCGGCGTCTCCAATCTCGGCTTCCATGCTCCAACTCTCTCCCGCTCTGCCTCAGCCTGATCCAGCCAGAACCCCATCCAGGGTCTGGCCTTTGCCGCGTAATCGAGGTTGCCATATGTGGAATTGGCACGAGCGAGGCCCGAAATGGGCGCAGGTCAGGTCCAATCACTGGCTCCCGGTCACCGACACTACACCATCCAGCAGCTTGGGTCACTGGAGGGCAGAGTCTCGATGATGATGCTTGGGGACATCCAGGGGCACGATGGCCCAGCCAATCGCGCGCAGTAGCGCATCGACCTTCGAGGGCAAGCGGCGATCAGCCTGGCGCCGTTCGGCCTCATAGGGTTCGGAACGTGCCCGTCGCGCTATGACTCGGCGATCGAGGAGCACTCGAACGGTCCCGTTCCCGGCGAACCCTCGCTTGAGATGCTCATAGAGATACGCGCGATCGCCTTTGACGATAATGAGCTGCCGAACCATCTCCGGTGGGTCGTCGGGCCGTTTCGCCACCGTTTCACGGTGGCCGGGATGACGCGCCGACGAGGCCTGCTTCAGGAACCGCGAGAGCGAGGTCCACGTCGCGCTGCTGCAGGCGGGGCACGTCGGGGAGCCAATCTCAAAGCACTCGTCGCAATCGAGACACAGGGCGAGCTGTCGCAGCGGGAGATGCGCACGTGGCGCAAGTTGTCGCGCCCGGCTGATCATCGATGTCTGACTCCCTGAACCGGTCCAGGGCCGCGCGGACTCTCGGCAGCAACGGTCACTTCTGCAGGGCGTCCAACCCTCAGGCGTCTCACGAGCTCGTAGAGCGCGCTTTTGCCACCACGATAACCAGCCAGCCGGACGCGCCGCAGGATTTCGGCCCCCGAGAGGTTAGGATCCTCGCCTAGCCACTGCGTGACATGAGGCGCGTAGTGGGTCACCGTGGACGGGCGGCCACGAGGCTGTGAAGTCCGTCCCCCCCGCCGGCCCTCCCCCTGCGTCACCTTCTGGAGCCCTCCATTGACAGAAGAACTCCAGGGCAAATCCGATACCGGAATCGAATTTCCGAGTTATCAGTCACTTCTGAGGCACTGACCGGAGCTAGCCTGGCGAGCTCTGACCGCACCGATCATTCTGGAGCCAGTGTTCCCGCTCGCGGGACTTCCCGGAAAATCTGGGGAGCGTTTGGGATGTAGACCGTGGCGAGGACTCGAGGTAGAAGGCGTCGAGTGAGGTAGCGCCAGCATTCACTTCGGCTTCCGTATGCGCAGTAGGAGCAAGAAAATGCCGACAGCGAGGGCGGCGAGGATGCCGCCAGAAAGCACGACGTGCATGTCGATTCCCAGGACCAGGTCGAGAATGAGCGCGCCAAGGATCAGCCCGACCGCCCCGACCACCAAGTAAGCCCACCAATCCGTGAGGTCCAGCGACTCGCGATCGCGACTCGCCTCTCCCTGGGCTTTGTCTCGTTCGTGGCGGGCCGTCACTTCTTGGCCTTCATCGGCCCCACATTGAGCGTCCATGCGACGGGCAGTCGGGCCGAATCAATGCCGAGTGGCCGCATGTGGCACCTCGTTTCCGGAAGATAAGGATCTAAAGTGCCGTCCTTGTATCACGCGGCGGTACGCTGTCAATCCGTGAAAAATCTGCAGTTTCTGGAAGACGCCCCCATAACGGCCGGTCGCGCAAATCCCGGTGCCCGATGGTGGAGCCGCGGCACACCGCCGAACGCCGTTGGTGCCCGCGGGAAGCTGATCCTCTGCGTCGCGCGCCACGGCGTGCGCTCCCATGCGGTGCCCGTCGGGCTCGTGGGCGCTCCATCCCGTGGTGTTAGAAAGTGCCCCGCCAGTCCACTCTCGTCATACCGGGTGATTGCCCCCCTTGGCGCACGACCCCAGTGCTCACCGGAATACCCGCTGTCGCGAGCGTGGCCATGGCGGTGCCGTCCTTTTCATCCGCACCGTTCGCCGACCCCGTGGGCAAACGCTAGTCAGTGTGCCCGGCTATCGCGTTTAGCCCCGCAACGTGAACAGCGCCTCCTATCCGGCCAATCGCACAGGCGACGACGGATCACTAGCACCGGCGCACCCTCACCTCAGGATGTGACGTTTGCCACGCGGTAGGGGCCGTGTAAAAACGATCGATCCATGTAGGCGAGCCCGGGCAAATTTCCTCTGTTCTCCGTCGTACGGATAGCTGCGCGCCGAGCACGCGTGAGTGGCGCCAGGTCTCGCTGTCCCGGAACCGTCTCTGGGTGAATGTCGGCCTCATCGCTTCGCCCACGCTGATGGCGTCGAAGCTAAGCGAAATTGTAGAACGCGCGGCCGGCGGGTGTCGCGGTCGATGGCGGTGAGCACTCGGCGGTGCGCTGCGCAGTAGTCGACCCGTGGGTGAGCAGGCGCGGATCTGACTCCTACCGACCGCGGCCTCCCCGCCTGGCATGTGAGTTGCGTAGTTACGGTTGCGTCCGCAGGGCAGCCCTCATCAAGCGCTGGACCGTCGGGGGTGATCAGGGCGCCGCGAATTTCAAGATACAGGGAGACCATGATGGCGAACCCAGAGAATCGAGCCTCCGGAGCACCAGCACCGCAGGATGAGCACGATCACGCAATAATCGTCGCGGGGTCTCGATCTAGCGGCCGGTCGACACGCTTGGCCAGTGCGGTCATCGACCAAACCGCCAAATTGACCGGCCGGGCCAGGCAGTTGATCAGCTGGCTGATGACCGAGCAGAAGAATCGGGCCGCCGACGGTCTCCACCGCCTCGCGTGCGCCCTTCAAGACACGACACCGAACCTCGGGCAGAACGATGTCGACCGCCAGATCGCGACCTACACCAACCGGGCCGGAGCCCGAATGGAGTCGATGTCGACTTACATGCGCGGCGCTGATTTTCCCACGATGCTGCAGGACGCCGGCCAGTTCGCACGGCGTCGGCCCGAAGTGTTACTGGCCAGCACCATCCTGACGGGGGTGCTTGTGGCCAGCTTGCTCAAGGCGTCGCGACGCGGCGCGGCTGAGCCCTGGACGTCGCGGACAAACCGCTGGCACGCGGCGATCCAGAAGGGCACGCGAGCCGTCTCGGCGGCTGCCGACGCCTTGAAACAGGGCGCCGAAGCACGAGGCTTGAGTCCGGAGGCTGTTGTCGAAAAGGTTACCGGGTCTCGGCGCGGAAAGTACCTCGCCATCGCCGACGTCCGTCAGTGGAGGAAATCATGAAAGCGACGGCGTTGTTAAAAGGGATTATGCCGCGGTCATGAAGCTATTCGCTGATTTCAGCCGCGGAAGGGTCGACATCCGGGCATCTGACGGTTCGAAAGTCCAAGTCATCCTGCCACCGTTGGCTGTAGCGACGACGAACAAGGGCGACCGCGCCTCGATCGATGTCACGATTGGGCCGGCGCGCTAGAGGCCCAGGCTGAGTGCGAACGCCGGTCGAATGGACGTGCTCACGCCACTCCTCGCGCTGAGGGTATGCGGCTACGTGAAACTGCACTCCGAGACACGATAAGACGGAGCCATCGTGTCCTGCAGCGAGTCCTATTTTCAAGTGATGGGGACCACCATCTCCGCTCCAGCGCGTATGCCGCATCACGCGCAGGACGCGGTTGATGCGGAGCCAGGGGTGCCAGAGGCGAGCGTCGGTGTCGTTCATTTCGCCTTCGGCCCCGAGGGTCCACGGCGTCGGCGAGGCACTCAAGTTGGGTGCTCTTGTGGATCGCCCCTGTCCTTAGTCCTCACGAGTGAGCATCATAAAGAGATCGCCGGCCGGTGACGTCGGTGTTAACACCGGAGCCACTCATCTTCTTCCCTGCCTTGTCGATCGTGAGACTAAAGACGGCTAGATTTCCGTTCGGATTCAACGACCCCCAGTTGAACTTGTCGGCATCAATGGTTCCACGCAGGTATAACTCGCTGCCTGGGAACGCACTGACCATGCGTATGCCAATCACACTACTACCTTCTTGCTTTAGCTGCAGCGCGACCTCGAACCGTGAGGATCTGGAAGCTGCACAACACCCTTCCAGGTTCCGGTGATATCAGTCGTCCGCTCTTGGGCGGCGATAGCGGCACAGGAGAGGGTCCGGAATACCGATCACGGACGTCGTTCCAGGCCGGCTGCACGACGAAGTGAATGTGTCCCGGCACCCAGCCGGAATGCGACCAGAGGCACACATAGACCTGATCGGTATTGCTCAGCTCCTGCGTGCAGCCCGAGGCTTGTTTGAGTAGAGGCCCAAGATCGGCGGCCTCTTCCGCAGTCAGGTCTGCGACGACTGCGCGACAAGGGGGATCGCTTTCCGACGGTCGTGGCCGAGCACGACGGTCGGATCGTCGCGTGGGCGGGCGATCGAACGCGCCCGGCGTATGCGGGCGCGCCGAGCAGTCGGTCTATGTGGCTCGATCAGAGGTCGCACGCGCATAACGCTACGCTCAGCGGTGCACTGGTGCGCCAGTGCTCCATGCCTGCGTATAGAACGTGGCCCGCCAGCCCCGCTCGTCATATTGAGTCAATTGCAGGTCGTAGCCTTCTTTCCGTTCTCCTAACTGTGAGGCGATTTGCTCCGCGGTACGCGGCTCATTCTCGAAGGTAGCGTTTCGCTCGGCGATCCCCTCGTTGTAGATCGCGGCGACGACACCAGCGTCCTCGGGCGTCGCAAGTCTCGTCGGGAGCTTGAGTCGCGGCATCGGAACGATCGACTATTGGACGCGGGCGGCCTGAACCGGAGCTGGGGGCCGACCGACTGTCGCGACGGCAGCCCGCTGGCGCTCATACCAGCGGGACATCAGCTCCATCGCCAGCCATGCCGCCGAGCAGCCGACCAGGAGCGAGACGCGTCCTGGCCTCCAGCCCCAACGGTCCACGATCCAGGCAAACACCGTTGGTGCAGCAGCATTCACGACCAGCACGGGCGTGGCGATCAGGCCGAGCACGGCGCCATATCCTTGAGCACCGAATAGCGCGAGCGGAACCGCGCCGCGGACAATCGTGATCACGCCCTGCGACGCCCCCATGAGCAATGTGAACGCGACAACCAGCGGTAGGCTGCCGGTGCCCATTAGCAGCAAAGCGAGCGCGGGAGGCAGCACGCCCATCGCGATGCGGCCGACGGAGATCGCGCGCAAGTTCCGAGCGAAGACGATCTCGACCACCCGCCCGCCGAACTGCGCCACTCCCTTCAAGGATGCGACCCAGACCGCGGCCGCAGTCGCTAGGCCCGCGGCCTCCAGCAAGGGGACGAGCTGCACCGAGATCACACCGAACACGAACCCGTTCAGCGACATGATCAGCGCGAAGAGCGCGATGGCGATCGACCGCGTCGTGCCCTGCAGCGGAGGCCCGTCAGGAGACGCGACGGGGCCGCCGGCCGGCCCTGAGCTTCGGTCCGATTCGCGACGCGCAAGACCGAACCAGTGCAGTGGCAAGCAGACCGCTAGGTTGATGAGTGCGAACACGACAAGGGTTTGCCGCCAGCCCAGGTGTTCCTCGAGCGCGTGGCCGACCACCCAGAACACCGATGAGGCAAACGCTCCGAACAGCGTCAGATAGGAGATGGCCTTCCGCCCACGCGACGGCGCGACCTGCACGAGCGCGGCGAACGCCGCGTCGTACAGGCACAACCGCATCCCGAGCCCGAGGAACGCCCAGACCACCAGATAGCCGGCTTCGCTGCGCACCTGCGAGAGCGCGAACAGGCCAATCGAGACGAGTACGGTGCCGAGTGTCATCACGGCGCGCCCGCCGTGGCGGTCGATCGCACGGCCGACGGCGTTGGAGACCACGCCCATCGCCAGCAGCGCGACCGTGAAGCCGAGGAAGACGAAGCCGCGGCTCCAGCCGGTATCCCGACCAATCGGCCCCGCGAGGACCCCGAGGCAGTAGTAGCTCGTGCCCCAGGCTGTGATCTGCGTGATCCCCAGGGCGACGACCGCGGCCACCATGGGGTCGCTGTGCCATCCGGCCCGCGGATTCGTACCTGGTGCGACGCTCACGAGGCGAGACCGGTCACGACAAGGGCTTCCGAGCCCTCACGAACGCGCTGATGAACTTGCCGTCGACGGCGGCGATCGCCTCGGCACCGAGCCCGGCGCCGGATAGAAAGTCGCGAGCGCTCTCGGCGGTGTAAATCCGTGTTGGCTCCAGGTCGATGTCCTCGAACCCGGCCTTCGCGAGCTTGGCGCGGTACTCAGACTCCTCGAGCGCCCCGGCGACGCACCCGATCCACAGCTCGACGCTGCGGCGGATTTCAGAAGGCACCGCACCGCGCACGACCACGTCGGAGACCGCGAACCGTCCGCCCGGCTTCAAGACGCGAAACGCCTCGGCCAGCACAGCATCCTTGTCAGCGGACAGATTTATGACGCAGTTCGAGATGATGACATCCACAGAATCGCCTGGGAGCGGGACATGCTCGATCTCACCCTTCAGGAACTCGACGTTCATCACGCCCGCCTTCCGCTGGTTCTCACGGGCAAGCGCCAGCATCTCATCAGTCATGTCGAGTCCGTAGGCCTTGCCCGTCGGGCCGACTCGCCGGGCTGAGAGCAGGACGTCGATTCCACCGCCAGACCCGAGATCAAGCACGGTCTCCCCCGGCTTCAGCTCGGCCAGCGCCGTCGGATTGCCGCACCCGAGGGACGCCGCCACGGCCTCAGCGGGAAGGTCCGCCGTCTGAGCAGTCCCGTAGAGGTTCGAAGTCACCGGGTCGCAGCAGCTCTGAGACGACGTGCTGTCGCAGCATGACGTCGAGCCGTCGACGACGCGGAGCGCCGCCTGTCCATACTTCTGTTTGACGAGATCTTTGAGGGCCTCGTCACTCATGACATCTCCGCCTTTCCTCTACCGACCGCCGCAGAGCAGGCGCGGCGTCATCCCCCGCCGTGGCACCTACGACCTTTTACGAGGAGCTGGAGCCGCCGCAGCACGCGGATGCGGTCGTGCCCAGCATCGCGAGTCGATTAGGTCGCCGGTTCCTCTCTTCCTCGTCGCCCTCGAGGTCGTAGTTGAGGTGGTACACCTCCCACTCGACGCCGTCGGGATCCTTCACCCAGAATTTGTCCTGGTTGGCATGGCAGCAGTTGACCCCCATCTCCTCCATCACGGCGAGGCCGGCGGCCTTGACGCGAGCCAGCTCAGTCATCACGGTTTCGACGGACTCAACCTGCACGCCGACGTGGTCGATCGTGCCCGCGCCAATGTGGCCGCCCGTGGAAAGAGCGAGGTTGACCGGTGCCCACTCGGGCAGGAACTTGACGTAGCCGGGCTTGACCTTGACGGGGTCCCCGCCCAGGAACTTCTCGTAGAACTCTCGGCTCTTTGCAAGATCCGACACGTGCATGTGGAGATGGACCTTTGCGCTCATGGCTCCCCCTAACAGCACGCGGTGAGCAGGCGCACCAACGCGGTGACCCGCTCCCGCTGCACCGAATAATAGATGTACCGCTCTTCCTTGCGGCTCTCGAGAAGGCCAGCCCGGCGCAGGATGTCCAGGTGATGGGACAAGGTCGGCCCCGGGATCTCGACCGCCTCCTGGATCTCTCCGACCGACATCTCCCGCCCAGCCTTCACCAATAGGAAAAAGACCTGGAGCCGGCTGAGATGGGCGAGCGCCTTGAAGGCTTCGACGTGTGTCTCATCGGCTGATAACTGCGCTAGCGGTAGGCGGGCTATCGTCTTCATGTTTCGAAGTCTATGAAACTATCGAACCCTTGTCAAGTGCAGGACCTTGCCGTCGCGAAAGCAGGCCCCCGCGCACGTCCACCTTGGGCGTGGCGTAGCGGGTTGAATAGTGAACCACTGTTCGACGGTCGTTAGGGTGTGGCCTGTGTGAGCGGCGAAAATCTCAGCGGCGACCTTTTGCAATTGCCGATACCGTTCTTTGTCGTACGGGTTTTGGACGTACGTCAGCCCGGTTTGCGCCAGAGCCTGAAGCTTGCGCGCCCCACATGAGCCAATCGGGCTGGATGCTCATCAAGATGATTTCAACATAGAGAGGCGCGGTTCAATGTGAGCAACAGAATGTT
This sequence comes from Candidatus Rokuibacteriota bacterium, assembly GCA_003221615.1. GTDB lineage: Bacteria > Methylomirabilota > Methylomirabilia > Rokubacteriales > CSP1-6 > AR31. Next base: position 4,670 of record QHSQ01000010.1, on the reverse strand, counting down.
CCCACAGTCCGGTGTCGTCGGGCTCGCTCTTCTTCTGAGGACGGGGTTTGGCCATCCAGACCGACCCACTGACCGACCCACTGGATGTCCATGCGCCTGCTGTGCGCACTCGCCCGGGGGGTATCATTTAAGGTGCGGGCGTCAGTCCGGACGGCTCAAGTGATGCAGGAGAGTCCACAATGCTCCATCTGCCGACCTTCCTCGCCTTCTATGCCGCCGCTCTCGCCATCCAGCTGTCGCCAGGGCCGGACATGCTTCTCGTGATCGGGCGCGGTGTCGGTCAGGGCCGGCGCACCGCTTTCATGAGTGCGGTCGGGATGACTCTGGTGGCCGGCTTCATTCAAGTCCTCCTGCTGGCGCTCGGGATCGCTTCCCTGGTCCAGGCGTCGCCGTTCGCATTTGAGATGCTGCGCTGGGTCGGAGCTGCCTACCTGATGTGGCTGGGCGCCAGGCTTCTCGTTGGCTCCGGGCGGCGCATTCGAAGTGCTGCCGTGGCGCGGTCGATTTCCGATGCAGCGGCGCTACGCGAGGGCACGATCAACAACCTGACAAACCCCAAGGCGCTGGCCTTCCTATTCGTCTTCCTACCTCAGTTTGTTGATCCCGCCGATGGCTGGCCCGTGGCCGTGCAACTCCTCCTGCTCGGGGTCGTGACCAAGGTGTCTAACTTCGCCGTCCTGAGTACAGTTGCACTCGGCGCAGGCACGTTCGGTCGGTGGCTCGCACGCCGTCCGGGCCTAATTGCGTGGCAGGAGCGCTTCGCAGGCGTCGTGATGGTGGGGCTCGGCCTCCGCCTGGCGCTTTCGGGTGATGTGCGTTCAGCGCGCTAAGCACAGGCGTGAAAGGAAGCTCGGTCCTGACGCCGGTCTTGGAGCGCGCGAACTCTTCAGGGATCCTGGATTGCGAGAATCAGGACCAGTGAAGAAACCGCGGATGCCTCAGCATCCCACTCGGCATCACACCCCAGCAGACTCGCTGAGCCGTTTTCAGCTCAAAGGGCTCGCGACTGACGGCCGAGAGCAGTCAGCTAAAGCGGCTGAAGGCTCTCAGTGTTCGGATGGGATATTCTTCTCGATCCACTCCTTCGCCATTCTGACGGCGAAGTTCTCGGCGTCCGCTTCAGTCGCGAACCGCTCCTTGGGTACGGGCAGATCGATGTTCCGCTGAGCGGTACCTGTCGACTGCGTCACGGTCGCCACAGCCGCCCAGTTGCCGTCCTGCATCTGCTCGGTCGCGACGGCGATGTCGTAGCCTCCGGAAGCAGGGATCGTCTTTCGTTGAGCCATGGCGTCACCTCGCCCGAAAAGCTAGATCCTGACACTGTCTTCACGTAACCATCGCCTCAACGAAGAGTCAAGGCGAAGCGGCATTGGGCCAGCCTGCGAAAGGTTGGTGAGGCGCTCGCAGAACTTGGGCAGATGAAAGAGGCCACGATCACTCATTGCACCAAGTCGCCTTCGGCGGGTCGTCTAGCGGTCTCGGCGGGAGTTGTTCCGTCCCTTGATTTCCTGTTGATGCCGTGCCGCCTCCATAACGATCACAAGCAGCCCAGCTTAACCGAAGCGCCCGCAGAGCATCGAGCGACGCGCGTGCCGGCGACTGCGCGTCTATGCGACTCCACAGCGCGCTGTCTAGCTCACAGTGACGAGGTAGCGCTCGGCGATCTCGCCACCGAATCACTCCGCGACGTGTGGCAGGGGGAACGGTTCCGGCGGCTCCGCTGGGCGCTGGTCACGCGTGAGAGATTGGCGGACTTTGCCATCTGCGAGAGGTGCAATTTCGATCTGGTATAGTTTTCTGATGAACGAAGGCCTCCGGTTATGAGCGGTCCCGCGAAGGTCCCGTACTCGGAGACGGCGCTCTTTCGGCAGCGGCACTCTGCCGCGCACATCCTTGCGCAAGCCGTCGTTGAGCTATTCCCGGGCACCAAGCTGGGGGCGGGACCCCCGACAGAGGATGGGTTCTACTACGACTTCGAGCTGCCGCGGCCGCTCACTGACGAAGATCTGCCCCGCATCGAGGAGCGCATGCGGGAGATCATCTGCGAAGACGTGCCGTTCATCTACCGGAGGCTCGAGGCGGACGAAGCGCGGCGGCTCTTCGCGGATCAGCCGTACAAGCTCGAGATCATTCAAGCGATCCTCAGTGGCACGCTCGATCCCGACGGTAACCAAGCCGACCACGGCGACGTCGTGCTCTCGACCTACCGGCACGGTCAATTCGAAGACCTGTGCCGCGGCCCGCACGTCGGTCGGACGAGCGAGATCGACCCCGACGCACTTAAGGTGACGCGGGTCGCCGGCGCCTATTGGCGTGGTGAGGAATCGCGGCCGATGCTGCAGCGCGTGTACGGCACGCTGTGGGAGTCCAAGGAGGCGCTGGCCGCCCACCTGTCGCGGCTCGAGGAGGCGAAGAGGCGCGACCACCGGCGTATCGGCGAGGATCTCAACCTATTCACGTTTAGCCGCGAGATTGGTCGGGGCCTGCCTCTCTGGCTGCCGAAAGGGACGATCATCCGCGAGGAACTTGAGAAATGGGCGAAGGAGACAGAGAGGAAGTGCGGTTACGAGCGGGTCGTCACTCCGCACATTACTCGCAGCGAGGTCTACTACATCTCTGGGCACCTTCCCTATTACAGGGAGGATCTTTACCCGCCGCTTGTGATCGACGACGAGGAGTACTACCTCAAGCCGATGAACTGCCCGCATCACCACATGCTGTACAAATCCCGGCCGCACAGCTACCGCGACCTGCCGATCCGGTACGCGGAGTACGGGACCGTATATCGCTACGAGCCATCCGGGCAGCTGCACGGGCTGATGCGTGTCCGCGGATTCACTCAAAACGATGCCCACATCTATTGCACGCGCGAGTCTGCCAAGGAAGAGTTTGTCGCCGTGATGCGATTGCATCAGTACTACTACGATGCCCTCGGCCTGCGGGACTATCATATGGTGCTCGCGCTTCGCGATCCGAAGAACACGAACAAGTATCACGGCGACGATGCAATGTGGGAAGAGTCCGAGCGTCTCAGCCGCGCGGCGATGGAGGAATCAGGGATTCCGTATGTCGACGAGGTCGGCTCCGCCGCCCACTACGGGCCGAAGGCGGACTTCGTCATTCGCTCCGTCACCGGCCGGCAGTTCGCGGCATCCACCAACCAGCTGGATCTCTACATGCCTCACCGCTTCGGGCTCACGTACGTGGACAGGTCTGGCGGTGACCAGCACGTCGTCATCTTGCACCGAGCGCCTCTTGGCTCCCACGAACGCTTTGTAGGCTTTCTCATTGAGCACTTCGCCGGCGCGTTTCCGGTCTGGCTCTCGCCCGTCCAGGCGCGTGTCATGCCAGTCGCCGACCGGCACGTGGAATACGCGCGGAAGGTCGCGAAGGGGCTGAATGACCTCGACTTCCGGGTTGACGTCGACGATGCAGACGAGCGCATGCAGAACAAGATCCGAAGGGCGCAGCTCGAAAAGGTACCGTTCATGTTGGTGGTGGGCGACCGCGAGGCTTCTGCGGAGCACGTCTCCATCCGGCTGCGGTCGGGGGAGAACCTCGGCCCGAAGCCGGTGGCAGAGTTCGTGGAGCGGTTGAGCCTGCTCGTCCGCAACCGGTCGCTGACGCTGCATCCCGCGTAGCGCCTTTGTGCCCAGGCGCCTCTGTTGAACGACTCATCGGACGAACGCATTCGCCATACGGAGCCGGGTATCGATCTGAAGCGTGATTCGCACTCGCAGCATCGAAGCAACGACCCAAGGTCCGGCGACGCGGGACACCTGGACCGCAGCGTCGCCGGTTCAGATGCAAGGAAACGATGGATCTGGCGCACATCCGCGCGGTGACCCTTGATCTGCTGGAAAAGCCGGTAACACGATCAGTACTGACTTCGTCGTTCCCGGATAGGGAGAGAATCGTCCGCCCATGGCATCAGTGACGACGTGCACCCGACTGGAACAAACCACCCGCCAATCATCGATGCAGGAGACGCTGGAGGCGCGGATTTACGATCCGCTCTGGATGCTGACGCGCCAATGGCAGCTGGGAGAGTTCCAGGATGAAAGACGCCGGGATCCCCGCCGTCGCAATGCTCTCCGGAGAAAGCGCGCAGCTCACGCGCTTCACGCCGGCGCGGTCCGGTCGAAGGCAGGCGCTTCTCAAGGTCGCGGACCCGAGCGTCCTGATGCTTCTGCGACTTGCGGGGAGCAGCGGGCTTCGGCCTCCTATCGGCGGCGGGGCCGGCCAGGTTGCGCTGGCCGACGTAGTCGGCGTCATGGGCACGAGCGCATCGCGATCGCGCTCGAGCCATCGTTGGGCGCCGTGCATCGGGTCATGCCCTGCCCCGTCGCCGGATCGACCATGAAGTATTGCCAGTACGCGGCGTGCTTGACGCGGGTCCACCACGTCCAGGAGTTCTTGGGCACGTTCGTCCTCACCATCTCGTACTCGGAGTCGATCGGGCCCACGCCGAACAGCCACTTGCGGTTGTCCTGATTGGAGAGCCAGAAGTACACCCGATCGGTGCGGCGATTCTTGAGTCGAAATTCGCCGCAGATGCTGTGCGTGGTGGTGGTACGCACGACATGATCGCCCGACGGGGTTTCTATCGTGTTGCTCGACATGATCCGACAGCTCTCGTCCCATTCGAACGTCATGTACTCCTCGAAGTA
>QHSQ01000009.1 GCA_003221615.1 Candidatus Rokuibacteriota bacterium | reverse complement strand
GCGGCGTACTCGGGCCGGGCGAGCGCGCCGAAGCGGGGCAAGGCCGTGAGCGCCGCCCACTGCTGATCGTTGCCGATCGCCAGGTACACGTGGCCGTCGCGCGTGCGGTGCACGGCCACCGGGGCGAAGAACTGATGCCGGTTGCCCTTGCGGGTCACGCGCTCGCCGAGGCTCGAGAGCACGACGGGCGCGACCATCCACGACACCGCGCTTCTCAGCATCGACACGTCGATGCGTGAGCCTTCGCCGGTCGTGGCGCGATGGTAGAGCGCCTTCATCACCTCGCTGTAGCCGTGCTCGGCGGCGCCGAGATCGACCATCGGCAGGCCGAAGACCAGCGGTGAGCCGTTCGCCTCGCCGGTCAGCTCCATGAACCCGCTGCGCGCCTGGAGCACCGGATCGTACGCCGCCTCGTCGTGCTCGGGGCCGAAGCCGGTGATCCCGAGCCAGATGAGGTCGGGCTTCACGGCGCAGAGCGCCGGCGGCTCGATCCCGAGACGCGCGTAGCTCCGCGGTCGCTGGTTGCAGGCGAACACGTCGACGCGGAGCTTCACGATCAGCTCGCGCAAGAGCGCCTGGCCCTCGGGGTGGCCGAGGTTCAACGTGATGGCCTCCTTGCCGCAGTTGTTCGAGAGGAAGTAGCTCCGCATCGCGGGCTCGGCGAGGACGTCCTTGCCGACGAACCGGTTGGGATCGGGCCGCTCGGCGTTCTCGATCCGGATGACGCGGGCGCCGTCGCAGGCAAGCCGGTAGGTCAGGAACGGCAGGGTCGTGGCCTGCTCGAGACTGAGCACGGTCACGCCGGCCAGGAGCGTCACTGGCGCGGCCGGCGATCGACGACGCGCACCGCCTTGCCCTGCGCCCGCTCGATCGCGCCGTGGGCGCAGAGACGCACCTCCGGACTCAGCGCGAGCGCGTCGTGAAGCTCGCGCCGGATGCGCGCCCCGACCGCCGGATCGCATCCCGGATCGGTCTCGACGTGGATCGTCATCCGCTCGCCGCCCCCATCCGTGTCGATCACCACCTGGTACTCGTGGCTCACGCCGGCGTGTCGCAGCAGGGTCGTCTCGATCTGGCGCGGATAAAAGTTGATCCCCTTGTAGATGACCATGTCGTCGACTCGTCCGCGGAGGCGGTCGAGCCTGAGCGAGGTGCGCCCGCAGTCGCAGCGACCGCGCGACACCACGCGCGTGAGGTCGTGCGTGCGATAGCGGATCAGCGGCAGGCCCTCGCGGGTCAAGGTCGAGATCACGAGCTCCCCCTCGGTGCCGTCGGGCACGACCGCGCCGGTCGCCGGGTCGACGATCTCGGGGTAATAGTGGTCCTCCCAGACGTGAACGCCGGCGCGGGCGGCGCAGTCGATGCCGAGCCCGGGACCGCCGCTCTCGGTCATGCCGATGATGTCGAAGGTGCGGATGTCGAGCTCGCGCTCGATGCGCGCCCGCAGCTCGTCCGACCACATCTCGGAGCCGAGGATGCCCACGCGGAGCGAGAGCGAGCCGAGGTCGAAACGTTCCTCACGCGCCGCCTCGATCAAGCGCAAGGGGTAGGTCGCGATTGCGGTGACGACGGTCGCCTTCAGATCGCGCATGAGCCGGAGCTGCAGGCCGGTGCGGCCGGCGCCCATCGGGATCACCATCGCGCCGAGCCGCTCGGCGCCGTAGTGGAAGCCGAACCCGCCGGTGAAGAGCCCGAACGAGGGCGTGATCTGGATGACGTCGGTCGGGCCGACCCCGGCGGTGACGTAGCATCGCGCCATGACCTCGGCCCACTGCGCGACGTCGGAGGCGGTGTAGGGATTCAGAATGGGGTTGCCGGTCGTCCCGCTCGACATCTGAATCCGCCGGTAGCCCGCCGGGCGCGCGCACGCGAGCCCGTACGGATACGCGTCGCGCAGCTCCTCCTTCGTGAGGAAGGGCAGCGTCCGCCAGTCTTCAACCCACGCGATGTCCTCCGGCCGGACGCCGGGCAGGCGGCGCGCCCACGCGGGCTCGGCCAGCACGCGCGCGAGCGTCGCGCGCATCCGCTCGACGACCAGACGCTCGAGCGGCGCGCGGTCGAGGGATTCGAGCTCGGGCTGCCACATGGCGCTCACGGCCATCGAGTCTAGCGCGCGTCAGCCCGCGACGTCGCTGCGGGCTCGGTCGAGCCCGAGGTAGGCGGTGCGCACGCGCGGGTCCGCCGAGAGCTCCGCGCTCGTGCCCGACGTGACCAGGCGCCCGGTCTCGAGCACGTAGCCGCGCGAGGCGAGGGCCAGCGCGCGGCGCGCGTTCTGCTCGACCAGCAGGACCGCGACGCCGTCCTCGTTGATCCGCCGGATCACGCGGAAGATCTCGCGCGCGAGCATCGGCGCCAGGCCGAGCGACGGCTCGTCGAGCAAGAGCAGCCGCGGCCGGGTCATCAGCGCCCGGCCGATGGCGAGCATCTGCTGTTCGCCGCCCGAGAGCGTTCCGGCCGTTTGCGCCTGGCGATCCCGGAGCACCGGAAACAGCCCGAAGACCGACTCGAGGCGCTCGTCGATCCGGGACCGCTCCACGGTATGGCCGCCGACGAGCAGATTCTCGCGGACCGTGAACTCCGGGAAGATCTCGCGCCCTTCCGGAACGTGGCTGACACCGGCGGCGACGGTGGCGTCGGCCGGGACGTGCGTGATGTCGCGGCCCTCGTAGAGAATATGTCCCCGCGTCGGCCGGACGAGGCCGGACACCGCGCGGAGCGTCGTCGACTTCCCGGCGCCGTTGGCCCCGAGCAAGGTGACGATCTCGCCGGGCGCGACACTCAGGCTCACGCCGTCGAGCGCGCGACGCTTGCCGTAGGCGACGGCGACGTCGTCGAGCTCGAGCACCGGTGTCACGCGTCTTCCTCGCTCCCCAGATAGGCCTCGACGACCGCCGCATCGGCGACGATCTCGCGGGGCTTACCCTCCGCGATCTTGCGGCCGTGATCGAGGACGGCCACCCGGTCCGAGATGCCCATGACGAGCTCCATGTCGTGCTCGACCACGACGATCGTCAGGCCACTCTCGTCCCGCAGCCGTCGGATCACGGCCATCAACGTCTGGGTCTCCGTCGGATTGAGCCCGCCGGCCGGCTCGTCGAGCAGCAAGAGCCGCGGCTCGGAGGCGAGCGCCCGGGCGATCTCGAGCCGCTTCTGGGCGCCGAGCGGGAGGCTGCCCGCCTCGGTCGCGGCGACGCCGTCGAGCCCGAACCGCGCCAGCAGCGCGCGGGCGGATTCGCGCGCCCGCGCTTCCTCGCGGCGCACCGCGGGCAGCCCGAGGGCCCCGCGAATCACACCCGCGCGCAGGTGAGCGTGGCGACCGATGAGGACGTTGTCCAGGGCGGTCAGCTGACGGAACACCTCGGTGTTCTGGAACGTACGGGCGACACCGCGCCGGGCGACCTCGTGCGGCGCCAGCGCGAGCAAGTCTTCACCGTCGAGCGTGACCCGGCCCGCCCGCGGACGGTAGAGCCCGGTGATCAGGTTGAAGACGGTCGACTTGCCGGCGCCGTTGGGGCCGATCAGCGCGAAGATCTCTCGATCGCGGACCTCGAAGCCGAGCTCGCTCAGGGCGGCGAGGCCGCCGAAGCTGATCGAGAGATCTTCGACGCGGAGCACCGCCCTACTCGGACTTGAGCCAGTCCGTCAGCTGCTTGAAGCGTCCCTTCTCGACGCGCACCCAGAACCCCTGCTTCTGGGTCTCGTGGTCCGGCCCGATCGTGATCGGCGGCAAGATACCGCTCTCGAATCCCTTGACGGACTCGAGCGACGCGATCAACGACTCGCGCGTCAGGTTGCGCCCGGCGCGCTTGGCGCCCTCCGCGAAGAGCATCCCCGCGAAGTAGCCGGCGATCGAGTACCGATTCGGCTCGTTCTTCGGGAAATAGCGCTGCATGTGCTCCCGGTAGAGCTTGACACCCGGCAGATCGGAGGTCAGCGGATCGGGCCAGAGCGACAGCCCTTCGACACCCTCGGCCGCTTCGGCCGCGAGCGACAGGTAGCGCTCGTCGGTCAGCGGTCCCGTCGAGACCATGAGCGTGTCCGTCCAGCCGATCTTCTGGCGCTCCTTCAGCGCTTGTGCGCCCGGACCCGGCACCAGCACCAGAAACGTCACCTCCGGCTTGGCGGCCTGGAGCTTCGCGACCTGAGCGCTCACGTCGGTGACACCGCGCTTGACCGACTCGGCGGCGACCAGCTTGAGGCCGAACCGCGCCAGATCCTTCTCGAAGGCGGTGAGGAACGACTTGCCGTACTCGTCGTCCTGGTAGAGCGCGGCGAACTTCTTGAGCTTCCGCTGCCCGGCCAGGTAGTCGATCATCATCTTGGACGACCGGTCGCTCAGGGTCATCCCCTGCAGCACGTAGCGCTTCCCCCGCGTCACCGGAGAGCTCTGATACGGAAACAGCAGCGGCACTTTGTTCTCCTCGAGGTACTCGAGCGTCGCGACGACCGGCGGTGAGCCCTGCGGGATGATGATCGCGAACACCTTGTCCTGCTCGACGAGCTTCTTGGTGTTGGCGACCGCGTCCTGCGGCCGGTAGCCGTCGTCGTAGTAGACGGTCCGGACCTTGCGGCCGTGGATGCCGCCGGCGTCGTTGACCACACGGAAGTAGAGGTCGACGCCGAACTTCGTGATCTGCTCTCCCGTGAAGGCCAGCGGGCCGGAGAACGAGTTCGAGCTGCCGATCACGATCTCGGTGTCGCTGACGCCCGGCTGGGCGGCGGCGGGCAGCGCGCTCAGCGTGACGGCCAGGAGCAGCAGAAGGCTTGCACGGCTGATCATCGAAGTCTCCTTATCGAGGGAATTTTGCGGAGCGCGCTCGCGATCCCGCCCGGCATGAACAGCATGGAGGTCACCAGAATGGCGCCGAAAATGAGCGGCCGGTAATTCTGAAAGCCCGCGAGCGAGTCGTTGAGGGCGGTGATGACGGCGGCGCCGACCACCGAGCCGAGGATCGACCCGAGGCCGCCGACGATGATCATCGCCACGAAATCGACCGAGAGGAACACGTCGAAGGAATCGGGCGACAGGAATCCCACCACGAGCGCGAAGAGGCCGCCGGCCACGCCGGTGTAGAACGCCGAGACGACGAACGCGAGCGTTCTGTACGCGGCCAGGTTGACGCCGCTGGCCTGCGCCGCGATCTCGCTCTCGCGGACGGCCAGGAGCGCGCGCCCCGTCCGCGTCCGGCTGATGTTGACGGCGGCCACGATCAGGAGCGCGGCGACCGCGACGACCAGATAGTACCGGGCGGTGTCAGTCGCGAAGGCCCAGGGACCGAGGCGCGCGGCGGGCACGTGGAGGCCGTCGTTGCCGCGCGTGAGCCACTCGAGGTTCAGGATCGCCTCGACGACCACGAAGCCGAACGCGAGCGTCGCCATCGCCAGGTAGAGGCCCTCGAGGCGCAGGCACGGCACGCCCAGGGCCAAACCCACCGCGGCGGTGGCGAGACCGGCCAGCAGGAGACTCGCGGGGACCGGCAGCGCCGGCGCGCGGATCGTGAGGATCGCCGCCGCATATGCGCCGATCGCCAGGAAGCCGGCGTGCCCGAACGAGAGCTGGTTGGTGTAGCCCGAGAGGAGATTGAGCCCAATCGCCACGATCGCATTGATGGCGATGAGGCTCGCCAGGAAGACGAAGTAGGGCGGCGCCGCCCAGGGCCAGCCCACCACCACCGCGGCGCCGGTCGCGAGCGCGGCGTGTCGCATCAGACCTTTCGCCGCGCGACGCGTCCGAGCACGCCGCCGGGACGCACGATCAGGATCGAGATCATGACCAGGAACGGCACCGAGTGCTTGATCGACGCCGGCAGATACAGGGGCGCGAGGTTCTCGAGCACGCCCAGCAGCATGCCGCCCACGACCGCGCCCGGCATCGAGCCGAAGCCGCCGAGGACCGCGGCGGTGAACCCGTTGATCGCCACCAGACCCATCTTCGAGGAGAGGAAGATGACGGGCGCGATCAGCACCCCGGCCACCGCGCCCACGACCGAGGCGATGACCCAGGACGAAGAGTAGACGCGCTCGACGCTGATGCCCATGAGCCGCGCCGCCCGCTGGTTCTGCGCGACCGCGCGCATCGCCCGGCCCAGGCGCGTCCAGCGGAACAGCGCAGCGAGCGCCAGCATGAGCGCCAGCGAGGCGCCGATGATCCCGAGCGAGACCGGCGCCACGCGAATCGGCCCCACGACCAGCGGCCGGTTGGAGAAGAACGAGGGGAACGGAAACTCGTCGTGGGTCCAGATGACGCCGGCGGCCGAGCGCAGCATCAGCGAGAGCCCGAGCGTGATGATCAGCACGTCGAAGTGCGTGGCCGAGATCGCGTGACGGATGACGACACGCTCGAGGATGAAGCCGAGCAGCGCCGCCGCGACGACCGCGACCAGCAGCGCGACCACCAGCGGCGCGTCCAGCACCTGCAGCGCGGTCCAGCCGATGAACGTCGAGACCATCAGCATCTCGCCCTGCGCGAAGTTGAGCGTGCGGGTGGCGTTGTAGATGATCACGAGGCTGATCGCCATCAGCGCGTAGATCGAGCCGGTGGCGAGGCCGCTGACGACGACGTGGACGAGCGCTGTCGGGCTCATCGAATCACCTTCGCCCACATCGGCGACTCCCAGCCCTGGTCGAGAAATCCCCTGATCTCGCGCCGGCTGAAATCGCCGAGCCCGAGGTGCTCGAGCGCTCGCCCCCGTCCCGAGAGCTCGCGCCCGAGGAGCGCGCCGAACGTCAGGAGGAGACCCGAGACACCCGGCGTCTCGACGCCGGCGGCGCGTCCGGCCGATTCGAAGAGCGCCAGGCCGAACGCCACGTCCTCGGTCACGTACCGGTGGTCGAAGGTCAGGATCTCGCTCCAGAGCCCGCTGGCGAGGAGCTTGGCCTTAGCCCCCGCGCCATAGAGGCCCTCGGCGGCGCGCGCCTCCTCGTAGTAGGTCGCCAGCTCGTAGTGGGGCGCCGGATATCCCCACCCTGTTCGCGTCGCGAGGCGCTCGGCGTCGACCACGTCGATCAAGCGACGCACGCTCGCCGTGGTCCCCGCGGCATGGACGTCGAAGCGCCCGCCGTCGATCGCGCCCGCGTTCAGCAGCACGAGCGGCGGATGGATCACCGGCCCCGCGTTGGTCAGCGCCGCGTCCAGCGCGTCGACGCACGGCCGCGCGGCGGGGAACAGATCGGCCAACCGCGCGAACGTCTGCTTACCGCGCGAGGCCGGAAAGACGCCCAGCGGGAGGTTCGCGGCGCGGACGGGCGCCGACACCGCCGCCGGACCGGTCTTGCGCGTGAGATAGGGTAAGGTGCCGGTCTCGGCGAGCGCGAAGGGCAGCATCGCGCCGGCTCGGGCGAGCGCGCGGGCCATCGCGCAGCTGCCGAGCGTGCCCGGCGTCAGCAGGATGATCTGCCGCTCGTTCACGTGGGGCGCCAGGCGCTTGGCCAGGTCGTCGTGCCCGGTCGCGGGGATCGCCGCGATCACGACCTCGGCGCCGGCGACCGCCTCGGCGAGATCGGTCGTCACGCGCGCCAGGCGCGCGCTGCCCGCGCGGCCCTCGGCCGCCAGGGCGATCGTGGGGTCCTTTGCCAGCGAGCCCAGGGCCTGCGCGGTCCGGCCCCAGAGACGAACCGAGTGGCCGGCCAGCGCGAGGTCGGCGGCGGTCGTGAATCCGCCGTTGCTGGCGCCGAGGACGGCGACGTTCACGCGATCGCCCCGGTCGCGTGGAGCTCGGCGATCTTCACGTTCGAGTATTTGAGCAGGCGGGTGAGGATCTCGTTGGTGTGCTCGCCCAGGCGCGGCGGCGGCGTCACCTCGAGGCCCATCGCGCCGTCGATCTTGATCGGCGTCCCGAGGGTCTGCGTCTTGCCGTGGCGCGGATGATTCATCTCCACGACCATCCCGCGCTGGAGCACCTGGGGATCGGACAGGACACGGTCCACGGTGTGGATCGGCGTCGCCGGGACGTTGGCGCCCTGCAGACGCTCGAGCCATTCCCGGGTGGTCCGGGTCCGGAACGCGGCTTCGACGAGCGGCATCAGCACGTCGCGGTGAAGGACGCGATCGCGGTTGGTCGCGAAGCGCAGATCGCGCTCCCACTCCGGGTGCTCGACCGCGCGACAGAAGAGCGGCCAGAACTTCTCGGCGAAGATCGCGACGATCAGGTGGCCGTCGCGCGTCTGCAGGGCCGAATACGGCACGACCGAGGCGTGGCCCGAGCCGAGCGGTGTCGGAACCCGCCCGTTCGTCCAGAAGTACTGCGCGATGTACGTGAGGAGCGAGACCTGACAGTCGAGCAGCGACAGGTCGATGTGGGCGCCCTCACCCGTTCGCTCGCGGCGGAACAGCGCGCCCGAGATGGAGAACGCGCCGAACAGTGCCCCTGCGAGGTCGGCCATCGGCAGGCCCATGCGCGCCGGTCGTCCGCCCGGCTCGCCGGTGACGGACATCGCGCCGCCCATCGCCTGCAGCGCCAGATCGAAGGCCGGCCAGTCGCGATACGGCCCGTCCTGCCCGTAGGCCGAGACGGAGCAGACGATGATTCGCTGATTGAGCGACCAGAGCTTCGAGTAGGCGAGGCCCATGCGCTCCATGATCCCCGGCCGGAAGTTCTCCCAGACGACGTCGGCCTGACGCACGAGGTCGTAGAAGACTTCGCGGCCCCGGTCGCGCGCGAGATCGAGCGCCAGCGACTTCTTGTTCCGGTTGATCGCGAGGAAGTACGCCGACTCGCCGTCGGGCAGGAACGGCGGGCCCATCATGCGCATCGGATCGCCGCCGTCAGGATCCTCGATCTTGATCACCTCGGCGCCCATGTCGGCGAGCAGCATCGAGCCATAGGGGCCCGCGAGCATGCGTGAGAGATCCAGAACGCGAACGCCTTCGAAGAGCTTCATCTCGACTCCTGCCGCGACTGACGCGTGGTCTCGGTCATTGAACGGACTCGCTCGGCGGTGATCGGCAGCTCAAAGAATCGCGCGCCGATCGCGTCCTTGATCGCGTTGCGGACGGCGGCGGCGACCGGAATCACGCCGGACTCGCCCAGGCCCTTGGCCCCGAACGGCCCCTCGGCGTCGATCGACTCGATCAGCCGCACGACGATCTCCGGCATATCGTCGGCCTTGAGCACCGCGTAGTCCATGAATGTCTGGCTCAGCACCTGGCCCTCTTCGACGACGAGCTTCTCGGCGAGCGCGTAGCCGAGCCCCATGTGGATGCCGCCGTGCACCTGGCCCTCGGCGGCGGCCGGGTTGAGCGCGCGGCCCACGTCGTGCGCGGACACGATCTTACGGACGGCGACCCGGCCGGTGTCGGGATCGACGTCGACCAGCGCCGCCTGAAACGCCGAGGTGTAGGCGGCCGACACGTTGCCCTGAAAATCCTTGTCGAGCATCGTGGTCGGCGGATCGTAGAACGCTTCCGCGACCAGCACGCGGCCCCCGCCCCGGAAGTGTCCCGCGCGTGCGACCGCCTCGTACTGGAGCCGGCGCGACGGATCGCCCTCGACGAAGACCCAGCCGCCCTGCACGGCGAGCGCCGACGCGGGCTCACCGAGCTGCGCGGCGGCCATCGCGAGGAGCTGCGCCTTCACCTTGTCCGCCGCCAGGCGCGCGGCGTTGCCGGCGACGAACGTCGTGCGGCTCGCGTGGGTCCCGACGTCCCACGGTCTGACGCTCGTGTCCGAGTTGATGACGTCGACGCGCGCGAGCGGGACGCCGAGCGTCTCGGCCACGATCATGGCGAGGACCGTCTCCGAGCCCTGGCCGATCTCGCTCGCCCCCGTGAGCAGGGTGACCTTGCCGAAGTCGTCGAGCTTCACGATCGCGCCGCAGCCGTCCGAGCGGTAGATGCGCGCGCCGCCGCCGACGTGGAACATGCCGGCGTAGCCGACTCCGCGCTTCCATCCGGGCGCCGGCGGCGGCGGGTTCTTCGCGATCTCCTCCGCCGCGGCGTCGAGGCACTCGCGCATCGCGAACGACGTCAGCACGAAGCCCTGAAGGTTGACGTCGCCCGACTTCGTGGCGTTCAGCCGCCGCAGCTCGAGCCGGTCCATGCCGAGCCGGTCGGCCAGGTCGTCCATCTGCGACTCGACCGCGAACGTGGACTCGGGGTTGCCGTAGCCGCGCATCGAGCCCGAGTAGGGATTGTTCGTGTACGCGATCGTGGTATCGAACCGCACGTTCGGCACGCGGTAGAGCCCGGCCACCGTCGACATCATCACGTAGGGCGTGGTCGACCCCCATGACGTATAGGCGCCGCTGTCGATCGTCACGTGCGCGTCGCGGGCGAGGAGCCTCCCGTCCCGATCGGCCGCCGTGCGCAACCGGATCGCGCACGGCTCTCGCGTCGGACAGGCCACGAACTCCTCGACCCGGTCGAATTCGATCTTCACCGGGCGTCGCGCCACCCGGGCGAGCATGGCGGCGATGACGTCGATCGGATAGATGTCGAGGCCGCGGCCGAAGTTACCGCCGACCGGGGGCTGCAGCACCCGGATACGGTCCCCGCCGATCCCGAGGGCCTCGCCGAGGTCCTTCTGGTACAGGAACGGCACCTGGGTCGTCGACCACATGGTGAGGTTGCCGGTGGGGTCCCAGTCGGCGATCGCGACCATCGTGCCCAGACACGCCGGCGTGACGAAGTTCAGCCGGTAGGTGTCCTCGACCACCGCGGCCGCCTCGGCGAACGCGCGGTCGACGTCGCCGTGAACGAACCGGTAACGGAGATGATGCGCATTCGTGACGAGCTCCTCGTGAACGATCGGCGCGCCCGGCTCGAGCGCCGCCAGCGGCTCGAACACCGCGGGGAGCGGCGCGTAGTCGGCGTCGATCAGGGTCAGCGCCTCCTCGGCGATCTCGGCCGTCTCGGCCGCCACCGCGGCCACCTCGTCGCGAATGCAGCGCACCTTGCCGCGCTTGAGCGCGAGCTGGTCCTTGACGAAGCCGAAGGGTCGCTGCTCGACGTCCTCGCCGGTCAGCACCGCGAGCACGCCCGGCAGCGCGCGCGCCCGGCTCGTGTCGATCCGGACGATGCGCGCGTGCGGCACCGGCGTGCGCAAGATCTTCCCGTGCAGGAGCCGCGGCAGCTCGAGATCGTGCAGATAGCGCGTCCGGCCGGTGACCTTGTCCGGGCCGTCCCGCTTCGGGGTCGACTTGCCGACGACGTCGAACGACGAGGCCATCGTCAGAACTTCACCGCTTCCTTGTGCTCGCCGAACACGTCCCGCATCGCCTGGGCGATCTCGCCGAGCGTCGCGTACGCCTTCACGGCTTCGAGGATCGGATACATGAGATTCTCGCGGCCGCGCGCGGCTTCGGCGACGCGGCGGAGCGCGGTGCTCACGGCGCCGCCGTCGCGCTGGCCGCGGATACGCTCGAGCTTGGCCAGCTGGGCCGCGTGCGCCTTGAGGTCGAACGCGTAGAGCTCCACGTCGCGATCGGCCTCGGCGGCCGCGTCGCCGACGTGGCAGTTCACCGCCACCCTCGGGATCTCACCGGAGATGACCTTCTGCTCGAAGAGGTACGCCTGGCGGGCCACCTCGGCCTGGATCGCGCCGCTCCGGACGGCCTCGACGATGCCGCCCATGCGAGCGACGCTCGCCAGCTCCTCCTCGATCCGCTTCTCCATCGCGCTCGTGAGCGCTTCGACGTAGTACGAGCCGGCGAGCGGATCCACCGTGTCGGCGGCGCCCGACTCCTCGGCGCAGATCTGCATCGTGCGCAGCGCGATCAGCTGGGCCTTGGGCGACGGGATCGTGTAGGCCTCGTCGTAGGTCGGCAACGCCATGGTCTGAGCGCCGGAGAGCGCCGCGGCCAGCGCGATGTAGGCGCCGCGCACGATGTTGTTCTCGGGCTCCTGGACGGCGAAGGCCGAGCCGCCGCCGCCGATCAGGCTGCGGAACATCCACGATTTGGGATTGGACGCCTGGAAGCGCTCGCGGAGCATGCGCGCGTAGAGCCGCCGGCCCGCGCGAAACTTCGCGACCTCCTCGAAGATCTTCCCCCACGCCGTGAAGTTGAACGAGATCCGGGGCGCGAACTCGTCGACGGCCATGCCCCGCGCGAGCATCAGCTCGACGTACGCGGCGGCGATGGCGAGGCCGTACGCCATCTCCTGCGCGGTGGTGCAGCCGGCCTCGCGGATGTGGTAGCCGCAGACCGACACCGGGTTGGAGCGCGGATAGTGGCGGGCCGAGAACTCGATCAGATCGGCGACGAGACGCAGCGAGGGATCGACCGGATAGACCCACGTCCCGCGCGCGATGAACTCCTTCAGGATGTCGTTCTGGGGCGTGGTGACGACGCGCTCCGCCGCCACGCCCTGCTTCTCGGCAACCGCGTAGTACATGGCGGTGATCGGCGCCGCCATGCCGTTGATCGTGAGCGACACGCTGACCCGGTCGAGCGGGATGCCGGCGAAGGCGTCTTCCATGTCGGCGAGCGTGTCGACGGCCATGCCGACCCGGCCGACCTCGCCCTCCGCCTTGGGATCGTCGGAGTCGAGCCCGAGCTGCGTCGGCAGGTCGAAGGCGACATTGAGGGCGTCCTGGCCGTGGGCCATCAGGTACTTGAATCGCGCGTTCGTCTCCCCCGGCGTGCCGAAGCCGACGTACTGCCGCATCGTCCACACCCGGTCGCGGTACATGTGCTTGTGGATTCCGCGCGTGTACGGGTATTCGCCCGGCCGCCCGATGTCGCGGTCGAACTCGACGCCAGCGACGTCGTCGGGTCCGTAGACCGGCGCGATCGGGAAGCCGGCATGCGCTTTGATCTCTTTCATCGTCTCCTCCTCGGGCCTACCGCTCGAGAAAGCGTGTGAGGAACGGCACGTCGAGGCCTCGCGGCTCGAACGGGTACTCCCGGCGGTCGACCCACGCAGGAATCAACGCGGCGGCTCCTTCTTGAACGCCTTCACGATCTCGGGGAGCGGCGTCCCCATCGGGAACACGTGACGCACGCCCAGCTGTTTCAGCGCCTCGACGTCACGCGGAGGAATGATACCTCCGACGACCACCGCGATGTCACCCGCGTCCTGCGCCCGCAACCCGTCGACGACGCGCCGCGCCAGCAGGAGGTGGGCGCCCGAGAGCACCGAGAGGCCGACGACGTCGACGTCTTCCTGGATCGCCTCTCGCACGATCTCTTCCGGCGTCCGCTTGAGCCCGGAATACACGACCTCGAACCCGGCGTCGCGCAGCGCGTGGGCGACCACCTTCGCGCCGCGATCGTGGCCGTCGAGCCCGGGCTTCGCGATGAGGACCTTCATGCCGGACGAAACGCCGGCAGCCAGCGCGCGTTCCCGTTGGGATCGTCGGCGATTCGGAGCGGCGAGACCCGGACGGTCTGGCCGATCGCGACCTTCGCCGGCTCGGCGTCGATCAGGATCGAGAAGACGCGGAGCCCGTCGATCTTCACGATCGCGAAGACACGCGGTCCCTCGAAGCCGGCGGGCAACCCGACCTCTTGAACCGTGAACGCGTGGATCGTTCCCTCGCCCGACAGGTCGACCCAGTCGAACCGGTCCGATCCGCACTCGCCACAGAACGCGCGCGGCGGCCACGCCAGCCGCTTGCACGCCGCGCACCGCGTCGTGGCCAGGCGCCCGGCGGCGAGCCGCGCGTAGAACTCGTGGAGCTTCGTGTGCTCCGCCGATTCCAGCGGGAACGGGTCGGTCGCCCGGAAGTAGCTCACGTCGCCTCCCGCCGCCGCTTGAGCTGGCGGAGCAGGTCGCGCACCTTGGCCATCTCGAACGCCTCGCGGCGGTCGCCCGTGTAGTCGAAGAAGCCGCGCCCGGTCTTGGGGCCGAGCTCGTTGCGCGCGATCTTCTCCTCGACCAGCCGCGCCGGGCGGAAGCGGTCGTCGCCGAGCGCCTCGGCGAGAAACCCGCTCGCGCGGTGGAGGATGTCGACGCCGCCCCAGTCGATGAACTCGAAGATCCCGACCGTCGCGTAGCGGAATCCCATCCCGGCCCTGAACGCCCGGTCCACGTCCTCGGGTGTCGCGACGCCTTCCTCGACCAGACGGACGGCCTCGTTCATCAGCAGGGCCTGCATCCGCGGCACGATGAACCCGGGCGAGTCAGCGCAGCGCACCGGGATCTTTCCAAGCTTTTCGAGGAAGGCGACGGTCCGCTCGACGACCGCAGCGGCGGTCGCCCGGCCGGGCACCACCTCGACGAGCGGAATGATGTGCGCCGGATTGAGCCAGTGAACGACCAGGAAGCGCTGGTCGCCGCGGACCGAGTCGACCATGTGCTTGGGCGAGATCGTGGAGCTAGTGGAGGCGATGATCGCCTCGGGCGCCACCCGGACCGATACGCGCCCGAGGACGTCGCGCTTGAGATCGACGAGCTCCGGCAGTGCCTCCTGGATGAACCCACAGCCGTCGAGACCGTTGAGCCCGATCCGCTCCTCGATCCGGTCGAGCGCCGGCGCGATCTCCGCGGCCGCGATGACGCCCTCCTCGGCCATCAGGGCGAGGTCGCGCCGGATCTCACGCCGAGCGTCGGCGAACACCGCGGCGGCACCACCGGCCGGCCGATCCTTGGCGTCGACCAGGAAGACGCGGGAGCCGCCGAGGGCGAACGCGAGCGCGATCTGCCGTCCCATCCTGCCCGGCCCGAGCACCGCGGCGTGATTCGTCGACGCGCTCATCGACTCTCGCGGCCGTAGATCATGACGACGTGTTCACCCATCCCGCTGTTGTTGTGGGTGAGCCCGACGGACGGCTCCGGCACCTGACGGGCGCCTGCCTCGTCCCGGAGCTGAGAGAACACCTCGGCTGCCTGGGCCACGCCGGTCGCGCCCAGCGGATGGCCGCAACCCATCAGCCCGCCCCGCGGGTTCACCACGACATCGCCCCCGTAATCGCTCCGGCCCGCCGCGACGAAGGCGCCGGACTCGCCCTTGCGGCAGAAGCCCAGCTCCTCGTACGCGATCAGCTCGGCGATCGCGAAACAGTCGTGGACCTCGGCGACGTCGATGTCTTGCGCGCGGACACCGGCCATCGTGTACGCCGACTGGGCGGCGCGCCCGAGGGCGGGCCAGTGTGCGTAGTCCTCGTGGAGCGACGTCAGCTGGAAGCCGTCGAGCGCCTGGCCGGTGCCGCGAATCCAGACCGGCTTGTCGGTGAGGGCTCGCGCGCGGTCTTCCGACGCGATCATCACCGCCGCGGCCCCGTCGGTGATCGGCGAGCACATGAAGAGCCGGAGCGGCGACGAGATCATCCGGGAGCCGAGCACCTGCTCGAGCGTCGCGCCGCGCTGGAAGTGCGCGTTGGGGTTCTTCGAGGCGTGCGTGTGATTCTTCACGCCGACCATCGCCAGCTGCTCCTCGGTGGTCCCGTACTCCGCGATGTGACGCTGCGCGGCCAGCGCGAAGCAGGGCGGGGCCGTGAGCCCGAACGAGGCCTCCCACTCGCGATCGACGCCGGTCCCCATGTTGAGGATCGCTTCGTCACTGCTCGGCTGGTTGAGCTTCTCGACGCCGAGCACCATGACGAGGTCGGCCAGCCCCGCGGCGATGAAGGCGTACGCATAGCGGATGCCGACCGTGCCCGAGGCGCACATGTGCTCCGTGCGCGCGCTCAAGGCGGTCGGCCTGATCCCGAGCGCCTCGGCGGCCATCGACGAGATGTGGGACTGGAACGCGGTCCGCTCCGGCATCACCGAGCCCACCACGAGGCCTTCGACGTCCTTCGGCCTCACCGCCGGCACCGAGTCGAAGCAGGCCTTCCCGGCTTCCCAGATCAGGTCCCGATAGCTCGCCTTCCGCACGCCGAACTTCGACACACCCGCCCCGACCAGTGCGACCTTCCTCACGACCGCCTCCGCATGAGGACGTGCTCCTCGTAGGTGCAGACCACCTCGTCCCGCTGGTTCTTCACGACCACGTCGAAGGTGACGACACCGCGGTCGGTCTTGGACGACTCGCGCGCCTGCTTCACGGTCATCTCGGTGTGGATCGTGTCGCCGAACTTCACCGGTAGCGTGAAGCGGAGCCGGTCGAGTCCGAGGAGCGCCAGCGCCGTCCCCTCGAACCAGCCCGAGAGGTTCTGCTGACCGTTGGACACCGCGAGCGTCAGGATACCGTGGGCCACGCGGGCCCCGAACGGCGTCTGCTTCGCGAACACCTCGTCGGTGTGGAGCGGGTTGAAGTCGCCGGTGAGGCCGGCGAAGCGCGAGACGTCCCCGCCCTCCACCGTCCGGCGTCCCGTCACGAGCACCTCACCCACCTTGAAATCCTCGAAAAAGCGTCCGCGTGATTGCATCGTCCCTCCAGTGGATCGACTCGCGTCAGGCGAATGCCGGGCCCCGGTCCCAGTCGAGATCGCGCCCGATGATCACACGCAGGATCTCGGAGGTGCCGCCCCCGGGCAGGAGGAAGCGCGCGTCCCGGAAGTAGCGCTGGACCGGGTACTCCGTGGCGAGCCCATACGAGGCGAAGATCCGGGCCGCCTCGTCGGTGATCCTGACCGCGGTCTCCGAGGCGAAGAGCTTCGCCATCGCCGCCTCCCGCGTGATGACCCGCCCGAGGTCGAGCTGCGCCGCCGCCTGGTAGGTCACGAGGATCGCCGCGTGGAGCGAGGTCAGCATGTCGGCGAGCTTGAAGCCGATCGCCTGGTGCTCCGCGATCGGCTTGCCGAACGCTTGCCGCTCGCGCGCGTAGCCCAGCGCCGCCTGGTACGCGGCGCGGGCCAGCCCCACCGAGATCGCGGCGGTCATGACACGGATCTCGGAGAGAATGCCCCCGATCTTTTCGACCCCGCCCGTCTCGCCGCCGAGCAGGTGCTCGGCCGGAACCTCGACGTCCTCGAGCAGGATCTCGCCGGTCACCGAGGCGCGCACGGACATCTTCTCGATCGACTTGCCGAGGGTGATCCCGCGCATCGTCGCGCGGTCCAGCAAGAAGAGCGCGATGCTCTGCAGGCCGCGCTCGTCCGACGTCTTGGCCGCGACCGTCAGGAGATCGGCGACCGGCGCGCTCGTCACCCACGTTTTCGTGCCGCGCAGCACGTAGCGATCGCCGCGCCGCCGGGCCCGCGTGGTGATGTTCGCGACGTCCGAGCCGGCGTTCGGCTCGGTCAGCGCGAACGTCGCGATCAGATCGCCGCGGAGGGCCGGCACCAGGTAGCGCTGGCGCAGCGTTTCGGAGCCGTATTTATGAACGAAGTAGGTCCCCATCAGCGATTGCATCGCCGCCGCCGCGGCCACCGACAGCGAGCCCCGCGCCAGCTCCTCGGCGAAGAGGCAATACGTCACCATGTCGGCGTCGGCGCCGCCGTACTTCTCCGGGTAGCGAAGGCCGAGATAGCCGAGCTCGCCGATGCGCTTGAAGAGCTTGGTCGGGAACTCGGCGCGCTCGTCGAGCGTCTCCGCCGCCGGGACCACCTCGGCGTCGACGAACCGCGCGACGGCCTTGCGGAACTCTTCCTGCTCGGCGGTGAACTGGATCATGACCGCGCCGTCCCCATCTCGTCGCGAAGCCGCCGCGTCGCGTCCGCGTCGACCGACAGCGCGGCGCCGGTTCCCGTGATCACCACGCCGTACTCGCGGCGTGCCGCTTCGATCGACACGTAGTCGTCGAGGACGTCCTCGAGGACGCGCCCGGGGTCGCGCTCGAGCGGATCACCATAGCCGCCGGCGCCCGACAGCTGGAACGACACGACGTCGCCGTAGGCGAACTCGCGCGACTCCTTACCGTGGACGACCTCTCCGCCCCCTCCGGGGTTGAGGACGGTGCGGCCGAGCGCTCCGGGCCGGCCGCCGCACAGACCATACGGCGCGAACTTCTGCCGATCGGAGAGATTCGTCAGCTTGCCCTCGTCGCCGAGCAGACGCAGGTCGCGGCGGACGCCGCAGCCGCCTCGGAATTTCCCGGCGCCGGCGGAATCGCCGATCAGCTCGAAGCGCTCGACGACGATCGGCTGGTTGGCTTCCTGCGCCTCGACCGGAATGTTGGCGACATTGAACACCCACACCATCACCTCGCAGCCGTCCCTGGTGGCGCGCGCGCCGGTCCCGGAGAGCACCAGCTCGTAGGCGACGAAGCGGCGCTTCCGCGCGCGGTCCCAGCCGCCGAAGGTCGGGTTGGCCATGTGCGAGGCGGCCGCCGCGACCCGATCCGGCAGGGCCGGTGCGAGCGCGCCCAGCACCGACTCGAACGTGCGATAGCAGATGATCGCGCGGGGCCCGCCGCCCGCGGGCGGTCGCGGGTTGAGGAACGAGCCCTCGGGCGCCTCGACGGTGATCGGGCGCAGCGCGCCCTCGTTCATGGGACCGAGCGGGTCGGTGAGGCACTTCACCGCGGCGTAGGAATACGAGCGCGTGTAGTTGATGTAGGAGTTCATGCCCGACGCGGTCTCTCGGCTCGAGCCCGCGTAGTCGATGACCATCGAGTCGCCGGCTACGGTCACCGTGACGGCCACGCGCAGCGGCTCCGTGCCGGGGCCGCAATCGTCCATGAAGTCCTCGAAGCGGTAGACGCCGTTCGGGATCTTCTCGATGGCGGCGCGCATGCTCGCCTCGGTACGCGTGATGATCTCGTCCATACCGGCCAGCAGCGTCTCGCGACCGTAGCGCGCCGCCAGTTCTTGCAGCCGGAGCTCGCCCACCCGCAGGGCGCTCCGCTGGGCGCGCAGGTCGCCGAGCACCTTGTCGGGCGTGCGCGTGTTCGCCGCGATGATCCCGACGATGCCCTCCTGCTCCTGGTATTCCTTCCAGACCTTCGTCGGCGGGATGCGCAGCCCTTCCTGGAAGTAGTCGAAGATCCCTTCGACGCCCTGGCTGCCCGGCCGCTGACCGCCGACGTCGGTGTGGTGCAGGATGTTGACGGCGAAGCCCACCAGCGCACCATCGTGGAACGCGGGCTGCGTGATGAAGAAGTCGGGCAGATGACCGGAGCCGAGGAGCGGATCGTTCAAGAGGATGGCGTCGCCGGGTTTCAAGGTCTCGACCGCGTGAGCCGCGAGCGCGTTTCGCACCGCGAACGACATCGCGCCCATGTGCCCGGGCGAGTACGGGCCCTGCGCCACCATGCGCCCGCGCGGATCGAAGACCGCGACCGAGAAATCCTGGCCCTCGCGCGCCTGCTCCGAGTAGGCGGTCCGGTGCACGGTCGTCCCGATCTCGACCGCGATCGACTGCAGAGCGCCCCAGATGACGCCGAGCGTGATCGGATCGACGGGGCTCATGCCGGACGCGTCTCCGCGATCAGGTTCGCGTACTCGTCGACCGTCGCCGTCACACGAGGGGGCAGGACCGTCGTCGACTCGCGCTCCTCGACGATCGCCGGGCCGGTGAGTGACGTGCCCGCGGCGAGCTCGTAGCGGTCATACACCGGCGTGTCGGTGTAGCCGCGAGCCTCGGGGAAATACGCGCGACGCGTCGCCTTGCGCCGCAGGTCCGCCGCCCTCGCGCCCGCCTTGGCGAGCGCGATGCGCGGCGAGCCGCCGACGGCCGAGAGCTTCCACGTGACCACCTCGACCGGCTCCGCCGGGTTCGCGTAGCCGTAGCGGGCGGCGTAGACCTCGTGGAAGCTCGCCTGCACGCGGGCGAGCGCGGCGCCGTCGAGCCGGCCCCGGGGAATCGGCACGGTGACCTCGTAGCCCTGGCCGACGTATCGGGCGTCGGCCGAGCGCGCGACCATCGCGTCGCCCGCGACCGCGGATTCCTGCACGACCGCGATCGCCTGGGCGCTCATCTCGGCGTACATCGCGTCGAGCGCGGCGCCGTCGACCGCATCGAGGCGGCGCACGTACGTGCGCGCGACGTCGAACCTCACCTCGGCGGCGAGCAAGCCGATCGCCGCCGTCACCCCGGCCGACGCCGGCAGCACGATGCGCGGAATCCCGAGCGCCTGAGCGAGCCGGCAGCCGTGGACGGGCCCCGAGCCGCCGAACGCGACGAGCGTGAGATCGCGCGGGTCGCGCCCGCGCTCGATCGACACCACGCGCGTCGCCAGCTCCATGTTGGTGTTGACGATCGCATGGATGCCCCACGCCGCGTCCTCGAGCGACAGCCCCAGCGGCCGCGCGACCCGTTCCTCGATCGCACGCGCCGCGGCGCCCGCCTGAAGCTTGATCGAGCCGCCGGCGAAGTAGTCGGGATTGATGTAGCCGAGCACGACGTCGGCGTCGGTGACGGTAGGGTCCACGCCGCCGCGCCCGTAGCAGACGGGCCCCGGCGTCGACGAGGCGCTCTCGGGCCCGACGGCGATGACCCCGAGCCGGGCCTGCGCGATCGAGCCGCCCCCCGCGCCGATCTCGACCAGGTCGATCGCCTGGATGTTCATGGGCAGCCCGCTGCCGGGCGCATTGTTCACGCGATGAAGCTCGAAGGCCGTCGTCGTCGCCGGTCGCCCGTTCTCGATGAGCGCGAGCTTGGCGGTCGTGCCGCCCATATCGAAAGCGATCAGCTCGCGGTGGCCGGTGAGCTCGCCGTACGCGGCCGCCATCAAGGCGCCGGCGGCGGGACCGGACTCGATCATCCTAACCGGGTAGCGCTGCATCGCCTCGGCCGTCGCGATACCACCGGAGGACTGCATCACGAACAGCCGGCCGCGGTATCCGCGCCGGCCCATGGCGGTCGCGAGACCGCGGAGATACTCGCGGACGATCGACATCACGTAGGCGTTCACGACGGTCGTCGACGTCCGCTCGTATTCCCGGAAGGTGGGCGACACCTCGTGAGAGAGCGTGACCGTGACGTGGGGCGCTTCCTCGGCGACGAGGGCCGCGATGCGCCGCTCGTGCACGGGATTCAGGTACGCGTGGAGCAGGCACACCGCGAGCGTGGTCACGCCGCGAGCGACCAGCTCGCGGATCGCCCGCCGCGCGTCGGCCTCCTCGAGCGGCGTTCGCACCGTGCCGTCGGCCAGGACGCGCTCGGTGACCTCGCCGATCAGCCGGCGCGGAATCAGCGACGCCGGCTTCTCGATCTGGAGATCGTAGACCTGATAGCGCTTCTCACGTCCGATGATGAGCACGTCGCGAAAGCCGCGGGTCGTCAGGAGCCCGACGCCGCGCGCCTTGCGCTCGATGACGACGTTGGAGCCGAGCGTGGTGCCGTGAACCGCCTGCGCCACGTCGCTCCACGGCACGCCGGCCTGCGCCAGGAGCGCATCGAGGCCGGCCAGGCAGGCCTCCGACGGGTCGGGATACGTCGTGAGCCGCTTGCCGGTGGAGAGCTCGCCGGAGGGCGACTGGAGGACGAAGTCGGTGAAGGTTCCGCCGACATCGAACCCGACGCGATAGGGCACTGTCAGTTCCGGCGCTCCGCGCGCGAGAGCACGATGCGGTACGGATAACGGCGCCCGGTCTGCCACGAGATCGTGTGCTCGACGGGCTCGCCGCTCAGCGCGAAATAGGTGCGCTCGAAGAAGAGCAGCGGCGATCGAGCGCGGATCTGCAGCTGCTCGGCCACCTGCCGCGGCGCGAGCGCGGCGTCCACGACCTGCTCCATCAGCTTGATCGGGATACCGAGCAGCCGTTCGATCGCGCCGATCATCGAGGTCTTCGAGAGGTCTTCTTCGGAGAGCGCGGTACCGATCGTCAGCGGCATGTAGGCCGTCACGTGCTGGAAGGGCCCGGCTTCGGAGTGCCGGACCCCGACGATGCAATACGCCGACGAGCGGGGCGGCAGGCGGAGCGCCTGAGCGATGTTCGCCGGCAGGAGCACGACCTCGCGCGACACGAACTTGAACCAGGTCTCGTCGCCCAGCGCCATCATGTCGCCGACCGAGCCGATCACCCGGAGCTTCCGGTCACCGCCCGCGGCGGGGGTCGCGAATGTCCCGCGGCCGGCATGGCGATAGAGTCGTCCCTCCTGGACCAGGACGTCGAGCGCCTGGCGGATGGTGGGGCGGCTCACCTTGAAGCGGGCGCAGAGCGCGTGCTCGGAGGCGATCCGCTCCCCCTCGTCGCGGAGCTCTCCGCGGATGGTGTCGGCGATCTGCAGATAGCGAGGAATGCCGGGGCGGTAATTCAAAGGGGGCGACCTCCTGCTGTCAAGATGTCTAGACACGTACCACCATGGGGCGGCCGTCGTCAAATCTCGCGCGCTCGACGGAGGAACTACCCGGCCGAGAAGCGGCGCGCGTTGCCCATGTGGGGCCAGGCGGCCGCCTGCACGTTCGCCAGCATCTGACGGAAGTGGTTGCGGTCGTGGTGGACCCACTCATGCAGCAGGTCACTCACCCGTAGGTGGCCGACCTTCGGATGCTGTCCGCCACGTGCGAGGTCGGCGGCCCGGAGACCGGCGACCAGGGCGACGCTGTCCCGCCGGAGCGCGTCGAACTCGGCGATCAGCGCTACGGCCGGCCGCTCGCAGTCACGGCGCGCCCGAGCGACCTCGCCCTGATCCCAGCCTTCCAGGTCGGGCTCGTCCTTTGCCAGGATCAGGCGGATCCGGCCCGCGAATCCGCGGCGCTCGCTCTCGACGAGGTGACCGAGCACTTCCTTCACGCACCACTCGCCGGGTGCCGGATGCCAGCCGAGGACGTCCTCGGTCAGTGCCGCAAGCTCCGCGCGGATCGCCGCCGCCGCGCTTTCGAGCAGCCGCACGACCTCGGCGGGCGCGAGCGGTCTCGGGTCCTGCGTCATCGGCCGGCCGCGCGGACGAGCTCGCGCGCGATCACGACTCGCTGGATCTGATTCGTGCCTTCGTAGATCTGGGTGATCTTGGCGTCGCGCATGAAGCGCTCGACCGGATACTCGCGGGTGTAGCCGTACCCGCCGAAGATCTGCACGGCGTCGGTCGCGACCTTCATGGCGGTGTCGGCGGCGAAGCACTTCGCCATCGATGATTCGAGGGCCGTCGCGACCCCCCCGCGATCCACCAGGGCCGCGGCGTGATGAACGAGGAGCCTGGCGCCGTGCACGGCGATCGCCATGTCGGCCAGCATGAACTGGACGCCCTGGAAGGCGCCGATCGGCTGACCGAACTGCTGGCGCTCCTTCGCGTACCCCACCGCGGCGTCGAGCGCGGCCTGGCCGATGCCCACCGCCTCGGCGCCGACCGCGGGGCGCGAGCCGTCGAGAACCCGAAGCGCGATCTTGTAGCCCTCGCCTTCTTCTCCCAGGCGATTCTCGACCGGCACCTCACAGTCGGAGAGATGGAGCGCGGCGGTGGGCGAGCCGCGGATCCCGAGCTTGCGCTCGAGCTTGCCGACGGCGAAGCCTGGGAAGGTCGGCTCCACGAGAAAGGCCGTCACGCCGCCCTTGCCGCGGCCCTTGTCGACCGTCGCGAAGAGCGTGATGACCGACGCCTTGCTTCCGTTCGTCACCCAGAGCTTGATGCCGTTCAGCACGTAGCAGTCGCCCTTGCGAACGGCGCGCGTGGAGATCGAGGCCGCGTCGGAGCCGGCGCCGGGCTCGGAGAGCGAGAACGCCGCCGTGATCTCGCCCGAGGCCAGGCGCGGCAGGTAGCGCCGCTTCTGCGCCTCGTTGCCCACCGCGACGATCGGCCAGCCGCCGGCGTACTGGACGAGATAGATCGTGGCGGACGACGCGCACGCCCAGGCGATCTCCTCGACGGCGAGGCAGAACGCCAGGGTGCCCATGTCGGTCCCGCCGTACGCCTCGGGGATGTAGAGCCCCATGAGCGCCTGGTCGCCGAGGAGCTTCAGGGACTCGTCGGGATAAGCCTCGGCTTCGTCCACGTGGGCGGCCAGCGGTGCGATCCGGTCGCGCGCGATCGCGCGCACCAGGTCGCGCATCTCGCGCTGCTCCGCCGTCAGATAGAAGTCGTCACGCCCCATCGCACGCGGTCTCGTCTCGTACAGGCTACGCCTCGCTCAAGGCCCGCCGCTGACAATTCTCGTCACGCGCGCCTACGAATTTTTGTAGCGAAAAAATCCGGATACCGCGGCGCCGCGCTGCAAGTGCGCGAGATTGTGACGAGCCACCACCTGGCATCGAGGGTGCACCTGGGTGGCGCCATGCAGACGTCGGAGAAGGTCGTGGTCGTGATGCCGGCCTACAACGCGGGGCGTACGCTCCGTCTCACATACGAGGAGCTGCCGAAGGACACGGTCAGCCTCGTGATCCTGGTGGACGACGGGTCCACCGATGGAACGCTCGAGGTCGCGCGGCAGCTCGGCCTCGAGATCTTCGTGCACAACCGGAACTACGGCTACGGCGCGAACCAGAAGACGTGCTACACGGAGGCGCTGCGCGCCGGAGCGGACATCGTGGTCATGGTCCATCCCGACTACCAGTACGATCCGCGGCTGGTTCCGCAGATCATCGATCCGATCGTCCGTGGGGAGGCCGACGTCGTGTTCGGCTCGCGACTGAAGAGCGGTTCGGCGCTGGCCCAGGGGATGCCCTGGTGGAAGTATTTCTCGAACCGCTTCCTCACGAACCTCGAGAATCGGACGTTCGATCTGTCGCTCTCCGAGTTCCACACGGGCTACCGCGCCTTCCGCCGGCAGGTGCTGGAGACGGTGAACCTCGCGCTGAACTCGGACGGTTTCATCTTCGATCAGCAGATCGTGGCCCAGATCGTGTCCTCGGACTTCCGGATCGCCGAGATCGCGGTGCCGACCCGCTACTTCCCCGAAGCGTCGTCGGCGAGCTTCTCGGCCTCGGCCGTGTACGGTCTGCGTATCCTCTCGCTCCTCGCCCGCTACCGTCTGCACCGGCACGGCGTGTGGCACTCGCGGGCCTTCGACAGCCTCCGCGCGCGATACACGCGGCTCCAGCCGGCTCCGATGGCGCCTCGTGTGGCCGTCGACACTCGCCGGTCCGTTCCCGCAGGCGGACGCTGAGTCGTGTGGCTCACTGATCGGCAACTCCCAGAGGGTGGTGCGGCCGTCGTCGACCGGCTGGACCTCTTGAAGATCACGTTTCCGCACAGCGATCTGTTCATCGGCATCGATCAGAACCAGCACGGCGTCGGGTCGAGCCGTGCCGAGGGTGAGCGCCTGCGCGACCTGCCCGGCGCGCAGGGCGCTACCCTCGCGAGAAAACGTCTCCGGCGTCGCGTGCTGAGCCGCCTGCTCCTCGTGACGCTCGTCGCCGCGTGGGGCGTCGTGCTGCTCGTTATCTAGCCAGACTCTGTCGTCACCTCGGCGGCCCTTGACGACCTCGCTCTTCCGCCGGATCATTGCGCCCTCCCGAGCTCGGTTTCGAAAGGAGACGCGCGATGGCAGCGGTGACCTCGAGACAGCGGATCCTCACGGCTCTGGTCGCTCTCGTGCTGATGCTCTCGGCCGCCTTCTACGCCCTGGCTCAGCAGACCGGCGAGGCGAAGAAGAGCCCGGCCGCGCCGGCCGGTAAGCGTCACACGCTCGCGGCGATGCTCGAGACGGTCCAGTGGGGCTGGCTCGATCCGAAGGAGCCGCCGAAGCTCACCGTCGACTCGGGTGACACCGTCTCGATCGAGACGATGATGCACTCGCACGACAAGGTGCGTCCGGGGATCACGATCGACGAGATCGTCGCGCTGCGGCGCGCGAACCCGGGCGGCGGGCCGCACTCGATGACGGGCCCGATCTACGTCAACGGCGCCGAGCCCGGCGACGTGATGGAGATCCGCATCGTCAAGATCGTGCCCAAGCCGTTCGGGATCAACTTCAATCTGCCGGGCAAGGACTTTCCGACGATCGGCGCGCTCGCGCCGGAGATGCCCGACGGCTACGTCAAGTTCTTCACCTTGGATCTGAAGAAGCGTCAGGCGGAATTCAAGCCGGGGATCACGCTCGACCTCAAGCCGTTCCCCGGTACGCTCGCGGTCGGCATCGATCCCAACGACCCGTCACCGCGCAAGGGCGGCGCCACGGACCCGATGGCGCCCGTGTCCACCCTGCGGCCGTGGAAGAACGGCTCGAACATGGACATCAACGAGCTGCAAGAGGGCGCCACGATCTTCATCCCGATCTTCCTCAAGGGCGGGCTCGTGTGGACGGGCGACTCGCACTGCCGGCAGGGCAACGGCGAGGTCAACCTGACCGCGCTCGAGTGCTCGTATCGGGAGATCGCGCTGCAGCTCATCGTCCGCAAGGACATGAAGCTCGAGTGGCCGCGGATCGAGACCAAGACCCACTGGATCGCGACCGGCTTCGACGAGGATCTCAACAAGGCGATGGTCAACGCGGTACGCGAGAGCGTCGACTTCCTCGAGCAGCAGAAGCTGGTGCCGATGAGCCGATACGAGGCCTACGCGCTCAGCTCGATGGCCGCCGACTGCCGCGTGTCGCAGGTGGTGGACGTGCGCAAGGGCGTCCACTGCATGATCCCGAAGTCGATCTTCACCAAGAAATCGTAGGTGCTGAGGGCGCTCGCCCTCGTCCTGCTCGCCGCGGCCCCGGCGCGGGGCAACGACGTGCTGGCCGTCGTCACGACCTCGACGGACCTCAAGGCGCTCGTCGAGGCGGTGGGCGGCGAGCGCGTGACCGTCGCGAGTTTGGCGCCCGCGCTCCACGAGCCCCACGCGGTCGACGTCACGCCGGGTCAGCTCGCACGGCTCAAGTCGGCCGCGCTGCTGGTCCGGGTCGGGCTCGATCACGAGCCGTGGCTCGCCCGCGTTCGCGCCACCGTGCACGATCCCCGCTTCGCGCCCGGCGGCCCGGGCGATGTCGACCTGTCCCGCGGCATCGATCTCCTCCAGATCGAGACGCCGAAGATCAAGAGCGAGCAGGGCGCCCACGTGCACGGCTTCGGCAACCCCCACTACTGGCTCGACCCCGCCAACGCGCGGCCGATGACGCGGACCATCCTCGAGGCGCTCGCGCGACGCTCCCCCGACGGGCGTGAGATCTTCGCGCGGAACCGGGCCCGCTTCCTCGAACGACTCGACGCAAGCATTGCGCGCTGGACCGATATCATGGCGGCCCACCGCGGCGCGCGCGTGGTCGTGTACCACGACAGCTGGCCCTATTTCGCGCGGCGCTTCGGCCTCGTGGTCGTGGCCACCGTCGAGCCGGTTCCGGGCGTCCCGCCCTCACCCGCCTCCCTCGCCGCGCTGACGACGAGGATGAAGGACGCCGGCGTGAGACTCCTGATCGTGGAGCCTTCCGCGGGCCACTCGATCGCGAGCCGCGTGGCGGCGTCGAGCGGCGCGCGTGTCATCACGCTCGTTCCCTCCGTCGGCGGCGATCCGGAGGCGCGGGACTACTTGCAGCTGTTCGAGCTCAACGTGCGACGGCTCACCGAGGCGCTGGCCGGAGGCCGTTGAGGGCCGTTGCGATGGTCGAGTTTCTGTGGGCGCCGTTCCTCGCCTGCCTTGTCCTGACCGCGATCCACGTCTATCTCGGCCTGCACGTGCTGGCGCGCGGCGTGATCTTCGTCGATCTGGCGCTCGCCCAGGTGGCGGCGCTCGGCGTCACGATCGCGTTCCTGGCCGGGCACGCGATCCAGAGCGAGGCCGCCTACTGGTACGCGCTCGCCTTCACGCTCGGCGGCGCCGCGCTGTTCGCGGCGAGCCGCACGCGCCGGGCGCCGGTGCCCCAGGAGGCGATCATCGGCATCGTCTACGCCGTGTCCGCGGCGGCGGCCGTCCTCGTCGTCGATCGAGCACCGCAGGGCGGCGAGCACATCAAGCAGATCCTGGTCGGGAGCATCCTCACCGTCACGCCCGCCGAGGTCGGCACGCTGGCGCTCCTCTACGCGCCGATCGGCGTCCTGCACTGGCTCGTCCGCCGCCCGCTGCTCGAGATCTCCTTCGATCCCGAGGGTGCCGGCGCGCGGCGCGCCGTGCGCGCGTGGGACTTCATCTTCTACGCATCGTTCGGCGTCGTCGTCACGAGCTCGGTGAGGCTCGCGGGCGTGCTGCTCGTCTTCGCCTACCTGATCGTGCCGGCAACGGCCGCCGCGGCGCTCGCGCGCTCGGCCCGCGGCCGGCTGCTCGTCGGATGGGCGCTCGGACTCCTGGTGAGCGTGGCCGGTCTCGTCGCCTCATGGACGTGGGACCTGCCGACCGGAGCCACCGTGGTGGTGACGTTCGGCGTGCTGGTGGCCGCGGTCGCCGTGGCGCTCGCGGTGCGCGCCGGCGCGCGAGCGACGCGCGAGCGCGGTGTCGAAGCCTTACGCGGCCCCTCCGTCGGGCTCTGTGCGGTCGTCGGGGTCGCGGGGCTCATGCTCGTGCTCGTTCCGCGTATGGACCACTGGTGGCTCGACTGGCTGGAAGCGTCGATGCCGGTCGCCCAGACCCTGTTCCTGAGCGCCGACGAGCGCGAGACCCGTCGTGACACCGAGGACGACATCCGACGTAGCGTGGCCGAGCTCGAGCGGGTCCGCGCGATGCAGCGCGAGGCTCAATGGGGCACGCGTCCGGTGACGGACGAGATGCGGGAGCGGATGCGGCAATATCTCGCGGGGCGTGCGGAGATCGTGGCGGGGGACCGGCTGGTGCTCCGAACACTGAAAGCGCGCGCACGAGCGCGGCAGCGCTGGTGGCTCGGAGTGCCGCTGCTGGTGCTCGGCGCGGGCGGCACGCTCTGGCTGGCGCGGCGCCGGCCGGCCACCTAGCGGGCGTAGGTGTAGAAGCCCTTGCCCGTTTTCCGCCCGAGCTGCCCGGCCATGACCATGCGCTTGAGCAGCGGCGGCGGCGCGTAGCGCGCCTCCCGGAACTCCTCGAACATCACCTCGGCGACGTACATCGTCGTGTCGAGGCCGACGAGATCGAGGAGCGTGAACGGGCCCATCGGATAGCCGCACCCGAGCTTCATCGCCGCATCGATGTCCTCGAGCGACGAGAGCCCGCTCTCGTACACGCGAATGGCGTCGAGGAGGTACGGCACGAGGAGCCGGTTGACGATGAAGGCGGTCGAATCCTTCGTTTGCACCGGAGTCTTGCCGACCGCCTGCACCCACGCGGTGGCGGTCTTCACGGCGGCGTCGTCGGTCAGGATCGTGCGCACCACCTCGACGAGCTTCATGAGCGGCACCGGGTTGAAGAAGTGGAGCCCGAGCACCTGCGCCGGGCGCCCGGTGGCGGCCGCCATCGCGGTCACGTTGCACGAGGAGGTGTTCGACGCGAGGATCGCGTGCGGGGCGCAGATCTTGTGGAGCTTGGCGAACGTTTCGTTCTTGAGCGCCTGATTCTCGGTCATCGCCTCGACGACCAGATCGCACCCACTCATGTCGTCGAGGCGCGTCGTTCCGGCGATGAGCGCGAGCGCGGCGTCCTTGGCTTTCGCCTCGATCTTGCCGCGGCTCGCGAGGCCTTCGAGGGTCTCGCGGAGTCGCCCGAGCCCGCGCTTGACCAGATCGTCGTTGGCTTCCACGAAGAGGACCTGGAACCCGGCCTGGGCGGCGACCTGAACGATGCCGGAACCCATGAGACCACAGCCGATGACACCGACGTTCCGGACGGCCATGAGCTGGGGTGGAGTCGCTTACTTCCGAACGCGACCGGGCAGAGGCTGCAGCTCGTAGTGCGTTCCTGGCGGGCAGGGATTCCTCACCGTGATCGTCACCGACCCGTACCGCACACTTCCATCGGGTTGGATCTCGCCATCGGGCCGGCGCGCCGGCGGTCCGGGCTCCTTCATCGCGCGATCGAACGCGGCCTCACGCGACTCGGTGATCGGCGCCACGACGCTGAGCAGCATCGAGGCGCTGATCGGTGACTTCGCCTCGTCGGCCAGAGCCGCCGCAGACCACACGCCGACCAGCACAAGCGATCCCGCGAACGCAGCGAGCTTATTCATAGACGATGAGCGAGTGGAGCGATTGCTCCTTCAGCTTGTCCCGTCCGTGCAGAAACGCAAGCTCGATCATGAACGCCACCCCGACGACCTGCCCGCCGAGCTGGCGGATCAGCCGCAGGGTTGCCCCCATCGTACCACCGGTGGCGAGGAGATCGTCGACGGCGAGCACGCGCTGGCCGGGCTTGATCGCGTCTTCGTGGACCGCGAGTGCGTCGCGCCCGTACTCCAGCTCGTATTCGACCTCGATGGTCTTTCCCGGGAGCTTGCCGAGCTTGCGCACGGGAACGAAGCCGGCGTTGAGCTGATGCGCGAGAGCCCCGCCGAGAATGAAGCCCCGCGACTCGATTCCGACGACCACGTCGACGCGCTCTTTCTGGTAGCGCTGCACGAAGGTGTCGATGACGTAACGGAACGCCGGGCCGTCCTTCAGGAGCGTGGTGATGTCCTTGAAGAGGATGCCCTCGGTCGGGAAGTCCTTGATGTCACGGATCTTCCCCTTGAGATCGGCGGTGTCCATCGCGGGTTATCTTACATCGATGGCGCGGTGCGCAAGCGGCCAATGTGTCCGAAGCCGTGGCACCGTGACACCGTTTGCCGCCTGAACGTCAGGGCGCTGACGGCCACGTCCCATCGCTCGGAACGGCTCAAAACCCCGGTTTTTCAGCCTGGGATCCCGATTAAGATCCCCGTGGCACCCTCCTTGCTCCCCACCGCGGCAAGGTCGATCTGAGGAGGAGCATCGATGTTGCTTCCCGAACAAGTGCAGCGCCTGGTCGAGCTGGCCCTGGCCGAGTTCGCGCCGGAGTGGCAGGTCACGGGCCTCTGTTCCGAGCTGAGCCTGCACAATCCCGAGCACTGGGTCTCGGGCCTCGGGACGTTCGGGCTCATCCTGCGAAATCGTCAGAACCGCAGCGCCAAAGTCCTCGGCTGGCGAAGCGGCGATTTCAGGAGCGCGACCTACCACCGCGGCATCTCGTATCGCGTGCTCGAAGCGTACGCCGACCGCATCACGGATCCGATTCGCCGCTACTTCGAAGAGATCGGCCTCATGATGCCCGGGCGCGTCGCGCCGCGCGCTCAGACGGCCACCGCCCGCTCGAGCATCAACTACGCCGGCTAGCTCTCCAGCCGCTCGATGGCCGCCGGCAGCTCGGCGAGCCTGTGAATGATCAGATCGGGTCCGACCGAATTGCTGCGGGCCGACGACGAAGCCACCTGGATCACGCGCATCCCCGCCGCCTGAGCCCCCTGCACGTCGAGCATCGGATCGTCACCGACGTGGACCGCGGTCGCCGCGTCACCGCCGATCGCGCGCAAGGTCAGCGCGAAGATCTCGGGCGCGGGTTTTCGAATTCCCACTTCGTCGGAAAACGTCGTCTGCTCGAAATAGCCGAGGAGCCGAAACCGGCCGAGCAGCTGGCGGAGCGTCGCGCCCGGAGTTCGCATGATGTTCGACACCAGCGCGAGCTTGTAGCCTGATCCCTTGAGCGTCTCCAGCGCCGCGAGCGCGCCGTCGTCGACCGCCGGCGGCAGCAGCAGGATGGGGCGCGCATACGCGTCGACCATCGCCGTGAGGAGCGCCGGCGGGACCCGGCGCGGCAGTCCCGGATCGACACCGGCCAAGATCGCGCGAACGTGGTCGACGGCCGGGACGTCCCGGTGCGTGGACCAGATACGGCTGAGGTAGGCGCCCGACTCGTCGTACGCGCGATCGAGCGCCGATCCCGATGTCGACAGGCCCGCGGCCCCCAGCAGCGTCTGGAAGTCGGCCATGCGGCGCCTCTTGTAGCGATTGTCGCTGGCCGG
Organism: Candidatus Rokuibacteriota bacterium; assembly: GCA_003221615.1. GTDB lineage: Bacteria > Methylomirabilota > Methylomirabilia > Rokubacteriales > CSP1-6 > AR31. Next base: position 4,468 of record QHSQ01000009.1, on the reverse strand, counting down.
GCCGTCGAGGAGCAGCGTACCCCAGAGATCGATCGTGATCGTTTCGACCTTCACGCTTCACCGTATGAAATTCGCCGGTCGTTTCTCCAGATACGCGCTCATGCCCTCGCGCGGCTCGTCGGTCGCGTACGCGGTGGCGAACGCATTGATCCCATAGCGCACCGCGGTCGCGAGGTCGGTCTCGCGCCAGCGGACGATCAGCTCCTTTTGCAATCGGATCGCCTCGGGGCCGCTCGCGAGGATTGCCGTGACGAATTCCTCGGCGGTGGCGCGCAGGCGGTCGTCGGGCACAACCCGGTTCACGAGGCCCCAGTCGAGCGCCTGTGCGGCGCTGATCGGCGCGCCCGTCAGCAGCATCTCGGCGGCGCGTCCGGGCCCGATCATCGGCGACAGCAACGCGGCCTGGATCACCGACGGGACGCCGACGCGCACCTCGGGCAGGCCGAAGGAGGCGCTCGCCGCCGACACCCGGAGATCACACGCCAGCGCGAGCTCGAAGCCGGCGCCGAGACACGGGCCGTTCACGGCGGCGATCACCGGGAACGGCGCCCGGTGCACGGCGGCGATGGCGTCGTGGAGCGTCGTGATCAGATCGCGCGCCCGGCCGGTGTCGAGATCGCGCAGCACGCGCACGTCCATCCCTGCGGTGAACGCGCGGCCGCTGCCGACGACCACGACCACCCGTGTCGCGCGATCGGCCGCCAGCTCGGCGAACGTGTCGCGCACGGCTCGGATCAGGGTCGGTTCGAAGAGGTTGAGCGGCGGACGATCGAGCGTGCACCAGACCGCGGCGCCCGCGCGCTGGAGGGTGAGTGGAGCCCCCACTAGTATCGGCGCATCGACGGGTCGACGGTACGGGCCCAGTAGTCCAGCCCGCCGTGGAGGTTCTTGACGTTCTTGAAGCCGCGTTGCCTCAGGTAGTCGGCGACGGCGGCGCTCCGGACCCCCTGATGGCAGTAGACGACGATCTCGTCATCGGCGTTCAGCTCATCGACCCTGTGCTCGATCTCCTCGATCGGGATGTGCACGGCGTTCTCGAGCCGACAGAGGCGCGTCTCCCAGTCCTGGCGGACGTCGAGCAGGAGGGGCCGGTCGCTTCCGGCCAGACGCGTTTTGAGGTCCTGCGGGGAAATCTCGTCCATCTCGGTGGCTCCGCTAGCGGGGCGCCGGGCGGCCGACCAGAAAATCGACGAGCCAGCCGTTCACCGCCTCGACGTGTTCGATCTGCGGGAAGTGCCCGCACGCATCGACCCAGCGAACCGCCGCGTGCCGGAGCACTCCGGCGACTTCCGCGCAGTGCTCGGCCGGCACCACGCGGTCCTGGCGGCCGTGGATCAGCAGTACCGGCAACTGGAGAGTCGTCAGCGCGCGCCGATAGTCCTCGGCATGGGTCTCGAAATCGACTCGCACGTCGCGCAGCGTCGCCAGATAGGCCGCGCGCGCCACGCCGTCGGTGCGGGTCGCGTAGCTGTAGTCGATGAAGTAGTCGATCTCGCGCCGGTCGGGCGCGTGGAAACAGCGCGCGAGCGCGGCCTTGTAGAGCCGCGCGTTCCCGCCGAGCGACAGGATCTCGCCGAGGCCGCGCAGCGCGACGAGCCGGTAGATCCACGACGGACGGTAGCAGCACCCCGGGACGATGGCGCCGACGAGCGCCAGCCGCTCGACCCGCGACGGATGCGTCAGCGCGAGCGTGATCGAGACGGCGCCGCCGAGCGAATGGCCGACGAGCGAGGCCTGCGCGAGCCCGAGCGCGTCCATGAAACCACGGAGCGCGTTCGCGAAGTATCCGAGGCGATAACGCGTGCGCGGTTTCGCGGAATCGCCGAAGCCCGGAAGGTCGACCGCGAACACCGTGGCGCGGCCGGCGAGCGGGCGCACGTTGTGGCGCCACGACTCGGCGAATCCGCCCAGACCGTGGACGAAGATGACGGCGGGTCCGCGCCCCTCGACGACATAGTGCAGGCGGAGCCCGTCGACTTCGCCTCCGCGCAGCTGCAGTTCCGGCATGGGGCTACGATTCTACCAGACCGACAGGGCCCTCAGGTGAACAGGTCGAGCGGCGTGGACTCGCTCGCCGTCGGCTGGCCCAGGAGCCGTTTCATCATCAGGGCGTTCTTCACCGGGTAGTCGCGGTTGTTGTTGTTGAACGAGATGAAGACATCCTCGGTCTCCCCGCTTACCGCTTCGATTTCCGGTAATAACGCCCGCAGCTCGTCCTCGCGGTAGAGGTAGTCGTACTTCTCCCGCACCGACGGCTCCTCGCCCCGGAGCTGGCGCTGCCATCCCTCCGCGTTACGGCCGTGGAGCCGGAACACCGCCGTCGGCGCCGTCACGGTCGTCACGCGGGGGATGGCGGCGCCCCCCGACGGCGCGTCGACGATCACGTGGGCCAGGCGCGCGTCGCTCAGGGCGCGCAGGGTGTCCTCGACGTGATCGGGCAGCCACGAGCGATGACGGAACTCGATCGCGATCGTGAAGCCCGGCAGCCGAGCCGGGAGCGACGCGAGGTATTCGAGCCGGTCGGCGTCGAAGTGCACCCACGGCGCGAACTGGAACAGCACGTAGCCGAGCTTGCCGGCCTCGGCGATCGGCCCGACGGCGGTACGGAACAGCGCGAAGGCGCGATCGAGGGCTTCGGGCGAGAAGCTCGTCGCGTCGATCTCACCGCGGCGCGTGCGCCGGGGCGCGCGCGGCAGGAGGGCGGTCAGATCGGCCGGCACGGTCTCGGCGCGGGGATGATGGCCGGTCATGAGCGCGTACGCCTTCACGTGGAAGACGAAGCCCGGGGGCGTCCGCTCGACCCATCGCTGCGTGTTGCGGATGTCCGGGATCGCGTAGTACGAGCTGTTGACCTCGACGACGTCGAAGACGCTCGCGTAGTGCCGCAGCCGCGCCTCGGCCGACATCGACTTGCGCGGATAGAACGCGCCGGACTCGATGAGCGCCGGGTCGGCCCACGCGCAGATCCCGACGCGGATACGCCTGCTCACGCTCGACGATCGTCCCCTTAGACGATCTTCTCGTAGATGCCGGGCGGGATCATGCGATAGACGTGAATCGGCTGGGAGACGTTCTTGAACGTCCGCTCACCGAGACTCTCGAGCACGAAGTGGGCGCGGATCCGCTCGGCGGTGGTGGGGCCCACGACGATCTCGCCGCCCTGGGCCGAGCCGGCGAACCGCGCCGCCACGTTGGTGGTCGGCCCGGTGGCGGTGAACGTCCAGCGCTGCCCCGCGCCGGTGCCGAGCTTGGTGGCGCCGACCAGCGCCTCGCCGGTGTTGATGCCCATGTGGAGCTGGATCGCCGGGAAGATCCCGCCGTATTCCTCGTTCAGCGTCGACGTCCGCTGGTGGATGGCGAAGGCTGCCCGCGTCGCGTTCAGCGCGTGGTCGGTCGAGCTGCGCTCCGACTGGAAGATGACCATCAGGCCGTCGCCGGCCGTCTCGTTCACGTCGCCGTGGTGGTTCTGGATGATCTCCAGAAAGCTCGAGAAATAGGTCTGCACGAGCTGATTGAGCCGCTTGGCGTCGAGCTGCTCGGAGAGCTTCGTGTAGCCGGCGATGTCGAGGAACACGACCGAGACCTCGACCGTGCGCTTCTCGAGCTCGGTCGCGTTCGGGCTCCGCTCGAGGAGCTTCTTGACGGCGTCGGGCACGAACTTGGACAGCTCGCCCTTGAGCTGCTCGAGCAGCGCCAGTCGCTGGCGCGACTCCTGGAGGTTCTGGAGCGCGGTCTCCAGCTCCTTGTTCTTGGTCGCCAGCTCGGTGTGGGCCCGGGCGAGCCGCGACGTCATGTCGTTGAACGCGCCCCCGAGCTCGCCGATCTCGTCGCGCGCCTGGGCTGGCGCCCGCGCCTCGAAATCGCCGTCGCCGATGCGCCGGGCGACCGCCGAGAGTGCCACGATCGGCCGGACGACGACGGAGCTCATCGCCACCGTCAAGACGGCCGCGGCGGCCAGGATCGTCAGCGCGGCGATCATGATCTGGCGGTTCCGGTGGCGGCGGACCTCGGCGAAGACCGGCTCCATCGAGGTCGCGACCCGCACCACCGCGCGCACCTGGTGATCGCTGCCGTGACAGCCCTGACACTTCTCCTTGTTGAGGATCGGATAGTGCTGCGTGAAGAGCGAGACGCCGTTCTCGACCTCCAGCGACTCCTGGGTGGTCAGGGTCTCCAGGGCCCGGGAGAAGAGCGGGCCCGTCATCGTCGCGCCGGGCGCCCGCTGCATCTTCGCGATGTTCTTCATGACGTCGTCCGAGAGCCCGGCGGTACGGGCGACTTCGGTGACGGTCGCGAGGTCAGTGAACGCCTCGACGCCGTTGCGGCGATAGATCATCAGCGATTCGAGCGGGGCCGCGTCGGCGACCGGGTGGGCCCGCAGCTCGCGGAGCTCCTGGATGAGGCTGCGGGTGACGTCGGGCCGCTCCTGCAACATCGCGGCTTCGATGCCGGCCACGACCGTCTGGGT
>QHSQ01000104.1 GCA_003221615.1 Candidatus Rokuibacteriota bacterium | reverse complement strand
AGAGGCCCTGTCCGCATCCACTACGAAGAGGTCGGTTCCGGCTTCCCCCTGCTGCTCATCCCGGGCGGCGGGCTCAATTCAGCCCTCTCATCCTGGCAGACAGCCTCGCCCTTCAACCCGATGGAAAGGTACAAGGACGACTTTCGCTGCATCTGCGCTGACCTGCGCAACGCCAACCCCGGTCGGTCCAGCGGCCCGCTGGAGATCGACCGCCCCTGGGACGCCTACGCGGACGACCAGCTCGGGCTGATGGACCACCTCGGCATCGGGGAGTTCATGGTGATGGGCTTCTGCATCGGCGGGCCGATGATTCACAACCTCATTCGGCGGGCTCCGGAGCGCGTCGTCGCGGCCGCGATGATGCAACCCAGCGGCTTCAGGCCTGAGCTCCCGGATCTCTTCTACCAGAACAACATGAAGGGCTGGGGGCCGCCGCTTTGTGAGAAGCGCTCCGACGTCACGATGGACATGGTCCACAACTTCCTCACCAGCATGTACACCAAGCGCGCCGACTTCGTGTTCACCGTGTCGCGCGATTTCGTGCGCTCCATCAAGACGCCGCTGTTGATCGCGCCTGACGACGTGCCCGCGCACCCGTACAAGGTCGCGATGGAGGTGGCCAGCCTCGCCCCGAACGCCGAGGTAACCATCTATCCCTGGAAGGATTCGCAGGAACACATCGACGAAGTCGTGGAGCACGCGCGGCGCTTCCTCAAGGCACACGAACCCGTCACAGCCGGACGTCAAGGCCGCTAACAGGAGAGTCCACAGCATGTCACAGAAGACTGCGCTAGAGGACGTGAAGGTCCTTGATCTGACCCAATTCGAGGCCGGAACCTCGTGCACCGAGGCGCTCGCATGGCTGGGGGCCGATGTCATCAAGGTCGAGAATCCCCGGGGCGGCGACCAGGGGCGCGGTGCGTCCACCGACACGCAGGGGGTGGATTCGCACTACTTCATGCTGCTCAACGCCAACAAGCGGAGCGTCACGCTGAACCTCGGCAGCCCACGCGGTCGCCAGATCTTCACGGACATGCTGAAGAAGGCCGACGTCATGATCGAGAATTTCGCCCCCGGCGCCATCGAGCGTCTGGGCTTCGGCTACGACGTTGTCCGGGAGATCAATCCCCGGATCATCTACGCGCAGGTCAAGGGCTTCGGCGAAGGCCCCTACGAGAACTACGTGAGCTTCGACATGATCGCGCAGTCCGTCGGCGGAGCCCTGAGCCTCACGGGCACAACGGAGACCGAGCCCCTCAAGCCCGGACCGACCATCGGCGACACGGGCACCGGGCTGCACTGCGCGATCGGCATCCTGGCCGCCCTGCATCAGCGCGAGCGCACAGGACGGGGCCAGCAGATCAAAGTGGCCATGCAGGACGCCGTGATCAACTTCAGCCGGATCGCCTTCGCGCGCCAGGCCGCCAGCGGCAAGGCCGCGGTGCGCTCGGGCAACCGGAGCGCGCTGGGCACGACGGCGCCCAGCGGCCTCTACAAGTGCAAGGGCGGTGGCCTCAACGACTACTGCTTCATCTACACCACCCGCGCCGGCAACCGGCACTGGGACCGGCTGTTGAAGGCCATCGGCCGAGCGGAGCTGATCGGTGACGAGCGCTTCAACTCGCCGGAGCGACGCTGGGCCAACCATGACGAAGTGGATCGCATCCTGACCGAGTTCACCCAGAGCCGTACCAAGGCCGAGGTCATGCAGGTCCTGGGCGATGCCGGCGTCCCCGCCGGGGCCGTGTACGACACGATGGAGATCGCGCAGGATCCCGCGATCCAGAAGCGCGAGATGATCGTGACCGTCGACCATCCCAAGCGCGGCAAATTCACGCTGCCCGGGTGGCCGGTGAAGATGTCAGACTCCCATGTCGCGGTGGACCGTTCACCGCTTCTCGGCGAGCACAATGCCAAGATCTATTCCGAGTGGCTGGGCTTGACCGTGCGGGATCTGGAGGATCTCAAGGCCCAGGACGTCATCTGATAGCTTGCGCGACGGCTCCTCGCCGCGCCCGTGTAACGGCGTGCGGCGCGCGAGGAGCCGCCGAAGCTCCGCCTTCGCCAAGACCGGGAGATCAGCATGCCGGACTACATCCCTAGCCCCAGGCAGTGGGTGCGCGATCAAGTCGAGCTCTACGAGCGCAGTGGTGGGACCGAGGGCACGACTCTCCGAGACACCGGGCTGCCGGTCATCGTCGTCACGCACACCGGCAACAAGACCGGTGCAATTCGTAAGACTCCGCTGATGCGCGTCACGGACGGCGCCAGCTACGTCCTTGTCGGCTCGATGGGAGGAGCGCCGACAAACCCGGTCTGGGTTCACAACCTGCGCGCGAACCCCGACGTCGAGATCCGTGACCACACCGTGGCACAGCCGATGCGGGTTCGCGAGGTCAACAACGCGGCGGAGCGAGCACGGCTGTGAAAGCTGGCGGTCGCGGCGTATCCGCCGTACGAGGACTACCAGGCGAAGACCACCCGCCAGATCCCCGTCTTCCTCGCGGAGCCCCGCGGGCGATAGAGCACAGAGAGAGACCAGCGCAGCTCACGGCAGCGCGTAGACGCTAACAGCTCCGCCGGGCCGACGGCTCGACAAGACGGCGAGGCGTCCCCCGACGAGGAGCGCATCCACCGCTCGGCCCTCTTCTGGAGGGAGATTCAGCTGGATGCCTCGTTGTCTGTCCTCGTCGAGGATCAGGACGGCATTGGCCGCCGTCATGCCCAGGAGCCGGTTCTTGAAGAGCCCCACCTTCCAGGTGGAGGCGGGCAGGATCGCCGGCATCTCCGGCTCGGGCAGCCCGTCTCGGAAGGCCCACACAACTCGTTCCGTCGTTCCGTAGCCCAGGCACACGACCATCTGGTCAGCAGCGGCCATGCATCGGATTACGGAGGAGGCGCTGGCGAGGCGGCGGTCGCCGGCTGGACCTCGGTGCCAGATCTCGGAGTCGAACGGCACGTGGCCGAGCAAGGTCGGAAGCAGAATCGGAAGCAGGGGCCAGCGCCAGTACCAGTCGCCGCGAAGCCGGGTACGCACCTCGAACGCGCTCTCGAGGCCTGTCACGGCCCAGGCCGACCGCTCGTCCGATTCGGAGGCGAGTGCCCATCGCTTCACGCGGGTCTCCTGGTGCCCGACGACACCAGCGACCGCGACGATAGTGGACTCGGATTCGGGCGCGTTGCCGATGACGGTCCACGCGCCAGTCTCGGGAGAGGCCGTGACTTGAGCACCCGTCATGTCGGGCAAGGTCACGCGCCACGCCGGTGCCGCTGAGCCGCCGCTGATCAGCGCGAGCCGAAGCGTGTTGTCCTCGCGCCTCAAGACGACGAGTCGTTCATCGTCGAGGAAGGCGAGGTCGTCGGCCGCCAGCTCCCACCCGTCGTTGGCTGCGCCAAGCACCCGAAACGCCCACGGCGCCTCCGCGGCCATGCGACTAGCGACACGAACTGCCAGGCGTCGACCCGACGGTGAGCTGCGCAGGTTGGTCCCGGGTCGCTCCAGCTCGGTCCGGTGGAGGAGCGTCGGGGTGACGTGCTGCCAGTGGATCGCCGATCGCACGCTCGGCCAGGCGGCGCCAAGTCCGAGCGGCACGATCCCGACGATCACGAGGGCGATCCCAGCCCAGCGTACCCACCGGCGGTCGCGCGCAAGCAATGCCGCACCGGCGCCGGAGGCCGCGATGAAGACACTCGGGACGGTCGCCATCAATCCCCAGTGGTCGAGTGGCCGAGGATCGCTCCGGTACAAGAGCGGGAACAAAGACGCGACCGCCACGACCGCCAGCGCGCCCGAGGTCACGGCCGGGACCCGGCGGTACGGATCGCCGGCGTTCTCCTGACCGCGCCGCACGAGCAGGAGCGCGGCCAGCGCGACCGCGCTCAGAAGTGCCAGCAAGACCGCGGTCGGAGCCGGCGCTTCCGCGCTCGGATCACCCCGACTCGCCGCGAGGAGAGCGGCGCCGATCGACGCGACCGCCAGGGCCGCCAGCGGTGCCACGTGTGGTCGGATGAGTGCGATGAGCCCGGCCACGAAGACGCTGAGCGCGCTGCTGGCGACGAGGGCCGCCATCATGCCGACCGCCGCCACGGCGCGCACGAGCAGGGCCGGCCAGCGCGTCGGCGCGGAGCGGTGCGCCAGGAAAACGTCGACGACGTCGAGCGCGCTCTGCACCACGCCCACGTCCTCGGGGCGCAGCGGGACTGACCAGGTGCTCCCAGCCCGCTCGGCGGCGACGAGGAAGATCCTGTCACCGGACCCGGGACGCACGCGTAGCTCGACCAGCTCGGAATAGCGCCAGCCTTGAGACCTGGACGCGTGCTCGCGCAACGCAGTCGCCTCGATCGGGGTACCGACGGCAACTCCTTCGAGCCACTCGGCCCGCTCGGAATCGAGTACGACAAAGGTGCCGGTCGTGGCGGTTGGTATGACAAGCGGTCGATCGAACCGTGCGGGCGTGGTATTGGCAACGGCACGGATGGCCTGGACACGGCGAGCCAGGCTCGGATGCGAAGCGTGTCGCTCGAAATCGAGGGCCCAGCGCCGAGGCAGTTGCGCCAGCGCGTGGAGCTTGACGAGGGCCCTGATCAGCGCCTCCGGATCACCGCACAGCTCGACAGCGCGCAGATCGCTCTCCGCCTCGTGCTTCTGGCGTGCGGCGCCCAGCATCAGGAGGCCGATGCCCACCGCCACCACGCAGGCGGACTCCAGAAAGTGAGGCAACGCGAGCATCCACTGGTCGAGGAGAGGGACGACCGCGACCGTGAGCCCGATGATCGCCCACATCGTGACGCGCGCGCGCAGCAGGCGCTTGCCGTCGAAGTGCTCGAGGTGCGCGACCTCGTGCGCGAAGATGGCGGCGACCTCGTCGGGCTCGAGCAGCTCGAGCAATTGGTCGCCGAAGAGAACGGTTCCACGTTGTCGCGCGGGCAGTGCGAACGCGTTGACGACGCGTCCGCCGGGGAAGCCGAATCGCAGCACCTGCGGGTCGGCCGCCCGCGCCCGGGCCACGATGGCGGCGAAGCGCGGCCCCAGATCTTCGCGCGATAGCGGGCGGGCGTCGAGGACGAGCCGCAGAATCTGTGCGTAGAAGATGTTCCACAGGACGAGCGCGACGGCGAGCAGAGCCGCTACGGGCCACCGCGCCGCGCCAGCCGCGGAGATGATCGCCGGCGAGAAGGCGAGCAAGGTCCAGATGCCGAACGCGGCGAGCCACCAGCGTGCCGACGAGAGGAGATAGCTGGCCAACCCCCGGCGCTCCTCGTGCAGGACCTTGTGAGCCGGAAAACCGCCCACGTACAAGCCGAGCAGCGGGAGAACCAGCAGCCAGGGGGTGTGCGGACTGACGAAGAAGATGACGCCGACTGCGGCCCCCATAACCTGAACAAGGCGGTAGGAGCGCGCGACGATCCGTTCTGGCAACGCCGGGTCATCGCGACGGACCAGCAGCCGGCGGCCGGTCCACCACGCCACGACACCGGGAAGGGCGGCCGCCATGAGGGACACGAACGTCCACATGTCTATCGATCGTAACGTGGTCGATTTGCAATCCCGACACGATCGGTGGGCTCGTTAGAACCGACCGGTGGGTCGCACACTTGCGCAACGCTTTATGGCGCAACCCAGCGGCTTCAGGCCTGCGGTCCCGGACCCGTTCTCGGATCATCACCTTCGTGATCCCGTGAGTGGGCCGCACGGGTTCGGGCGGGTGGTGAAGTCGTCGCGGTCGTGAAAAATCGGCCGTAGCGCTTTCGCGATTGCGCCCTAGCCGGTGTTGTGGCTCAGTCAAGAGCAGGGTGATGAGCAGAGCAACCTCAAGGAGCATACGAGCCGGGCGTCGCGCGGCTCTTTCGAGATCTTTGAATCTCGCTCTCGAAAGGTGGCATCCCACAACAGGGGGAATCCGCCATGTGTGGCCCCCGTTCGATACAGAGATCGGGAGGGTGTAGCCTGTGGCTGTCGACAAGCTGAACTCGGCGGTGGGCGTGCCTCACGGCGTCAGCGACCGAGAAGCAATACTGTTGCTAGACGCGCTCGCGCGCCTGAAGGAACGCCGGTTCGGCCGGCTGACCTTGACGGTCAGCGACGGAAGGGTGGTCGATGTCGAGGTGATCGAGAAGATTGACCATGACCTGCTGAAGAGGCTCTCAATGTAGCGAGAGTCGATCGTTTCAGGCGCGTGGGCTGACCTGACAGACAGGAGGCCGCTTCGGAGTCTTAGTGCTCCGAGCGGCCTTTTTTGTTTTTGCTGCGGTCTGCGCTCAGCCCGAGACCTAGAAGGTTCCGACACGATGCAAACCGTGCAAAGGAGACCGCGTATGTCCTACCACAGAATCCCGATCGTTATCACCACCGCGCTATTGAGCTTGATCGTAGTGGGTTGTGCCGGACCGGCGAACGAGAACCGGGCCGCTCTTGCAGATGCCACTGCTTCGTCACCGTCGGCCACCCCACTCTGCGGGACCTGGCAGGGCTATTTCTGGGCCGTGGCCGGCGACCATACGTCGTCGAGTGGGAGCGCCCTCACGCTTCAGATCGCCGGGGATTCCACCTATACGCTCAAGTGGGGGAATCGGGCACCGAGTACGGGCACCCTCTCCGCTCAAGGGAATCGCGTCATCCTCCAGGACTCGTCGGGATCACAGATCACTCTCGCTCACTCCGGCGACACACTCTACGGACTGACGAAGGACAGAATGAACGGAAGGACGACCATGCTGAACCTGGACAAGCAGGAGTCGGCCCCTGGCCGGCTCGCCGCGACCGGTCCTGGGTGCTAAGCCGCCGGTGGCGGGGCAGACCTCCTCGAGGAGGTGCAGGCGCGACCCGTCACCGCGGCGCTACGCCGTCGGAGGCCTGGTCCAGATCGGGCACGTTACCGGCCGAGGCGGCCAGCAAAGGCGACTTCGTCACCTTGAGCGCGGCAGCCGCAGCCGGGTTCTCGGTGATCTTCGCCATCACGGCCTCGCGAGCGCGGTTGAAATACTCGCGGTTGCTGGCGACGAATTCGCGGGACGTTCGCAAGCCGGCGAGATAGCCGTTGATCTCCGGCACCACGTAGCGCGCCACCATATCCCAGCTTCGCCTCGTGTTCTCCGGGTTGGCCCAATCGTGGACGAAGCCGACGACCGTCCCGAACCCGCCGGAGATCTCGAGCACCGATTTGATCCGCTCGACGAGATCGTCCGGCGTGCCGATCGTGGCCACGGCGCCGGGCGCGAAGGCTGTCTTGTCCACGGCTTCGTCGGGGGTCTTGAAGGCACGCGCGCCGGGCCGTTGCAGGGTCGCCGTGATGTACTCGTTGTGGTGCCGGAGCAGGCCCTCGCGAGCCTCGGCGCGGGCCTGCTCGCGGGTCTCCGCGATGTGCCAGCTCATCAGCACGCGCCAGTTCTTGCGATCGACGGTCTGGCCGTGCTCGGCGGCGGCGGCTTCCGCGAAGCCCCATTGCGTCGGCAGGGCGTTCAGACCTTCCTCGGACAAGGAGCCGATCGAGATGATGCCGATGCCGTGCTTTCCGGCCAGGGTCATGCCCGAGGGACTAATCTGGGAGGCGACCGCGAACGGCATGTCCTCCTGCAACGGCAGTAGCTGCAGGGCGGCGTCCTGCAAGGTGAACCAGTCGGACTTGACGCTCAGGCGCTCGCCGCGCATCAGGCGGCGGATGACGCCGATGGCCTCATCCTGACGATCGCGCAGCAGCATCGGATCGATTCCGAGCGTGTGGGCATCCGACGCCAGCGCGCCCGGTCCTGAGCCGAAGATCACCCGTCCACCAGTCATGTAGTCGAGCTGCACCATCCGTTGCGCCACGTTGAACGGATGGTGATATGGCAGCGAGACGACCCCGGTAGCGAGCTTGATGCGCTTGGATCGTTCGCCCGCCGCGGCCAGGAACATCTCGGGCGAGCCGATCATCTCCCAGCCGCTGGAATGATGCTCGCCGCACCAGAACTCGTCGTACCCGAGCTTGTCGAGGTGCTCGACGAGGTCGAGATCACGGCGGAACTGCAGCATCGGATGCTCCCCGATGGGATGGTGTGGTGCGAGGAACGCGCCGAAGCCTAAGCGTGACATGAGCAGACAGTACTCCTTGACACCTCCGCTTCGCCAGCGGAACATCCGGCCCATGCGACAAATTGCGGAAGACAAGCTCTTGCCCACCGACATCGATGCGGAGCCTCCGGTGCAGGTCGCGGCCGCTCTGCGCCCGGTCATCCGCGGCTATCGCGACGAGATCGAGCGCGAGCAGCGCTTGCCGAAGGCGCTGGTCGAGCAGTTTCACACCGCCGGCTTCTACAGCCTGGTGATGCCGCGTGCATTGGGCGGCTTGCAGGCCGACCCGCTGACCTACGTGCGCGTCGTGGAGCTGCTGGCCGAGGCCGCCGGGTCGGTCGGCTGGAATGTCGCCAACAGCAGCATCGGCCAGCTCGTCACGCTCGGGTTGCCGGACGAGGGCGTGCACGAGATCTACGCGCGCGGAGCCGACACCGTCATCGCCGGCACCGCCGTGATGGGGGGCGGGCGGGCCGTGCCTGTCGCTGGTGGCTACCGGGTCACCGGTCGCTGGCCCTTCGGCACCGGCTGTCAGGAGAGCTCCTGGATGCTGGGCAGCTTCCAGATTCTCGACGGCGACCAGCCGCGCCGGAGCCCGGACGGCTCATCGGTCCACTGGCGAGGGATCTTCCAGCGTTCGGAAGCGCAGATCGTCGAGGGAAGCTGGGACGTATCCGGGATGCGTGCGACCGGCAGCTTCGACTGGACGGTCAACGATGTCTTTCTGCCGGAGCGGCGAACGATGGTCCACGCCGGCGTCCCGCTCGACAACCAGTGGAAGCGCTGGCCGGGGATCTCGTATGCCCTGCCGGCCCAGGCCTGGGTCGGACCCCACCATAGCGCCGTGATCACCGGAATCGCCCGGGCCGGCATCGATGCGCTGATCGAGCTGGCGGGCGAGAAGACACCGCGAGGCCGGACCGGCCGGCTCTGCGAGAACCCTCAAGTTCAGGACGCGGTCGGTCGGGCCGACGCGATCCTGAATGCCGGTCGCGCGTACCGCAGCGCGATGATCACCGAGATCTGGAACACCGTCGCGGCCGGCGGGGACACAACCCTCGAGCAACGGGCGCGTTGCAGGCTGGCCGCGGTCCACGCCGCCGACAATGCCCGCGAGGCGATGGATCTGATGTACCGGCACGGTGGCAGCACGTCGTACCGGCGCGAGAGCCGCCTGGCCGAATGCTGGCGTGATCTCCAAGTCGTCGGCCAGGCGGCCACGCTCGCGCCGGAATGGTATCCGATGGGTGGCCGGGTCTTCCTGAAGATGGACCCGGGTCCGCGGCTGCGCTAGCGCTCCGCCACTCACGAAGACCGGCCATCACCCCTGCACCCGAAGTTCCGCTGTCCGCCGAGGTCAAGCTCGCCCCTGAAGTGCGCGCAATGAGCTGGTCGAGATGATTATCGTCGTGCCAGGCCATGACAGAGAAGAAGCCGTCGAGCGTGATCCGTCCGAGGGCTGGTGAGCTGTTGCTCCTGTGGCATCGTCCACGCGGCCGGAGAGGCAATCAATTACCCTAAATGTAATGTGATCAGCCGAGTCCTCCCATCTCGTAGACGATCCGCCACTCGGCGTCCGTCACCGGCTGAACCGACAGGCGCCCGAGCCTGACCAGCACCATGCCTTTGAGGCGCTTGTCCGTTTTGATCTGGTCGAGGCTGACCGGTGTCGGGAGCGCCCGAACCGCGGCGACATTGATGGCGCTCCAGGCAGAGTCGGTCGAATCCGGATGCGCCTCCGCGATCACCTTGACGATGCCGACGATCGCGCGCTCCTTTCCGGTGTGATAGAAGAATGCCTGCTCCCCCTTCTTCATCGCGCGCAGGTGGTTCCGGGCCGAGAAGTTGCGGATGCCGGTCCACTCCGCCCCGCCACGCCCTTCCGCGACCTGCTGGGTCCATGACCACTCGTCGGGCTCGGACTTCAGGAGCCAATGTGCCATGTGCGCTCCATCCTCTTTTTCTCGGTATGGGAATCACCGCCGCGGCGCCTCGGCCACACAGTAGCCGACCTGGCAAGTTTCGTCGATGAGACAGGAGATTGCCACGCATCGCGTCGGTGTGTGCCGAAAGCCGCTTGACGGGCAGGCTCTTTCGGCAGACTCTCGGGCGTGTCGAGTGCAAGTCGGGGCCTTGAAGGAGACGCACGATGTCGAATGCGATAGTGAATCCCCTGGCGTCGGCCCAGCCCCCCTCACACTGAGCGCCCGAAGACTGCGCCTCGCGTGGCGAGGCAACAGGCGTGTTCGTCGGCGGCTCGAATTGGTTCCTCTCCTCGAGTCTCGACCGCCGCACGGTCCTCAAAGGTGCGGGCAGCGCAGCGCTCGGACTCATTGCTTCCACCTGCGGACCATCCAGTGCCTCGCAGACGAGCTCGGCCCCCGCGCAATCGGCAACCGCCGGCGGCGCAGAAGGCCGCGAGACGGTGTACGTCTTCAACGTTGGTTCTAAAGATGTCACGCTGATCGACGTCGCCAACCGCCAGGTTCGCGAAACCCGACCGCTCGGCGCCTCGGTGCGCTGGTTGTCCAACGAGCAGACGTACTGGGACGGGGCGCGCATCTGGACCTACGACTTTCCCAACGATCAAGTCCAGGCGATCGCGATCGATCCGAGGCAGGTGGCCGTCACCAGGACGATCGGCGGGCTCGGCAAGGGACCCGGCCACAGCCTGGTCGTGCTGCCCGACAAGAAGAAGGCCGCGGTCAACGTCGCGGGGGACAACCTCATCGCGTTCCTCGATCTCGAGCACGGCAGCGTGGACTCCACGCTCCAGACCGGAGCATTTCCGTGAGACCTCCACTTGACGCCGGACGGTCGGTTCGGCTACACCCCGGAACGCGAGGCGGACACGGTCTCGAAGATCGACATGGCGAGCCGAAAGCTCGTCAAGACTGTTCCCTTCCCCGCTCGCAGCAAGCCGCACATGCTGCGGGTGTCGCCGGATGGGAAGGAGGTTTGGGTGCAGACAGCCGACGCCAATACGAACGTGGTTCTCGACGCCGCCGATCTGGCGGTGCTTGCGACACAGCCGACCGGAAAGCAGCCTGTGACCAACGCGTGGACCCGCGACCGGCGCTACGCGCTCGTGACAAATGGCCAGGACACCTTCGCCCAGATCTTCGACGCGCGGACCTTCAAGGAAGTGAAGCGTCTGACGATCGGGCAGGGGGGCTCCAACATCGGGTTCAGCAAGGACGGCAGGACGGCGTTCATCGCGGTGCGCGGTGCGAACAACGTTGCCGTGATCGACATTGAGAAGCTGGCGCTGACGAGCCGGATCAAGGCGGGGACCGAGCCTCAGGGTCTGATCGTTCGTTGATCGGCCTGGTCCCAGGAACTTCGGCGAAGAGGAGAAAGACGAGATGAAACTCGGCGTGGTGTTTCCCCAGACGGAGATCGGCTCGGACCCTTCGGTGATCCGCGATTACGCCCAGGCCGCCGAGAGCGCAGGCTATGATCACTTGCTCGTCTTCGATCACGTGCTGGGCGGCAAGCTGGAGCGCTTCGACAAGCTCGGTCGCCGTCCGCCTTATACCGACGAGAGCCCCTTCCACGAGGTGTTCGTTCTGTTCGGCTACCTGGGCGCCTGCACTCAGCGCCTCGAGCTCGTCACCGGCATCGTCATCCTGCCGCAGCGCCAGACTGCGCTGGTGGCCAAGCAAGCTGCCGCGGTCGACGTCCTCACCGGCGGGCGCCTGCGCCTCGGGGTGGGCATCGGCTGGAACCATGTCGAGTACGAGGCGCTGAACGAGGACTTCCACACGCGGGGCCGCCGGGTCAGCGAGCAGATCGCCGTCATGCGGAAGCTCTGGACCGAGCCCGTCGTGAATTTCAAAGGTTCGTATCATCACCTCGATCGGGCCGGCATCAACCCTCTGCCCGTCCAGCGTCCCATCCCGGTGTGGATGGGCGGCATGGCCGAGCCGGTGCTCAAGCGAGTAGCCCAGATCTCCGACGGCTGGTTTCCGCAGTTTCAGCCCGGTGACGAGGCCAGCCACACGCTCGAACGCGTGCGCGCGTATATGAAGGAGGCGGGCCGCCCGCTCTCCGCCGTGGGGATCGAGGGCCGCTTCGGCTACGGGATCGGCGGCCCGAGCGAGTGGGTGAAGCGCGCCCGGGAGTGGCGCGACCTCGGTGCCACCCACTTGTCGGTGAACACGATGGGCTCGGGCCTCTCGCCACGCGGCCACATCGACGCGATCCTGAAAATGAAGCCGGCGCTCGACGGCGTCTGAGCACCCATGCACACGCTGCTCTTCCTCGACCCGGGGCACTTCCACGCGGCCCTGACCCTGCGCTCACCGCAGGCGCGCGCGGCCGACGAGGTGTTCGTTTACGCGCGCGAGGGCGCCGAGCTGCGCGACTTCCTCGCCCTGGTCGAGCGCTTCAGCCGGCGCTCGCCGAACCCGACGCGCTGGCGTCCCGTCGTGACGACGTGCGATGACCCGCTCGAGCGGCTCGTCGATGAGCGACGTGGAGACGTGGTGGTCCTCGCGGGCAAGAATGGGGGCAAGGCACGCACCATCCGACGGCTGCACGAATCGGGCTTCCACGTGCTCGCCGACAAGCCGTGGCTCGTGCAGCCGGCCGACCTCGAGCACGTGCGGGCGAGCCTCGAGGGCTGGCCGCTGGCCGCGGAGATCATGACGGGGCGTCACGACGTGGCAGCCGGACTGGTCAAAAGGCTCGTCGGTACTCCAGCGCTCTTCGGTGCCTTCCGCGACGATGGGGCGGCCATCGTGCAGGAGAGCGTGCATCATCTTGAGAAGCTCGTCGATGGCGCCCCCCTCAGACGTCCGTGGTGGTTCTTCGACGTGCGCGTGCAGGGCAGCGGCCCGGTCGACATTCCCACCCACGTCGTGGACCAGGCGCAGTGGCTCGTGGACGGTGACCGCGCGGCGCTGGTGCTCCTCTCGGCTCGCGCGTGGTCGACGCGGGTGCCCGTGGAAGCGTTCCGGCGGATCACAGGAGAGGCGGGATTTCCGCGGGAGCTCCAGCCTTTCGTCGATGGCGACGATCTGAGCTATCGATGCAATGCCGAGCTCGTGTACCGGATCGGGCACGTCACCGCGAGCGCCGCGACGCGCTGGAACCTCTCGCCGTCGCCGGGTGGGGGAGACGCCTCCCACAGCGTCGCTCACGGGACTCGCGCCGACATCCGCATGGAGCAGAGCGCCCGCACGGGCCACCGCCGCAGAGTGTTCCTCGAGCCCCGCGCCAATGCCGCCGGGGTCGCGCGTGCGCTCCGCGACACGGTCACGGCGTGGCAGGCGGAGCTCCCCGGTGTCGAGGTCGTGCCCGCCGGCCCGGAAACGTACGAGGTGGCCGTGCCGCCCCAGCTCGACGGGGGCCACGAGGCTCACTTCGCCAGGGTCCTCGACGAGTTCCTGAGGATCGTGGACGATCACGCATGGCCCACCGCGCTCGCCGAGCGCACGCTGGCCAAGTACGCGCTGCTCGCCGAGGCCGCGGCCAAGACGGGGGAACCTTGATGACCCAGCCCGAGACCGAACCCTTCACGAAGTCGCTGGAGCGCATGAACCTCTTCCAGGAGCCCGAGGCGCGCGTCCTCATCGCCGACCTCGGCTTGCCCGAGGGCTCACGCGGCCTCGACGTCGGCTGCGGCGCCGGGCTCTTCGCCCTCTGGCTCGCGGAGGCGATCGGGCCACGCGGGCGCGTGGTGGGCATCGAGCCATCGACGGAGCGCGTGGAAGCGGCGCGCGCGCTGGTCGGCCACGGGCCCCTCGCCTCGCGTCTCGAGTTCCACGAGGGTGACGCCACCAAGCTCGACGCGCCGGACGCGACGTTCGACTGGATCTGGTGCGGCGACGTCCTCCACCACGTCCAGGAGACAGGCCGGGCGCTCGGCGAGTTTGCGCGCGTCGTTCGCCCCGGAGGCCGGATCGTCGTGAAGGAATCCCAGCTGCTGCAAGGAGTGTTTCTGCCCGGACATCCCGCCCTCGAGCGTCGTCTGCGCCAGGCCGAGATGGAGTGGAGCCGCCACGAGGGCGGTGAGTTCTCCTTCGAGGAGCGCCGCCAGCGTACCCTCGCGTCGCTGCGCGCGGCCGGACTGTCGGTGGAGGGCTTCCGGACGTACCTGCTGGAGCGCCGGGCGCCGCTGCCCCACGCCGCGCGCGACTACATCCAGCACGTCGTCTTCGAGCGTAACTGGGGCCCGCGCCTGCGCGATCGCCTCGCCCCGGACGACTGGACGCGCCGCTCAGCCCTCTGCGAGGCGGAGTCGGCGACCTTCATCCTGGACGATCCGGACTACTACTGTCTCTATCCCATCAGCGTGCTCGTGGCCCGCCGCTGATCCCTCGACACCGAGGAGATCACGCGGGAACAACGGCTAACCGGCTCGCTACTTGATCGCGAGGCCGAGTCGCGCAATGTCGTCGGCGGGACGCTCGCCGATCGGCGCTATCGCGAGCTCGCTCACGCCGGCCTCGGCGTAGACCTCCGCCTGCGCCAGGCATTGTTCCGGCGTGCCGGCGATCGCATACTCCGCGAGCAGCCCATCATCGATCACGTCTTCCGGGGCCTCGCCGCGGGCGAGGCGGCTCATCGCACGCGCAAAGTCCTCCGGCCGGCCGTACTCGCTGATCGCCGCGCGCGTCGCGGCCGATGCGGTCTGCGCGTAGGCGGTGAGCATCGCGGCGACGCTACGCTTCGCGATCCGCCGCGCCTCGGCCCCGTCGTCGCGCACCGCGCCGGGCACGTACTGGACGATCTCGCGCGGCGTGCGGCGGTTCATACGCGTCGCGGCCTCGTGGATGATCGCAACGGCGCGCCGCGTGAACGCCGTCGGCACGAGGTTGGAGATGATCACGCCGTCGGCGATCTCACCGCACAGGCGCAGCGCCTGTTCGCCCATCGCCGCGGTCAGGATCGGCAGGTTCCCGCGCCGTGGCGTGAAGTCCAGCCGCACGCCGTCGGCAGAAAACGCCTTGCCGGTGTAGGTGACGGTCTCGCCGCGCAGCAGCGCGCGCGTGATCGTCACCGCGTCGCGCACGGCGGCGATTGGCCGATCGACGGGCGCATGCGTCTTCTTGATGCGCGACGGGATCCCCGCGCCGATGCCCAGCACGGCCCGTCCCTCGGACAGCTCGTCGAACGCCGCGATCTCCATCGCCATCAGCGTGGGGTGGCGCTGGTGGGGATTGAGGACGCCGAGGCCGATCCGTACATGCCGGGTCGCCACGGCGCACGCCGCCGCCCCCGGCCACGCTCCTCTTCCGAAGGGATTCTCCGCAAACCAGACCGTAGAGAAGCCGGCGTGCTCGGCGGCCACGGCCTGTTCGACGCACTGCTGAGACGTCAGACCGCCATGGCAGCGCAGCGCGAGAGCCGGCCGGGTCGGGCTAGACATTCCCCGGACGGGGCGTGTCGCGGCCTTCGGAGAAGTGGGCGTGGACCGTCTTCCACTGGCCGTGCTGTTTCAACAGCGCCATCGTCGAGCGGGAGATGAACGACTTGTCCACGTGTCCAACGTCCGGCTTGCCCGTCTCCGGCTTCCAGCGCGACGTCGTCTTGCGATGGCACGTCACCACCGCCATGTCGCCCCGCACGATCACCTTCACGTCGAACGGCTCCCACCAGCCGCTCTCCTTGTGCTCGGCGTAGTACTGCCAGAGCCGGCTCCAGTGTTCGAGCCCCACGTAGGTGTGGCCATTCATGTTGAAGAAGACGCTGGTGGGATCGTCGCTCCAGATCGGCTTCAGGGCCGGCCAGTCGAAGGCGGCGTTGGCACGGAGGTAGGCGTCGTGGGCGGCGAGGATGGCCTTGTGGTCGGCGTCGGCGCCGCCGTCGAAGTGGATAGGGCTTGGCACGCTGGAAGGCTAACACTTCCTGCGCCCCCACGGGACGCTCACGTTCACCAGCGCGCCCAGTTGAGGGCGTCGATCAGGCCATTGGCGTCCGCGACGAGCCGGTTGTACTCCTCCGCGAACGCGCCGCGCCGCCCGGCGAGGGCGTGGTGCTGCGCGACGAGGTCCGCGCGCCCGGCGTCGACCTGACGCCGAAGATCGGCGAGCTCGGCGTCGAGGCGGCGGATCTCCGCGTCCACGGGCTCGAGCCGCGCGCGGGTGCCGTCGAGCCGGGCCTGCAGCGCCTCGCGCTCGCTCCGGGCCTTCGTCTCGTCAGCGGCGTGGAACTCCGTCTGCGCGCGCTCGATGTCCGACTGCTGGGCCCGCCACGCGGCGTCGATCGTCTTCTCGAGGTCCGCGCAGGGCACGGCCGTCCGCGTCGCCTCCAGGCGAGTCTTCATCGCCTTCGCGCCCTCCAGGTAGATGTCGACGTGACGCTGCTCGTGGGCGGCGACCCGGGCGACGAAGCGCTCCCAGCGGTCCCGGAGGTCGGCCGGCAGGACCTCCGGCGCCTCGTGTCGCGGCAGCATGACTGCGAGGTGGAGCATGATCGTCAGCGACGGAAAGACGCAGGGCACGGCGCGGGCGTCCACGTCGCCCGAGGTCAGCTTCCATTCCGCGGACGTCAGGCCCACCGCACGGTGGCCGCTCGTCTCGACGAGGCCGTTGGCGTCGATGGCCGCGAAGATCGCCGCCGTCGTCGTCCCGCGCACCGGGTAGTAGCGGGTCGAGACGCTCGTCTCGACCCCGACCGGCTGCCGCGGCGGCGCGGGCGACGGGCTCGAGCAGGCGGTGAGGCCGGGGCTCGCGAGCAGTGCGAGCGCGGCGACCACGCTCCGCGCGCTCACACGCGGCCCTGCAGGAAGTCGGTCACGCGCGGCCGCGCTACCCCATGAGCAGCTTCCCGGGGTTCTCGCGTCCCATCGTCTGTATCTGCTCCTTCGTGATCCCTTGGGACGTCAGCCCGCCGACGAGCCACGCGAGCCCGTCTGGCGGCGACGGATTCGCCGTCTGTCCGAGATCGGTCGAGATGATGAAGTGCGCGGCGCCGACTTGTTTGATGTGATCCGCCGATTCCTTGAACGAGATGTTCTTCGAGTTCCGCATGAAGGCGAGGTGCGCCTGCGGCCCGGACAGTGCGCCGAGCGTGGCGATCTCCATCTTTGCGCCCATCGACGCCGCCTTCTTCATCTGATCCACGGTCATCCCGATGACCTCGAACTCCGCGTGGGTGACGACGATGCGGTCGCAGCCGGCATCACGCGCCGCTTCGATGATCGCCAGGGCTTCCTCTCCGGACGAGTGCCCAGTCTCGACGACGAGCTTCTGCGCGCCGCACTCCTTCAGGACCTCGCGCACAGCCGGTAGCACTTTGCCGTCGTCGCCGACGACCTTGATCCCGGAGGGAGCATCCTTGAGCCGCGTGATACCGCCGGCGGCGCCGTTGAGCGTGATGCCGCCGAAAATCTTCATGCCGGGGACGCGCCGGCGCGCGATCCACGCGCGATCCGCGGTGAGAGCCGTGTGGCTCTTGAGGACCACCGCTTCCATCCCGCGATCCTTCGAGAGCGCGGCCTCCTCGTCGTCGGTGAGGGCGCGTCCGAACACGTCGGGCGCGGTATGGACGTGGAAGTCGATCAGCCCATCGACCGGGCTCGTCGCCGGCGGCGGCGGTGGATACGTGCGACCCTGCGCAACGGCTTCCACCGGAAGCGCGGCCCCCGCGGCCAGTCCTGCGATGCTTGCCGCGGCGCCCTTGATGAAATCGCGCCGCGTCGCGCCGGCGCGCGAGCCCTCATGCGCCTCGTCATAGCCGCACTCGTGACCGCAGCAGCTCGAGAACTTCCATCGCGGAAGCTGGAACGGCTTCATTGGCGTTCTCCTTCTCGAAGGACGGTTTAGGCACGCGGCCATCGCGGCAGGAAATTAGCTCTTGCCATCGGGTGGGTCAATAAGTTGTTGACATCGGAGCGTATCTGTCCGAGCGTCTCCAGCCATCCATCGACGAACCTTCAACCCTGGGGAACACGGGGGTATCGAGCCATGGAGCGAAAACACATTCGGAAGACTGGCGCGCTCCGCTACGTCGTGCTGCTGCCGATCCTTCTCCTGGTTGCCGCCACGACCGCGGGTGCGCAGACGCCGGGCAAGGCCAAAGTGGACCGCCTGGTGATGGGGCTGATCACGCCGTACCTGGACTACGTGCGCCCCTGGATCAACGGGACGGCCGATCACAACATCCAGCACGACCCCATGCACGAGTGGCTCATCGAGGTCGACCCTTCGGGCCACTACAAGCCCTGGTTGGCGGATAGCTGGACACAGGGCCCCAACGGGAGGTCCTGGCGGGTGAAGCTGCATCGGGGCGTCCAGTTCCATCACGGCTACGGCGAGTTCACGGCGCAGGACGTGGTCCACACGCACGCCTTGTGGTGTGAGCCGAACTACCCCGGCCGCAAAGACCCACCGGTCGCCGGCTACCGGGCCGGCATCTGTCAGGTGCAGAAGATCGAGGTGGTCAATCCCCACGAGATCACCATGCACTGCAAGGTCGTGTGTCTCGACATGCCGTTCTACTACTCGAGCGCGTCGAACGTCATGATCTTCAGCAAGAAGCAGTGGGACGCCGAAGGCGAAATGGGCTACGAGAAGAAGCCCGCCGGGACGGGCCCGTACATCTTCAAGGAGCGACAGCTGGGGCGCTACGTCCTGTACGAGCGGGCACCCACGCCACACTGGAAGCACGGCGTCGTCGACTGGAAAGAGATCAAGATGTCGTGGACGCTCGAGGAGCCCACGCGCTTCGCCCAGCTGATCACCGGCGAGACTCATCTCACCGAAGTGAACAAGGACCTGACAGACGAGCTGGTTGCGAAGGGCTACAAGCTCATCCGGAGCCGGGACACCGCGCAGCAGATGCAGATCAACTTCGGCGGGCTCTACTTCGGCACCGAGGACAAGGCCACGGGGCGCTACACGGAGTACGGCGGCACCACTGGCAAGCTGGACCCGAAGCTGCCCTGGACGAACGTCAAAGTGCGGCAGGCCATGAACAAGGCGATCAACCGAAAGGAGCTGCTCCGGGCCCTCTACAAGAACCGCGCAAGCCCGATGTACGTGCATGGCTTCTACCCGGGGCTCGAAGGCTGGGACCCGAGCTGGGAGAAACGGTTCCCGGAGATGTACGGCTATGACCCGGCGGCGGCGAAGCGATTGCTCGCGGAGGCGGGGTATCCCAACGGCTTCAAAGCCAAGGCGTGGCTCTATCCCTTCGCCGGCGCCCCGGAAATGATCGCGGTCATGGAGGCCGTGGCCGCTCAGCTGCGCGAGGTGGGCGTCGACATCGCGCTGGAAGAGGCCGACTGGGTGGCGGCCGTGCGCCCCAAGCTACAGAGGCGAGAGGCGCACGGGTACCTCTGGGCCATTCCGCCCTCGAAGAAGGCGGTCGAGCCGCAGCTCGCCGTCTTCAACGTCGGCAAGGGGATCGGGCACATCTTCCAGACGGACGAGATCTACAAGATGTGGGAAGACCTCCTGCAGATCACCGATCTTAGAGCCCGGGATGCGCAGCTCCGCAAGATCGGCAACTACAAGTTCGAGAACTTCGAAACCATCCCGCTCTTCGACGTCTACATCGAGGTCGTCGTGGACCCGAAGATCGTCGCCGACTGGCCGTTTTCGGGCTGGGACGGGGGAGACATCGGTCACACGTGGCTCATCAAGGCGTGTAGAGACCAGAAGCCCTGCAAGTAGCCGCGGTCGAGGGGCGGCCCGGCTCCGCCGGGCCGTCTCCGAGCGCGGGGGGCTTGGGGGGCCCTTCGAGGCCCCCCATCAATTCGAACTCAATACAAATGACACGCCACGGTATGACCGCCGGCGAGCGTCTTCTCCTCCGGCACGACCTCGGCGCACTGGGGCATCGCGTAGCTGCAGCGCGGATGGAAGCGACAGCCTGACGGCGGATTGATTGGCGACGGGACCTCGCCCGGCAGGATGATCTCCTGCCGCACGATGTCGGGGTGCGCCGGGAGCGCGGCCGAGAAGAGCGCCTTCGTGTACGGGTGCAAGGGGTTCTCGAAGAGTGTCTTCGTGCGGGCCCGCTCGACGAGCTTGCCCAGATACATGACCGCGACCTCGTGGGCCATGTAGCGGGTCGTCGCCAGGTGGTGAGCGATCAGGAGATAGCTGACGCCGTACTCTCGCTGTAGGTCGACGAGCAGGTTCATGATCTGCGCCCGGATCGACACGTCGAGCGCCGACACGGGCTCGTCGAGAATGATGAGCTTCGGATCCGAGACGAGCGCGCTCGCGACCGCGATGCGCTGGCGTTGCCCGCCGCTGAACTCGTGAGGGTAGAGCGCGGCCTGTTGCGGGCGCAGCCCAACGCGCGACAGCATCGCCGCCACCCGCTCCTTGATTACCGCCGCGGGCACCGAGCGATTGATGACGAGCGGCTCGGCCACGATGTCCTGCACGCGCATCCTCGGCGGCAGCGAGGACCACGGATCCTGGAAGACCGCCTGCACCGTGGTGCGATACTCGCTGAGCTCGTGGCCGGCGAGCGCGTGTACGTTCTTGCCGTCGACGAACACCTGGCCGGATGTCGGCTCCTCCAGTCGCAGGATCAACTTCGCGGTCGTGGTCTTCCCGCAGCCGGACTCGCCGACGATCGCGAGCGTCTCGCCCTGCTGGACCGAAAAGCTGATGCCGTCGACCGCCTTCACCGCGCCGACGACCTTCATCCACAGAAGGCCTTCGGTGACCGGGAAGTGCTTGGTCAGGCCTTCAACGCGAAGGACGGGCTCGTCTGCCATTCGGGTGAAAGCTTCCAGCAGTGGGCCGTATGGCCGTCGTTCAGCGAGAACTCGGGCGGATAGCTCTCGCGGCACTGCTCCTCGGCGTGCGGGCACCGGGCCGCGAAGCGGCACCCGGGCGGCAGGTCCCAGAGCGCGGGGGGCTGCCCCTCGATCGAATAGAGCCGCTGGATGTCCTCGTCCATGCTGGGCACCGAGTGGAGCAACGCCTGGGTGTAGGGATGGGCCGGATGATTGAAGATGTCGCGCACGGGGCCCTGCTCGATGATGCGTCCGGCGTACATCACGGCCACCCGGTCGCACATCTTCGCGACGACGCCGAAGTCGTGCGTGATGAAGATGATCGCGAGGTTCGTCTGCTCCTGCAGCTCGCGCAGGAGCCGCAGATACTGCGCCTGGATCGTGACGTCGAGCGCCGTCGTTGGCTCGTCGGCGATGATCACCCGCGGCTCGCACGAGATCGCGATGGCCCCGACGACGCGCTGCTTCATCCCGCCGCTCATCTGGTGCGGGTAGTCGCGCACGCGACGCTCGGCGGCGGCGACCCGGACCTGCCTGAGCCTCTCGACGGCGCGTCGCAGCAACGAGCTGCGCCCGTCGGCGTGGTGCGTCTTGATCGCCTCGATCAGCTGGTTGCCGATCGTGAACACCGGGTTCAGTGACGTCTGCGGGTCTTGAAGGATCATCGAGATGCGACGACCGCGGACGCGCCGCATCTCGCGCTCCGTCTTCTCGAGGAGATTTTCGCCCTGGAGACGGATCACGCCGTGGACGATCCGCGCCACTGGTCGCGGCTGGAGCCGCAGCAGGGACAGCGCCGTCATCGTCTTGCCGCAGCCGGACTCGCCCACGATGCCGAGCGTCTCGCCCTCGCGGACAGAGAAGCTCACACCGTCGACGGCCTTCACCACACCCCAACGAGTAAAGCAGTAGGTGTGGAGGTCTTCGACCTCGAGGATGACGTCCCCGATCTGTCTGGCCATGCCGTGAGACGCGCCGAGGGGTCGGCCCCTCGGCGCGGCATGCCGTCCTACTTCGTCGCCTTGATCAGGTGGAAGTGGGTCGATCGGCCGGCGCCGAGCCCCGGGTACACCCACTCGCCGACGACTTTCGGGTTCGCCATCACCTCGTTCGCGAACCAGAACAGCGGGATGTCCGCGAACTCCTCGAAGAGGTGGTCACCAATGGTGCGCGCGACCTTGTCCCGCTCCTGGGGGTTCACGGCGTTCGTCAGCATCTCGTAGTGCTTGTCGACGAACTCGTTCTCGTAGTGGTGGTTCGGGCTCTTGCTCCAGTAGCTCGTGCGGATCCACTCTTCGGACGGCCGCCACGAGATGATGTTCGGCCAGATGCAGCAGCCGATCGCCTTCTTCCGGAACATCTCGCGCACCTTGGCCCAGTCGAGCACCTCGATCTCGGTCTCGATCCCGATCTCCCTGTAGTAGATGCCGAGCGCCTCGGCCACCTGCGGGCCCTCGGACTCTCCAGGCTCGGTGAACGCGACGACCTTGAACTTGAGCGGCTTGCCCGGGCCGTATCCGGCTTCCTTCAGGAGCTCCTTCGCCCGGGCCGGGTTGAAGCCGTACATCTTGTCGAAGCGGCTCGCCCACTCGGAGTTGAATCCCTCCGACTTGTCGGACCAGCCGGTGACGTACGTCGGGGTGCCCTTGCCGGCGAACACCGACGCGTTGAGCTCCTTCCGGTTGATCGCCATGTTGAGCGCCTGCCGGATCTTCTTGTTCGTCCACGGCACGTCGGGCTTGAAGGCCGGGTCTCCCGGCAGGTAGTACTGCCCGCCCAAGTAGACCGTCATCCAGTCCACCGGGAACGTGGACGTGAAGATCTTCATGCCCTTCTTCAGCGCATCTTTCTGAAGCTCGCGTGGCAGGTCGGCGATGTGCGCCTCGCTGGACAGCAGCATCGCCAGTCGCGTCGGCTCCTCGCGGACGATCCGGAACTCGAGCTGCTTGAACGCCGGCTTGTCGCGCCAGTGGTTGTCCTGCCGCTCGAACGTGATCGAGATGCCCTGCTGTCGTCCGACGTAGCGGTACGAGCCCGTGCCGGCGGGACGCTTGTCGAAGCCTTCCAGCCCTTCCTTGTCCCACTGCGCCTTGCTGACGATCCGGAAGTCGCCGGCGCGCGAGACCGCGTAGTCCATGGTGGTCGCCGGCTTCTTCATGTAGAACACGACCTGGTAGTCGTTGACGACCTTCACTTCCTCCACACCCCGCCAGAACGGCCCGAGGGTCATCTTCGCTTCCGGCCGCTGCGTCAGCGCGTAGCTGTGCGCAACGTCTTTCCCGGTGAACGGCCCGTAGCCGAAGTGGAACTGGACGCCCTTGCGAAGCCAGAACGTCCACCGCCGGAAGTCCGGGCTGGCCTCCCACTTCTCGGCGAGGCGCGGCGTGTAGGTGCCGGTTTTCGGGTCAACCTCGAGCAGCGTCTCGAGGAACGGGTCGAATTGCAGATGGTCCGGACGGGCCACCATCCAGAACCGGTTCGTGTCCTCGAAGCCGGCCGAGGCGAACACGAGCTTCTCCACCTTCGCCTGCGCGGCGGCGGGCGTCGTCGTGGACACGAGACCCAAGACGAGCGCCACGGCGGTTATGAGTACGACCGTGAGTCGCAGTCTCATCAGCTTTATCCTCCGCGGCGGGTCGCCGCGTCTTTTACACGTTTCTGAGCTTCGGATCGTAATGATCTCGGAGCCAGTCGCCCAGCAGGTTCAACGAGAGCACGGTCAGCATGATCGCGAGTCCCGGGCACATCGAGACCCACCAGGCGGTGACGATCAGTTCGCGGCCGTCGGCGACCATCAGACCCCATGCGGGCAGGGGACGCGGAAGGCCGGCGCCCAGGAAGCTCAGCGCCGATTCGAGCAGGATGACGTAGCCGACCTGCAGCGTCGCCAGCACGATGAGGGAATTGACCACGTTCGGGAAGATGTAGTGCACCATGATCCGCATGTGTGACGCGCCGGCCACGCGCCCGCGCGCAATGAAGTCCCGCTCCTTGATGGCGAGCGTCTCCCCGCGAACGAGCCGGGCATAACGCGCCCACAGCAGCACGACCAGCACGATGATGACGGTGCTGAAGCTCGGCCCCACCGCGGCGACCAGGACCAGTGCCAGCAAGATCGTAGGTAAGGACAGCGAGATGTCGACCAGCCGCATGAGCAGGCTGTCGATCCGACCGCCGAAGTATCCGGAGATCAGGCCCAGCGCGGTTCCGACGATGCCGCCGACGAAGATCGCGATCGCCGACACCGTCAGGGACACCCGGGCGCCGTGGATCAGCCGGCTCAGGATGTCACGGCCGAGCTTGTCGGTTCCGAGGAGATGGGCGGAGCTGCCGCCGTCCTGCCACACCGGCGGCTTGAGGCGCTTGGCGAGCGATCCCTTCAACGGGTCGTGGGGTGCGACATACGGCGCGAACACGGCCGGGATGACAAGTAGGAACATGAGGATCGAGAGCGCCACCACGGGGTACCGGCGCGCCTCGCGCAAGGCCAGCGCGATCTGTGGAGGTGCGTACCATGGCCGCGATCGCGCCGTTACTGTCGCCATCGAGATTCCTCCCTCACCGGTAGCGGATTCTCGGGTCGAGGTATGCGTAGAGGATGTCGACCAGGAGGTTGGTCATGATGAAGATGGCGGAGAACACGATCACGACGGCCTGGACAACCTGGTAGTCCCGAGCTCTCACGGCGTCGATCGCCAGGAGCCCGGTTCCGGGCCAGGAGAAAACACTCTCGGTCACGACGGATCCCGTCATCAGGACGCCGGCGATGATCGCGAAGAACGTCAACGGGGCGATCGACGCATTCCGGAGGCAGTGCTTCCAGACGACCTTCCACTCGGCGAGCCCCTTGATCCGGGTCAGCTTCACGAACTCCGTGTCCAGCACGTCCAGCATCGAGGAGCGGACCAGCCGCATGATGGCAGCGACCTGGAACCAGCCGAGGGTAATGGCGGGAAGGATCATGTACTGGATCCCGCCGCGGCCCGAGGTCGGTAGCCAGCCGAGATGCACTGCGAAGACCCACATCAGCACGATCCCGAGCCAGAATCCAGGCAGCGACTGCCCGAGCAGGGCGATGACCTTCGCCCCGCTGTCCCACGCGGTCCCCTTCTTCACCGCGGACAGGACCCCGATGGGCAGCGCGATCAAGACGCTGACGAACAGCGCGAAGCCGGCGAGCTGGAGCGTCGCGGGGAGGCGATCCATCACGAGCCCCATCGCCGAGTGCCCGGGCCACTTCCAGGACATGCCGAAGTCGCCCTGGAGTGCCCGGGCGACGAAGATGCCGTACTGGAAGTGGACCGGCTGATCGAGCCCCCAGTACTTCGCCAGCCGGTCGTAGTCCTCCTGCGTGGACTCCATGGGCAGCATGACGTCGAGCGCGTTGCCGCTCAGCCGAGCCAGGGAGAACACGATCAGGCTCATGACCCAGATGGCCAGGAAGCTCTGCAGTACCCGTCTCGCGATGTATCGCTGCATTGCGCCCTCGCTGGGACCGGGACCTTAAGTCGGCTTCAGATCCCGCAGACGGTACCTTAGCTATGGCGCTCATAGCAAGTGGTCCTAGTTCGCCGGCTTTTCCCAGACGTCCGGCAGAGTTGTGGTGCTTCTACTCGAAAGATCACCCACGACGGTGCCGTCCCAGCGAGCGTAGCGGAGTGGAAAGCCGGTCCGCCGGCGGAGCCCTTGCACCACCCCTCCGCCGAGCGGACAAAGCGGCTCTCGCGCGTGTCCAAGACTAGCGGGCCGCCGAGGCTTACCTTCGGTGAGTGCTCCCGGCGTTGGTTCCTTCCGCGCTAGCCGCCGAGCGTGGGTGACCAACTTCGTCAGTCGCCTACCCGCGCGCGTCACCTGTCCGGAAATACAGCGCGTCCAAGCCACCGAATTGAAAAGGCCGGCGCCCTGGCACCAGAACTGCACGATAGAGTCACCGGCATGGAATCGAGTTCCCGCGGCCACTGGCAGACGCCCCTCACGCTCCTATTCTGCGGTCTGGTGCTCCTCGCCCACGTGGAGCGCCGGCTGGCCGAACAGGACTTCGACTCGACCGGCGTCGTGCGGATCGAGAACAACGACAAGCCCGACGGCGATGAGATTTTCAACCGGCTCATCCTCCTCAACGACGCCACTGAACCCAGCGCGCCTACGGTCGGCGATGCCTGTCACGCCACGTATATTCCGCTCGAATCGTGCCCCGTAGCTCTCATCACCATCCGGCTCTCGGAGTGTCGCGCTCCTCCGCACCCAATCCCGTCCCACGTTTAGCGGCGCTCCGCCACAAGGCGGCAGCTTGGGGCAGGAATATCTGGGGAGGGAACTTCGAACATTCAAGGAGGAACGTATGCTTCGCTTTTGGAACAAACGCCATCTGAACATTCGCAACCAGCGCGGCTTCACCCTCATCGAGCTGATGATCGTCGTCGCGATCATCGGCATCCTGGCGGCCATCGCCATCCCGCTCTACGCCAACGTTCAGGCGCGGGCGCGGATCGCCAAGGCCCAGGCCGACTCGCGGGCCCTGGCCTCGGCGGTCTCCATCTACGCCGCTCACATGGGCTCGCTTCCGGCCTCTGGCAACCTCGCCGCACTGACGGTCTCCGTGTCTAACGCGCAGACCCAGTGGGCCGGTCCGTTCATGGCGAGGATTCCGGCACCGCCGGCCAACTGGACGACTTATACGTACGCCTCTGATACGGCGTTGGGAACGTTCAACATCTCGGCGTCGGGTGACAACGTCACCGTCTCGCTGCCGTAACGAAGTCGTCGTCGGGCCCACGGGGAGCTGCGGTTCCTCCCCGTGGGCCCAGAACTTGACCGCGCTCGTTCCCGCTCGCTACTGTTGGAGAAGCTGAATTTTCTGCCGCGACTGGTCCACCCGCGGCAGCGCGGTTCAGTGGCGACGGTCGGAGCCTCAAACCGGGAAACCTTCGCGTGGCATTCTAGTCACCACGCCGCCCCCTGCGTCGCAACGATGCGCGATAGTGCCCAAACTTCCCCGATGGAGTAGACTCGCCGCTCGTGGTGGAGTGATGGGCAGGAGCGGCATTCCGATCGTCGATAGCGACCCGTCGCGATGACATGTCCAGGCTGTGGAGCGGAGAACCGCGAGGGACGACGCTTCTGCTCGAAGTGCGGCGCCGCGCTGTCACGAGCGTGCAGCGGGTGCGGGTTCATCAACGACCCCGGCGACGAGTTCTGCGGCGGATGTGGCCAGCGAGTGAGTGTG
This sequence comes from Candidatus Rokuibacteriota bacterium, assembly GCA_003221615.1. Classification (GTDB taxonomy): domain Bacteria; phylum Methylomirabilota; class Methylomirabilia; order Rokubacteriales; family CSP1-6; genus AR31. Next base: position 32,263 of record QHSQ01000104.1, on the reverse strand, counting down.
GCCACGGCGGAACCCGCACAACACAAGGGTGCTCCGCGCGACGCCGAGCGGCGGCAGCTCACCGTCATGTTTTGCGATCTTGTCGGCTCGACTGCGCTCGCCGGCCGCCTCGATCCCGAAGAGCTCCGTGAGCATGTGCGCGCCTACCAGGGCGTCAGCGCCGAGGTGATCGCCCGCTTCGAGGGCCACATCGCGCAGTACCTGGGCGACGGCCTCCTGGTTTACTTCGGCTACCCGTCGGCGCACGAGGACGATGCCCAGCGCGCGGTGAGCGCCGGGCTGGCCGTCGTCGACGCGGTCGTCGCCCTCAGTGCGCGACAACCACCGGGCGGAGTCGCGCTCGCCGTCCGTGTCGGCATTCACACCGGACTCGTCGTCGTGGGCGAGGTCGGCAGCGGCAGCCGGCGCGAGCAGCTGGCACTCGGCGAGACACCGAACGTCGCGGCCCGGATCGAAGCCCTAGCCGAGCCCGGAACCGTCGTCGTCAGCGCGGCCACGCATCGCCTCGTCGAGCAGCGCTTCAGCTGTCGCGACCTTGGCGCTCACACTCTGCGAGGCGTTGCCGGTCCGCAGTCGGTCTATCACGTGCTGGGCGAACGGATCACGACCGGGCGCAGGGACAGTCTGCCCGCGGCATGGACGACGCCGCTCGTCGGTCGAGAGCGCGAGGTCGCTCTGGTCCTGGAGCCTCCCCGGCGAAGTGGCGGAAGCGGGACTGGCCGTGTCGACAGACTATGGGTTCCCTCAGTGGGGCGCGCTCTGCACCATCGTCCGCGGATCGACACTGGTCGCGTCGGGGAGCGTCGACGGGGGGCTCACCGAGATGCGTCGCGGGCTCGCCGGATGGCAAGCCACCGGAGCCGGGATCATGATTCCGGTCTTCCTCGCCTTCATCGCCGAGGCAGAGGTCGCTCGCGGTGACGTCGCCCCGGCGCTCGGGTTGATCGACGACGCGTCCAGGAGGATCGAGACCTATGGCGAGCGCTTCTACGAAGCCGAACTTCACCGCCTCCGCGGTGAGGCCCTCCTCGCGAATGCGGCACCTGACTCGACACGCGCGGAATCGTACTTCCTGCGCGCGATCGACGTCGCTCGCCAGCAGCAGGCGAGGTCTTTCGAGCTACGAACTACGGCGAGCCTCGCTCGTCTCTGGCGGCAACGAGGCCGCGGCCAGGATGCCCACCGGTTGCTCACCGAAGCCGCCCAATGGTTCTCCGATGGCCTCGAGACAAGCGATGTGCGAGACGCGCGTCACTTGCTGCAAGAGCTCTCATGATGCACAAGCGAATCTACTTGTCCGGGGTGGGCGCCGGCGGTTCTCCCACCTTGAAGATCTTCGCGCCCACAGCTTCCTCCACCCGCGCGTTGCGGACCCGGAAGAGGCTGAAGCCGTAGGTGCGATCGGTGTGCGGGCCGGCCTCGAAGGCGCCGCGGACCTTGTAGACCCGAAGCGGATCGTAGAGGATCTTTACCCCTTTCGGCGCGTACACGTAGACGGTCTCGTCTTGCCCGACCGGCACCTCGCAGCAATAGTTGCCCATCGCGGAGACGCGACTCAGCAGGAAGAACGAGAGGTCAGGGGGCCCGGCCGGAATGATGAAGCCGTGGATCTCGACTTCCTTCCCGTTGTGGGACTTCATCGTCTGGGTCACTTCGAAATTCGCCCTGATCGAATCGACCAGCTGGGCAAACGTCAGGCGTGGCACCTCTTCTCCGAAGGCTGACTGACCGTGTAGCGTCAGACCGAAATTCGCGCTCACCAGACACAAGCTCGCCGCCAGTGTCGCGCGAACTCGCTCGAACGCCCAGGCTCTAAGACAGGGGCGCAAGATTCTCAGCCACCTCCGTGCGATACGCGAGCACGGCCGGTAGCAGCCCGGCGAGCGCGCCCAGGGCGACAGCACCGCCGAAGACCACGGGCTCGAGCGCGCCGACGACGAAGAGATTCGCGACCGGTCCGCCGCGGCCCGCGAGCATAGACGCGCCCAGATACGCCAGGCCGTGTCCGCCGGCGATCCCGAGCGCGCCGCCGATGACCGCCAACGCGCAGGACTCCAGCAAGACGATGCCCAAGATAGTCGCCCGGCGGGCGCCGAGCGCGCGCATAGTGGCGATCTCGCGCTTGCGCTCAAGGGCGGCACTGTACATCGAGACGAACAGGTAGAGCAGCACGACGAGGACGACGAACACAAGGATGACGGCGACGATCTCGTCCACCAGGCTGAGGATATTGAAGATGTTGAGCAGGACGGCGCTGGGGAAGACGGCCTGAGTCTCCGCGCTGACGTTGAACCCTCGATGGAGGCCGGCCAAATCGGACATGCGCTTGGGCCGCACCAGGACGGCGGTGAGCGGCTTGACCTTCATCTTCCGGGAGACTTCGTTCATCTCCCAGTAGCTCGCCAGCGAGATGAAAATCGCGCGATCGTCGGCGCTGTTGGTCGAGCCGAGTATCCCGACCACCGTCATCGGATACTCGGCCATCTCCTCGCCCTCGTGGAACCGAGCACCAACCGGCAAGCCCGTCCGGCGCGCGGTGTCGGCGCCCAGCACGGCCTCGTACGCCGGTTGATCGGGCGGATCGTCGCGGAAGAACCGCCCTTCGGAAATCGCGAAGGTCTTCCGACGCCACGGGAAGGGCGCGAAGTACCCGCTCGTCGTCGCCACGTAGCGGTAGCCCTGATACGCGTCTCCCATCGCGACGGGAACGGCGACGTCGACGCGAGGGTCGTCTCGTAGGTCACGATAGGTGCTGTAGGAGATGTTCGGCGTGGGCACGTCCATCCGGAAGACGACGTTCAGGACGAGCTGGGTCGGGCTGCCCTTGGCGCCGACGAGCAGGCTGTAGTCGGTCGTCCCCTCGATGAACCCCTGCTGGATGCCTCGACTGAGGAGCACGCTGGCAATGATCAGGCTGACACCGAGTGCCACGGACAGGGATGTCAACGCGCTCGCGACCAATCGCCCCCGCAGATATTTCAGGGCGACCGCGAGAATCGTCATCCGCGCTCCACGGCGTGTGCGCGGTACTCCGGGCGATTGATCGCCGTGATGTCGACGACCTGATCGCCCGCCGCCAGCACCGCAGCCTCGTGCGAGACGACGAGCAGGGTGGTGCCGTCCTCGCGGCAGACGCTCAGGAGCTCGTCGAGCACTTCGTGGGCGGTGCCGGCATCAAGGCTGGCGCACGGCTCGTCCGCAAGGATCAACGGAGGGTGGTTGGCCAGCGCACGTGCGATCGCGATCCGCTGCTGCTCGCCTCGCGAGAGCTGGTGAGGCTTGTGCGACAGCCGCGCGCCGAGACCCAGGCGCGCGAGGATCTCAGCAGCTCGCCGGCGCTGCTCGGGCTTCGGGCTCGCGCCGGCGAACATCATGGAGAGCATCACGTTCTCGAGGGCGGTGAAGGCCGAGAGCAGGTTGAACGTCTGGAAGACGTAGCCGATGTGTTGCGCCCGGAAGCGGTCCCGGCGCGGCTCGGGCAAGGCCGAGATATCCGTATCGCGGACGAGGATCGTTCCCGCGGTCGGCAGCGACACGCCGGCGATCAAATTGAGAAGCGTCGTCTTGCCGGAGCCACTCGCTCCCGTCAGGACCGTGCAGCGCCCGGCCGCAACCGCCCAGTGCTCGATGTTGAGCGCGTCGAGCGTGCGGCCATTCCCGAGCGGAAACGCCTTCTTCACCCCGTGCAGGGTGACAGCCGCCGGCACCTCTGTCATCGGTCGTCGCGCGGGCGGGGCTCCGCGCTGGACGCCCCACCCGCGATCAGCGGTTTACCGGATGGCGATGGGGTTGATCGGCACGCCGATCCCACCTCGCAGCAGCAGCGGCCCGAGGACGAAGAGAAACTCGTACGCCTGGTCCTTGGCCAGCTCGTCGAGGTTGAGGATCTCCATGATGTAGGCGCCGCGGTTCCAGAGGAAATCGGTGTGAATCGGCAGCGCCAGATAGCCAAAGGCCTTTCGCTGATACTTCGGATCCGGCGGGAATCCCCATTCGAGCGCCGCGTTGTCGGAGCCGACGGCCACGATGTCCATGTCGTTGAAGAACTTCAGACTATCGGGACCCACGCCGGGCTGGGGCTGGTGCCACTTCGTGTGCGCCGCATCGAGACGCCCGGAGGCATCCGGCTCGTCCCACGTCTTGCGCCAGCCCGTCCGGACTAGCAGGATGTCGCCCTTTCGAATCTCGACGTTCTGTGACTTGGCCGTGTTCTGAAGATCCTCCAGCGTGATCCAGTAGTCGCCGGGAAGGGGATCGTTTTTTTTGTATCTCGCGACGTCGAGCAACACGCCGCGGCCGACCATGAACTTCACGCTCGCCGCGTCGCCATGCACCGTCCCGGCCGGTTTGGGCGGCGGCATGTTGTTGAACAGCGAGTTCTCCCGGTAGATGTGCGCGAAGGTATCGAGATGGGAGCCGGTGTGGTTGTGCATGACGGTGAAGCTGGCCGCGCCCTGATAGCGCTGCGGGTCGAATTTGCCCGTCGTCGCCGCAACCCGATCATATCCATCGAGCTCCTGAATGACCTGGACGCCGAAGCGCGCCGGCCGCACCACCCGGGCGACGTCGTCGTGGAGCTCCTCGCCGAGGGCATAGGCCTTCCCCGTCTTCACCAGCCCGGCGGCCTTAACGATCATCTCCGGAGTAATGGCGTTGAGCATTCCCCGCTTGTCCTGCTCACCCCATCGCCCCCAGTTGCCGCGCTTGCCCCACTTGCCCGGCACCGTCCACGGCGCCGGCTCGCGCGCCAGCTTGTCGTCCAGCGGGTACTGCGGCGACTGCTGGGCGTTCGTGCCCGCGATCGACAGGAAGAGAACTCCGAGCACGAAGCTTCCCACGCCTACGAGCAGAGATCTCAGCCGTTGCATGGCTTCTCCTCCCCGGAAGGTGACTCCCATCACGCCTGGACAGGTTCAGGACAGCGAAGAGACATTGACGCCCCTTCTCGACGATCGATTCGCCCGCTCCCGCATACAGCGCGGATAAAGAGGTGTCAAACGAATTCTGCCGCGCCGAGATTTTTGTCTCGTAAGGGGCTTGACCTGGAGGGGAACCGCTCGAAGCTACCCCTTGACCGAACCCGCCGTCAGGCCCTGGACCAGGTATCTCTGAAAGCCGAGGACGAGGAGCACGGCGGGGAGCGCGGCGAGAAAGCCCGAGGCGGCGATCACCGAGTAGTCGATGTTGATCTGCGCGTTCATGCCGGCGATCACGGGCGGGAGTGTCGTCATGCCGAGCTTGGTGTTCAGAATCTGCGCCACGATGAACTCGTTCCAGCACAGCATGAACGTGAAAGCCCCGGCGGCAACCAGTCCGGGGCCCGAGACGGGAAGAACGACCCGGTAGTAGGCCTGGAGGCGGTTGCACCCGTCCACGAGCGCGCTCTTGTCGAGGTCGGCCGGGATCGTCTCGAAGTACGCCTTCATGATCCAGACGGTGAACGGGAGCGTGAACGAGCAGTAGGCTAGCACGAGGCCGGTCAGCGTGTTCTGGAGCCCGAGCGCTTTGAAGAGGAGGAAGTACGCCGGGATCAAGACGACCGTCGGCAGCATCCGGGTGAACAGGAGCGCGAAGAGCGAGAACGCTTTCAGCGGCACACGGAAACGGGCGTAGGCATAGCCGGCTGTTGTGCCGACTGCCAGGTTCACGAGCGTGACCGCCGCCGCGACCACGAGGCTGTTGAGCATGGAGGGCAGGATCTTGGCGGCCTGCCCCTCGGCGTGGAAGCGGAGCATACCGAGGACCATCCGGTAATTGTCGAGAGTGATCTCGGGTGGGATGAGCGCGAGCGGGCGGGCCAGGAGGTTGCGCTGATACGAGATGCTGGTGACGAAAAGCCAGATGAACGGACCGACGAGCCAAAGGACAACGCCGACGAGGAGCGTGTAAACGAGCGCCCGGCTCGCTCGTCGCTTGATCGCCCCGGGCATCATCAAACCTCCTCGGCCTCGAGCCTGCGGAACACGACCTTGTGGTACACCACGGTGAGAATGAGGCACAAGACCGTAAGCGTGTACAGAATCGCCGTGCCGGGCCCGAATTTGAAGAACTGAAACGCTGTCTGGAAGCCGAGCCACGAGATCGTCGTCGTCTCGTTGGCGGGCCCGCCCATCGTCAGCATGTAGATCAGGTCGAGCATGAGGAACCCGTTGACCGTGGACACGACCAGGACGAGGAAGAGAATCCCGCGCAAGGCCGGCAGCGTCACGTAGCGTAAGCGCTGCCAGTAGCCGGCACCGTCCGCCTCGGCCGCCATGTAGAGCTCCGTGGGAATGGATTGCATCCCCGCGAGCAACAAAAGCGTCGCGAACGGCGCCTGGTTCCACATGTAAACGGAGACGAGGACGTTGAGCGCGCTGAAGCCAGATTTGAGGAACGAGATGTAGCTGTCGATGAGCCCGGCCTTGTAGAGGAGGCCGTTCAGCGCACCGAACTCGACGTCGAGGAGGCCGATCCAGAGAAGCCCTACGACGACGCGGGAGAGCGACCAAGGGATGAGGAGCAGGCTCCGCATCACCGGCCGCCCCAGGAAACGCTCTTGAAGAACCAGGGCCATCCCGAGCCCGACCACCGTGGTCTCGACGACGAAAGCGCCCACGAAGTAGGCCGTCCGCCAGAACGAGTCCCAGTAGAGGGGATCGGCGAGAAGCCGGGCATAGTTCTGGACCCCGACATAGCGGAAGAACGGGATGCGCAGGCCGGAAATCTCCAGCGCGGGGCCCGTCGTGCGGAGCAGGTTCACGTCGGCGAAGCTCATCCAGAGCGAGTAGACGAGCGGGAAGCCGACGACAAGGGAGATCACGAGGAAAGCCGGGAGAATCAGGATGGAGGCGAACCATCGCTCGGAGAGTCGGAAACGCCGGACCGTCAGCGCCTACTCCAGCGACTTCTGGAGCTTCACGAGCTCCTTGAGCCCCTGGGGAACGGTCATGCCGCCGCGAATGAGGTTGTGAACGATCGGCACCGCCTTGACGTCGTACTCGCTGTACCAGGGCTCCTTGTAGGCCGCGATGACCCGGCCCTTCTCGTACTGCTTTCGAAGGAGCTTCAGATCCACCCAGCGGTCGTACGAGGCGATGATCTCCGGGTGCTCGTACATCTCGGGGTAGGGGTTGTCGAGACCGGAGATCAAGCACCACTGCCGCTGGACGTACCAATCGCCCGTGAGGTTGCCGCCGAGGAAACGAACGAGCTTCCAGGCATCGTCCAGGATCTTCGTCTTCGCGTTGATCGTATAGGAGTCAGTCCACATGTAGGTCTGACCGGTCCCGGGGTACATCGTCATCTTGGCCTTCTTGGGCGCGAGCTTCGAGTTCTCGGGCTCACCAGCGATGGTCTTGAGGTAGTACGAGTGGTTCGTGTGGTAGGCATAGCGGCCGGTCCAGAAGAGGCGGTGCGTGTCCGTCGAGGAGGTCTTGGTCAGCACCTCCGGATTGACCAGCTCGGCCTTCCAGACTTTCTGCCAGCGTTCCATGGCGCGGGCGACCCCGGGCTCCTGGTCTACGATGACCCGGTTCTTGGCGTCGAAGACGTTCGCGCCCTCCGAGAAGGAGTCGGTCATGAATTGCGGCATGGTGCCGGAGGGGCTCACGTTCCAGTTCGGAAGGAACGGATAGTCGCTGACCTTGTCCTTTTTCAACTTCAGGCTGTGCTCGACCAGCTCGTCCCAGCTCTTCGCCGGCGCCTTGATCCCTGCCTGTTGAAGCATCGGCTCGTTGTGGATGAGGATGAAGAGGCTCGTGAAGTACGGCACGCCGGCGAGCTTGCCGTCCTTGGCCTTGAGGCTCTCGAGGTTCTGCGGGTTCATCTTCTTCTTCAGCTCGTCGATCCCGGGCAGGTCGTCGAGCGGTCGGACGAGACCGTTCTCGTACCAGCGCTGCCGGAAGTTGTGGGCGCAGTACATGACGTCGAAGATCTCGCCGCCGAAGGCGCGAGTCTCCATCGTCGGATGGTACTGGGCCCACGGAATGGCCTCGTACTTCACCTGGCCGCTGAGCTTCTGGTTGTAGAAGTTGACGTAGTCCTGGACCGTGTCCGGCTTGAAAACCCAGCCGGCAAAGTTGATCGGCTTGCCCGCGCGTGCCGCGCCGAGGAGCCCGTCGGCAAGGACGGCCGAGGTGCCCACGAGACCGGTGGTCCGGAGGAAGCTCCGCCGAGTGATGCGCTGCATGGACGTGTCTCCTCTCGCGGCTCTCGCCATCATGGGTACTCCCGGGCGTCACGTCTCGAAGTGGCGTGATTATTTGTGAGCCACCCGCGGCTGTCAAGGGTTGCGGAGAGCCTCAAGATGCCGTAAGCAGAGAGCGACCACTGCGTCGTTGGAAAGAGAGGTGCTCGGATATGGCCACGATCGAATTGCTCGCGCCGGTCGCTGGAGTCGCCGGGAACGCCGTGCCGTTGGCGAAGCGCGTTCCAACGCTCGAGGGTCGAGTCGTCGGTCTCCTCAACAATTCGAAGTCCGGCACCCGCCCGTTCCTGGATCGCGTCGAGGAGCTGCTCAGGAGCGCGCACGGCGTGTCCAGAACTATCCGGTACGACAAGAAGGCCGCGGCGCTCCCCATACCCGACGAAATGCTCGAGGCGGCGGCGCGCGAATGCGACCTGGTGATCAACGGTATCGCCGATTGAGGATCGTGCACGTCGTGGAGTGTCCACGACAGCATCGAACTCGAGAAGCGCGGCGTTCCGACCGCGACGATTGTCACTGACGAATTCCGGACGCTGTACGGTATCGTCACGACAAGTCTCGGCCAGCCGAGCCTTCCGGCCCTGTACGTGCGGCATCCGATCGTCAGCGTGCCTCACCGGGACATGCGTGGGCGGGCCGAGCCCGTGATGGCGGCGATCGTGGAGATCGCCACCGAGACGGGCGCGTACGCAACCGCCGGACTGCATGCCGCCGCGGCTGCGAATCGGCCGGGCGCCGTGGCCGTCGCCGAGCGCATCACCGTGGCGGATGACCCGGAGGCGATCTTCGAGCGGTTCGCCAGCGAAGGCTGGACCGACGGGCTGCCGATCGTGCCACCTACCGAGGACCGGGTTGCACAGATGCTCGCCTTCAGCGAGGTCGACCCATGCTCGTCGCTAGGTCCGATGCCGCCGCGCTGGGGAGAGGCGACGATCGCCACGCTGGCCGTCAACGCGGTGATGGCCGGGTGCAAACCGGAGTATTTCCCCCTCGTCGTGACGGCGGTGAAGGCCATCCTCAGCAAGCCGTTCAACCTGTACGGCATCCAAGGGACGACGAACCCGGCCAGCCCGGTGCTTATCGTCAACGGGCCGATTGCTCGCGAGATCGGGATCAATGGGCGGGGGAATTTGTTCGGTCCAGGATTCCGGGCCAACGCGACCATCGGTCGCGCGATTCGGCTGATCATGACGACGATCGGCGGCGGCGTGCCGCAGCAGGCCGACAAGTCGACGCTCGGCAACCCCGCCAAGTACACCTGCTGCTTCGCCGAGAACGACGCGGACAACCCCTGGGCGCCGCTTCACGTCGAGCGTGGCTTCGAAGCGGAGACGAGCACCGTCACCGCCTTCGGCGGTGCCGCGCCCGCCAACATTATCGAGAAGAGCAAGACCGCCAACGAGATGCTCGAAACGATCGCGCGGGCCGTCGCCGTCTCCGGCTCCAACAACATGTTCATGAGCCAGGAGGCGCTCATCGTCCTCGGCCCCGAGCATGCCTCGCTCGCGGCGAAGCAGGGCTTCGACAAGCAGCGGGTGCGTCTGGCCCTGTTCGAGCACGCCCGTATCCCCTTCGAGCAGATCGGCCGGAGCAACGCGGACGTCTTGAGCGTGTGGCGCGGCAACTGTATCGAGGAACGGGACGGTCGGCGGTCGTTGCGGATCGTCGAGAAGCCGGACGACATCATCGTCGTCGTGGCCGGCGGCGCCGGGAATCACTCAGCCTCGATCCCGGGGTGGTACTCGCGGTCGGTCACCTTGCCGCTCCTCCGCGCCGACGGCGCGCCGCTCCGCTCCGTCGCGGAGCTGAAGAAGCAATAGGTTGGAAGCGAGGCTCTAGAAATCTGTTTGCCGGGTTGCGGGCCCCCCGCAACAAGCGAACATTGGCAACCGCGTGGGCTGCGTACCCGGAATCAACTCGCAATAAAATCCCGCACTTGAATTCTACAAGTTCGATCGTGTCCGGTTGGGGCCACCATTCTGATTTCGTCGATGCTCCCGCCCAGCTGGCAGACCAAGGCGTCGTGTCGAACCCTCTCGAGGACGAGGCACGAATACAGGGAGACTGCCCACATATCCACAATTGCCCACAACATGAGAATCGCCTGGATTGACGCGCTGTCGCGGTCGAGATCTCGGAAAACGACGGTGGGTTGCGCTTCTATGGGTAGCACCGAAAATTCCGAACATTCTACGGGTTCGCGCGATGGAGACGGAGCCCCCTCCCGCCATTGACGCGGATAAATGAGCTCTTGACTATCTTCGTTGCGAAGGTTCATGGTCCATACGCCGGATACGGGCAGAAGTCGATAGTTCGTCGTAGACCTCTTGATGCCTTTGCGTGGCCCGCTGCGCTGACTGGTGGTTTCATGAGCACGTTCTTCGAAGGCTTGGAGCAAGCGTCCCAGGAGCGTGCGCGATCCGAAGTAATGGCGCGGTCGGAGACGGCGAATGAGTGGGTCCTCGCCTTGGCGGCCGAAAGAGAGAAGGGGCTCGAAGAGCTCGAGCGGCTTCTCGGCTATGTACAGTTTGATCTCGGCTTGTGCGCCGCCGTCGCGGTCATCTTCGCGATCGCGCTTTCATTCGAGCCGACGGGGTTCAAATTTCACAGAGGTTTCCTGAGCCTCGCCGTCGGTTTCAGCTGTCTGGCTGGGGTGGCGGCCGGGGTCGTCGCGAGCCGCTGCGCGGATTTCAGGAGCCGGGGCGAGCTGTGCGCGGCAAAGATCGGACCGTTCAGATCGCGTTGGCTGAAGGGTACCCACTGGTTGTACATGCAGCGTATCTGTTTCGGGATGGCGCTGGCCGCAGCCGTGTTGTCTATACTGATGGGCTCGGGCAAGTGGCTACTTATCCCGAGCTGCATGTCCTGCTGACGGCAAACCGGGGGGCAGCCACTGGCCGGTCTCACTCCCGTCCGACGGGCACGGGCGTTCAGCGCGCAATGAAATCACGGACTCTCGATCCGGAACTCTCCGCTCCCATTTTGTAGGGGTTGCCCTAGTTCGCGCGTCGACGCACTCGAGCGACACTTCGAGTGCAAAGAGTTTCCAAGTGAAACCGTTTGAGATCAAAACCGTACTGTGAGTCTTTGTGGCTACGCTCGCTGCGCTGGGTGCGTTAGGATTTGCGCGTGCCTCATCCGAGGGCGCTCACGAGTCAGACTCGCTTAGCAGCGCCGCTGCCTTCACCACCTCCTCTCACCGTCGTGTCGCCACAGCCTTGTGGAGCGTCGCAGAATCCCGAGCCCGCATCGGCGGGGCCGGCATCGAAGCCTCTATCGCTCACCATGGAGGCGGGCTACCGCGACAACTACGACACCGCCGTGATCCGGACGATCGCGGGTGGCCCATCGACCCACCCGGCTGGAGGCTCATGATGAGGCCCCTCCTCTCAGTCGCCGTCCTCGTTCTGCTGATCTCGGCGGTCGCCGCCGTACCCGCTGCCGCCACGCCCGACGGCCAGGTGACCTGGGGCGTCCACATCTCGCTCGCTCCGACGTGGTTCGATCCAGCCGAAACCCCCGGGATCGTCACGCCGTTCATGGTGCTCTACGGACTCCACGACGCGATGCTGAAGGCGCTGCCCGGCAACCCGCTGGCGCCGGCGCTCGCCGAATCGTGGGCCGTCTCCCCCGATGGGCTCACGTATGAGTTCGTCCTGCGCCGCGGCGTGAAGTTCCACAACGGCGAGCCGGTCACCGCCGAGGACGTCAAGTTCTCGTTCGAGCGCTATCGCGGCTCCGCGAACAAGACCCTCAAAGAGAGGATCGCCGCGGTCGAGACTCCGGATCCGGGCCGCGTCCGCTTCCGGCTGAAGCAGCCATGGCCTGACTTCGTCATGTTCTACTCGACGGCGACCGGCGCCGGCTGGATCGTGCCGAAGAAGTACGTCGAGAAGGTCGGCGACGAAGGATTCAAGAAGGCGCCCATCGGCGCCGGCCCCTACCGGTTCGTCTCGTTCACGCCCGGCGTCGAGCTCGTCATGGAGGCGGTCGAGGGGTACTGGCGCAAGACGCCGAGCGTGAAGCGCCTGGTCCTGCGCGTGATTCCGGATCCGACCACGCGATACGCCGCGCTCAAGAGCGGCGAGATCGACGCCACGTACTGGATGACGGCGTCGCTCGGCGAGGATCTTCGCCGGACGCCCGGACTCACGCTCAGGCCGGTCGTGTCCAGCGTGATGCAATGGGTAGCCTTCGTCGACCAGTGGGATCCGAAATCACCGTGGCACGACCGGCGAGTGCGTCTCGCCGCCAACCTCGCGATCGACCGGCAGACGATCAACCAGGCCGAGACGCTCGGACACTCGCTGCTCACGAACTCGATCATCCCCAACACCTTCGACTTCTTCTGGGCGCCGCCTCCTCCGCAGTACGATCGCGCCCGCGCGAAGAAGCTCCTCGCCGAGGCCGGATATCCGAACGGATTGGACGCCGGTGACTACACCGTCGATGCCGCGGCCGTGGCCATCGGCGAACCGGTCGTCAACTCGCTCCAGGCGGCTGGCATTCGCGTGAAGCTCCGGCCTCTCGAGCGCGCCGCATTCCAGAAGGGCTATAGCGACAAGAAGTACAGAAACCTCGTGCACAGCGGAAGCGCCGCCTTCGGCAACGCCGCAACGCGGATCGAAGCCTTCATCGCATCGGGCGGCGCGTACGTGTACGGGAGCTACCCGGACATCGATGGGCTCTTCCGCGAGCAGGCCACCGAGCTCGACAAGAAGCGGCGCGAGGCGACACTGCAGCGCATCCAGCAGCTCATCCACGAGAAAGCGATGGTCGCGCCGATCGTCCAGGTCGGCTTGATGAGCGGCTACGGGCCGAGAGTGGAGGAGTCGGGTCTCGGGCTGATCACAGGCTACTCGTTCTCCGCCCCGTACGAGGACGTGCGGCTCAAGGGGAAGTAGTCTTCACGTTCGGAACCTGACTGATCGAGAAGCCTGGCGTCGGCACGCGCGGCAGCCCGAAGTGGTCACGCAAGGTCGTCCCCTCGTACTCACGCCGAAACAATCCGCGCGCTTGAAGCTCCGGTACGACCTGATCGACGAAATCGACCAGCGCGCCAGGGAAGTACGGGGGAAGGACGTTGAAACCGTCCGCGGCTTCCTCGACGAACCATTCCTCGAGCGTGTCGGCGATGCGCTTGGGCGTCCCGCAGAGGACCCAGTGGCCGCGGGCGGCCGCGGTGAGGTTGTAGAGATCGCGCAGGGTCATGTGTTCCCGTCGCGCGGTCTCGTAGAGGACACGTGAGAAGGTTTGGCTGCTCGCGTCAGGCGGCGGAGCCGGCACGGGCCCATCGAGAGGAAAGCCGGTCACGTCGTATCCGATCCGGCTGGTGACCAGCGTGAGGGCGTTGGTCGGCGTGAGCCAGCTCTGGAGCAGCGAGAGCTTGTCGCGGGCCTCCGCCTCGGTGCTTCCGATGATCGGCATCACGCCGGGCAAAACCGTGATCTGTTCCGGCGTGCGGCCATACTTTGCCATGCGCGCCTTCAGATCGCGATAGGCACGCCGCGCGGCCGACAGCTCCTGGACGACGGAGAACACGACGTCGGCCGTCCGCGCGGCGAGCTCGAGCCCGGCCTCCGAGCCGCCGGCTTGAATGATGACCGGATGACCCTGGGGGCAGCGAGCCATGTTGATGGGGCCCTTCACCTGGAAGAACCGGCCACGATGGTCGAGCGCGCGCACCTTCGACGGGTCGATATAGACTCCGGTCGCCTTGTCCGCCACGATCGCGCCGTCCTCCCAGCAGTCCCAGAGGCCCTTCACGACGTCGACGAACTCCTGAGCGACCTCGTAGCGCAGGTCGTGCTCCATGTGGGCTTCGCGGCTGAAGTTGAGCGCGGCCTTGCCCGCCGAGCTCGTCACCACATTCCAGGCCGCCCGGCCTTTGGTGATGTGGTCGATGGAGCCGAAGGTTCGGGCGACGTGGTAGGGCTCGCCGAAGCTGGTCGACACGGTGGCGCCGAGGCCGATGTGCCGTGTCGAGGCGCTCAGCGCCGAGATGAGCGTGGTCGGCTCGAACCGACACAGGAATGATGGGTGGTCCCCGGGGTCCATGACCAGCCCGTCGGACACGAACAGGAGGTCGAACTTGCCACGCTCGGCGTGATGGGCGATCTCCTGGATGACCGACAGGTCGTTGTTGCTGGTGGCCGCACCGTCGTAACGCCATCCGGCGGAGTGATTGCCGGTGCCGAGCACGAACACGCCGAAGTGCATCTCACGCCGCTTCGCAGACATGGGCTCACTCCTGTCCAGGCTGGTACGTGATCCTCACGCGAGATCTCGCCATCTACTCCATCGCTACAGCGCTCGCCCAGCAGCGTGGCCCTCGTAGATGGCCTCGAGCGCCGTGCGCGGGGCGACACAGTCGCCGACCATTCGGAGGTCCGCGACCCGACCCCGGAGCTCGCGATAAAGTTGATCGTCGGCCATGCTGCCCGCCGCGGCCACGACGCTGTCCACGCCTTCGAGTCGATCGGGTCCGCCGGTCGACACATCCTCGAGCACGAGCGTCGAGCCCTCCAGGGCGCGAACGGCCCTGAGCACTATCACGCGGATTTGCTTCTCCCGGAACCGATGGCGGACCGCGAGCATGCTGTAGATCGTGATCCGTGACCCATAGCCGGCCTCCGCCGTGATCAGCGTCACCTTTTTGCCGAGCTCGGCCAGGTGTTCGGCCGTCGCCACCGACGGCCAGTTGCCGTCGGCGTCGATGAACGCGACGTGGTGGCCCAGTCGGTCGGGCTCGAGCAGTGCATCCCATACCGAGTACACGCGCGCCGCTCCGGGGATCGCGATCGGCGTGGGCCGGGCCCCGGTCGCCAGCACAACCGCATCTGGCTGGAACGCGAGGACGCGCTCGGCAGTTGCCTGCATTCCGCACTGGATCGCGACCTTCAGAGCCCGGCACTGCCCCTCGAAGTACGTGCGGGCGTACGTGAACTCGCTCCGTGATCGGATCAGCCCGGCGATGTTCACCTGGCCACCGACCTCCGCCTCGCGCTCCCAGATGGTTACAGCATGGCCACGCAGGGCGGCGGTCCGGGCGGCTTCGAGCCCCGCCGGTCCACCACCAACGACGAGAACTCGCCGTTGCACAGGCGCCGGCCTGAGCGTCCCCTCGCCCCAGTCCGCCTCGCGCCCCGCCGTCGGGTTCATCAGGCACGTGATCGGCTGATGAAGCTCGACCATCGCGATGCACCCCTGATTACACGCGATGCACGGCCGGATCTCATCGAGCCGACCCTTCTGCGCCTTGGCGACGAGGAACGGGTCGGCGATATGGGCCCGCGCCATGCCCACCAGATCGGCGTCGCCGGCAGCGAGGACCTCCTCGGCGAGCTCGATGCGATTGAACCGGCAGACCGCGAAGACCGGGAGATTCGGGACCGCAGCTTTGATACCGGCCGGAAGATAGCGGAACGCCGCGCGCGGGAAGTGCATGTCGGCCATCTGCGTCGCGAGCGAGTAGCTCGCGTGATAGGCCGAGTGGGAGACGTTGACGAAGTGAACGGGCACCGCGGCGACGATGCGCGGGACGATCCGCTGCATGTCCTCGAGCGTCAGGCCGGGGCTCATGAATTCCTCGGCGCTGATACGGATCCCGACAGGGTAGTCCGCTCCCATGGCCTCGCGCACCGCGCCGAGTACCTGGAGCGGGAAGCGCAGTCGGTTCTCCTCGCTGCCGCCGTAGGCGTCGGTCCGCACGTTCGACGCTGGCGAGAGGAATTGCTGGAGCAGATGCCCGTGGCCGAAGTGGACCTCGAGCCCGTCGAGCCCGGCCTCCCTCAGATGGCGCGCTGTCAGCACGTGCGCCGCCACGACTTCGGCCATGTCGTCTTCGTTCATCTCGTGCGGAATCGGCCCGGTCGGTGACCACGGAATCGGCGAGGCACCCCACGTCGCGGTGCGCCCGAAGTAACCCTCGGCGTGCCGACCGACGTGCACGATCTGGCCGAAGAGCCGCGCGCCCTGACCATGAACCGCGTCGGCGACGCGCCGGAACCTCGGGACGCAGCGGGGATCGTAGCCGATCACGCCTTGAGCGCGACCGATGCTCGTCGGATGAACCCGGATCGCCTCGAAGATGATGAGGCCGACCCCACCCCGGGCCTTCTCGGCGTGATAGTGGACGTGCCGTTCGCTCGGCAGGTGGTCATCGCCGTAGTTGGTAGTGTGGGCGGGGACGAAGATGCGGTTTCGCAGCTCGACCGATCCGATGCGGAACGGAGAGAAGACGTGGGGGAAACCACCTCTTATCGACACGCTCTCGCTATATCATAGCCGCCACCTGCGATGCGAACGGGGCGAGAGTTCCTCGAGAGTCTCCACGACGGGCGCGCCGTATACCTGGACGGCGAGCGAGTGACCGACGTCACCAGCCATCCGGCCTTCGCGGAGCCGATCCGCCAGGTCGCGACGATGTACGATCTGGCGCGCGAGCGCTGGGATCCCGACACGACGACATACGTCGAACCGGCGACGGGCAGCCGCACGTCTGCCATGTGGCTCATCCCTCGCTCCGCGGCCGATCTCGCGCTCCGCCGCCACATTCACCGTGCGTGGTCGGAGTGCTCGTTCGGCGTCATGGGACGCACGGCCGACTCGGGTGCTTCGATCCTCGCGGGGTTTGCCGGCACGCCCGACGTCTTCGCGCGAGGCGGTAAGCAATTCGCCGAGAACCTGCTCCGCTTCTACTCGCGGGCGCGGGACGAAGACCTCTTCATCCCGTACGCGGTAGTGCCGCCGCAGGGGGATCGCTCGAAGCCCGCGCACAAGCAGCGTGAGCCGTTCCTCTACGCCGGCGTGGTCCGAGAGCGGGACGACGGCATCGTGCTCCGCGGCGCCCAGATGATCGCCACATCGGCGGTCATGGCGCATTACCTCCTCGTGACCTACATCACGCCGCTCGTCGCCGGCGACGAGGACTACGCGTTCTGCGCCATGATCCCGGCCAACGCGGAGGGACTCCGCATCTATCCGCGTCGTCCCTACAGCACCATGGCCACGAGCACGTACGACTACCCGCTCTCGTCGCGCTTCGACGAGATCGACACCGTCGTCGTGCTCAAGGACGTGTTCGTCCCGTGGGAGCACGTCTTCATCTACCGGAACGTGGACGTGGTGAACGCCCAATGGCACGACACGGCCGCCCACACGCTGGTGAACTTCCACACGCTCGTCCGCTTTTCCGTGAAGATGGAATTCGTCGCCGGGCTCGCGCTGAAGCTGGCAGAGCTCCACGGTATTCACACGCTGCCTCCGGTGCAGACGCAGCTCGGGGCCGAGGTCGCCTTGCTGGGCGCCCAGATCGATGCTCTGGCGCACGCGGCGCAGACCTTACCGCTCGTGCGCGGGGGCGTCGCGCGCCCGAACCCGCTCTACATCTACGCCGCGATGAACCTCCAGCGCCGGCAGGCTCCGGACCTCATGCGGACGCTCCGCGAGCTCGGCGGTGGCGCCTTCATCGCCGTGCCCTCGTCGGATCGCGCGTTCGTCGGCGTCGACACCGCCGAGGACATGCGTTACTTCCAGGCCGGGGACACGCCGCCCGAGAAGCGCGTGAAGCTCCTCAAGCTGATCTGGGACCTGGTCGGCACCGAGTTCGGCGGCCGCCAGCTCCAGTACGACATGTTCTACTCAGCCGCGCAGCACGTCGCGGACATGCGGCTGTACCGCTGGTATGACTGGAGCCGCGGGCGCGCCATGGTCGACCGCTGCCTGGAAGGATACTGACGCGCGCGTCAACGAGCCGGCGTGAGACACATCCGAGCCGTCGCTTTGCTGCTCTGCATCATCGTGTCGGTCCAGCACACGTCGATCCGCACCTCGTGGGCTTGGAATCTCACGGGACATCGCTTGATCGCGCTGGACGCGCTGACCGTGTTGCCAGCGCCGATGAGGGAGGCGCTCACACCACACGCATCAGCGTTGCTGGCGGGTCTGCTCGAACCCGATTTCAACCGCGTCGTGAGTCACAAGATCCCGATCCTCTCGCTTCGCGGGACGCCACCACCGCCGCGTAGCGAGGCCGCGGATGTTCTCAAGCGATTTGCGACAGATGCCGAAGAGATGATCCGGCTCGGACGCGGGCTCGATGAGGTGTCTTTTGTCCTCGGGCAGGCGACCCACTTCGTGCAGGACCTTAATCAGCCTCTCCACGGCGCGTGGGGCGAGACCCGCGCCGAGCACCACGAAGTCGAGGACCAGATGCTTTACCGTTCCTGGCAGAAAGACCACACGTACCGCGGCTTCATGCTCATCAAGAATTACCCCTGCTTCGCGTATTCGATTGCCGAGAAGTCCTCGCAGCATGCACGGGCGCTCTTCTTCGACCGCGAGATCGAGCGTGTGACCGACAGCGCGTGGGACCAGGCCGTCAACGACACCGCGAGTTTCTGGCAATCGGTCTTCCGGCGTGCCCTGGGACCGGCGCGGGCGTGGCAGCTCTACGGCATTCCGCCTCCGGTCGGCGAGGTCGGGAATGGGTCACTATGCTGACCGGTTTGCTATTTGACCGTTCCGGTGGACTTTGACAGGATCTCCGGCCGATGGCTGAGAGCTCTGCCGACATCGTGATCGTGGGCGGCGGCATCGCAGGCATGACCACTGCCTACTACCTCGCGAAGTCTGGCGTGCCGAGCTTGGTCGTCGAGCGCGACGCGATCGGCAGTCACGCCTCTGGCTTCGCGTACGGAGGGCTGAGCCCGTTGAGTGGCTTCGGGATCCCCGGGCCCCAGGCCGAGATCGCCATGGACGGGATGCGGTTGCATCGTGAGTTGTCGAAGAGCCTCCTCGAGGAGACCGGGATCGACGTGGATTTCCGCATGCGCTCGTCTCTGGCGCTGGCCTTCACCGAGGCGGACGTGCGGAAGCTTCGGGCCGCGCTGCCGTGGCAGCAGCAGCAGCCAGGCTACGCGGTGCGCTGGCTCGACGGCGCCGAGGCGCGGCGGGTGGAGCCGCGGATCGCGGACGAGGCGCTCGGGGCAACGCTGATCGAGGGTGGGGGCGCCGTCGAGCCCTATCGTCTGGTGCTGGCACTCACCCGGGCCGCAGAACGCCTCGGCGTCAGGGTCCGGCACGGGCGCGCGATCGGCCTGCGGCGCGACGGCGGGCGCGTCACCGGTGTGGTCCTGGAGCGGAAGGTGCTGAGCTGCGCCACCGCGGTGCTCGCGCTCGGCCCGTGGAGCGCCGAGGCATCGGACTGGATCGGCGTGCCGATCGATGTCCGTCCGCTCAAGGGCCAGATCCTCCGCCTGCAGGCTCCGGGGCCGCCGGTCGTCTGCTCGGTCGGCTGGGGCCACAACTACGCCACGACCAAGACCGACGGCCTCCTGTGGGCGGGGACCACCGAGGAAGAGGCAGGCTTCGACGAGGAGTCGACGCTTGCGGCCCGCGACGAGATCGGTGCCGCGCTCCTGAGGATGTTGCCCGCGATGGCGGACGCTCAGATTGCCCAGCAGACCGCCTGCTTGCGTCCGGTGGCAGCCGACGGGCTCCTCGTGCTCGGCTGTGTGCCCGGGCTCGATCAGGTCTACGTGGCCACCGGCGGTGCCCGCAAGGGCATCCTCTACGGCCCCGCCATGGGGCAGGCGATCGCCGATCTCGTCCTCGGTCGGGACACGCGGGTCGCGCTCGACGCCTTCGCGCCCGGCCGCTTCGCCGGCGCTCGCTAAACGCCAGAGCGCGCGTGAAGCCCGGCGCGACTAGGCCTTCTTTGGAGACCAGCCATACGCCTTGGCGCAGGCACCGCCCATCAGCATCGCGCGTTCACTGGCGCTCAGGCGATCGGTTCGGCGAAACGGCTCGACGGCCTGTTCGTAGTTGACGACTGCAAAGGCGCGAGTCCAGTCGGTACCCCACAGGCAGCGTTCGAAACCCCAGGCGTCGAACACGCGGGCGAGGGGGTCCCAGATGTCCGGGAAAGGATATGGTTCCCTGGATAGCGTGCAGGCACCGCTGACCTTGATCACCGCGTTCCGGCGCTTGGCGAGGTCCAGCACCTTCGGCAGATCGGCAAAGGGCTGCGGCGGGGCGGGCGGCGTTCGAGGCTGCATGATGGCCAGATGGTCGATGATGAATCGCGTGTCGGGGTGGCGGTCGATCAGCGCCGCGCCCGCGTCCACGTTGCCCCAGCACAGCATGTTGACCGGCAAGTCGTACCGAACCGCGGCGCGCAGGATCCGGTCGAGGCCCGGGTCGTTCGGATCGCGCCCCGCTTCTTTCGTCATCATGATCCGGATGCCGACGGCGCCCGGCGTCTTCTTCCAGTCCCCGATGACATCGGCTACCGCCGGATTATCCGGATCGACCGGCTTGACGAGGGCGAACCGGCCGGGATGAGCCCGTTGCACTTCCACGGCATAGCTCGCGTCGTAGCGGTACATCGAAAACGCGGAGATGAAGATCGCGCCGTCGACGCCGACCGTGTCCATGGCCGCCACCATCTCGTCGCCGGTGGCATGATCAGGCCAATTCGGGACACTGTGCCAGGGTCGTTTCGGGGTGTTCGCCTCATAGCAGTGGACTTGGGAATCGATGATCGCCATCGGGACGTTCCTCCGTGTCAACGGGTTCGTCATCTATATCGCGATAGGTGGTGTTCAGGTGAGTTCCGGGAGCTGCAGCTGGCCGTGCCCAGGAGGCGTCCGATCCTTGGCGCGGTGGCGCGGCGACGAGCGACGGCCAGTGCGGGGTGGTGGGAAGCTGAGCCGTAGACCCTGCGCCTGAACCTGAAACAGGACCTCAGCGTCGGGAAGACCAGGAAGGCGATGTCGACCGAGGCTCCGAAATCGGAAGCCGGTCGCTGCGGATTTTCCAGCGGCCGCTCTGGTGGCGGCTGACACGACGATCTGCCCACCATGGGCCGCCGCGCAGACGCGGGCCGTGGTATGGACGGCCAGGCCGATGTACCCGACATCCGTTAGTGTCGGGTAACCGCTGTGAATCCCGATACGCAGCCGCACCTCCAGATCGTCGGGCCATGTGCGGTTGCCGAGCCCCCGCTGGATGGCCACCGCCGCCTCGACAGCCGCCGCGGGGCGATCGAAGACCGCGAAGAACTCGTCGGCACGCGCATCGATTTCGCGGCCGCTCCCGCGTGACACCGCTCTCCGGACGATGGACCGGACGTCGTTCAGCAGCGCGCCGTAGCCATCGCCCAGCCTGCGGAGCAGGGCGGTGGACGCCTCGATATCGGTCATGAGAAGTGTGACGAACCCGCTGGGCAGCGCCGCGGCATCGGTCGATGTTGCCTGGATCTGGCCGCGTAGGCGCTCCTTTTCGATCACGAAACGCACGGCCGTCAGCACGGTCTCCGAAAGATCCGCATCATCGAGGAGCATCGGATTGTGCACTAGCGCCGTCATTGGGCGCCCCTGGCGCTCGAGAAACGTCACGCCGCGCTGGTCCCCCTCCGCCGGTAGGGGCACAGGTTTGCCGGTGGCGTCCACGTATGCCCCCGAAGCGTCGGACCAGTGCAGAACAGCAAGCGTCGGATCACGAAGGACCGTTCGCAACCGCCGTTCGAGCTCGCCCGGTGCGGGGTTCCGTCCGAGCTCGATCACGAGGCGCCCGGTCTTGGCGTGCCGCTGCTCGGATTGCAGCTGGCCGGTGATGAATCCGACCGGCACGATGCGGAACTTCTTGGCCGCGTTGAGCAGGCGGCGGCGTGCCTGCTCGCGCGCGGCATCCGTCTCGAACACCACCTGGCTGAACCGGGCGAGCGCATTCTTCACGTGCGCCTTGTCGTGGACCGGCAACCGGCGGCGCCCGCGAGAGTCGACATACGCGAAGGCTCTGTCCGGGAGGCGCGCTCGCCTTCTCGTGCTGAGGCGCGACATGCGGCAACGATAGCTCGCTTTCCACGACTGCGCTGCAGGAAGTCGGTCACGAGCGGGCAGGCGCTTGGCCCATCGTGAGCTCGCCGCTCTACTTCAGGGGCGGCGTGACTCCGGCGGGCAGTGGCACCTGCGCAACGTTCAGCGTCATCGACACCAGGCTGTAGTAGCCGACGGCGCCGACGAGATCGACGACGCCGCGCTCGCCGAAGGTGTCGTTGACGCGCCGGAACGTCGGGTCCGAGACGCTGCCCGTCGCCAGCAGCTCCGAGACGAAGTCGTAGACGGTCTCCTCGTCCTTTGCCATGCTCGCAGGGCGCTGGTTCGCTGCGATGGCATCAGCGATGGCCGGGCTCAATCCCGCTTCGAGGGCGAGGCGGCGATGCGCGTAGAACTCGTACTGCGCGGTCCACTTACGACCGGCCATAATGATCGCCATCTCGTTCAGTCGCTGGGGGATGGAGGTCCCGAACCGCACGAAGGCGCCGAGCCGCTGGACGAGGTCGCAGAGCTCGGGGCTTCGCAGAAGCGCATTGAAGGGACCGCGGAGGCCGGCGCCGCGTGGGCCTGATTGGATCGCGTCGGCCACGCGCTTTTGATCCGCGGTCATCGTCTCCGGCGTCAGCGTCGTGAATCTCGGCTCACTCATCGCGTTCCTCCCTGATGGTTTCGACCCGACCCTCGGGCCGCCGCGAAGCCCGGGCGCCTCGCGCCGGAAGAGTAGCAGGTGGACGGAGCGGCCGCGAGCCTGATCACCGGGATGTGCGGGCACCGGCGCAGACATGTTAGCGTTGATGCCCGGACCAAATCGGCCGTAACAGCAAAAGCAGGGAGGGTGTGACCGTGGACGCTTCGGACCAGGAGCTGCAACAGTACCTTTTCGATCTACAAGGCTATCTGGTGATCCCCAACGTCCTGGGCGCGGCGGAGGTGGCCGAGCTGAATCGATTGATCGATGCGCAGCGGCTCCCCAGCCCCCGGGAAAAAATCCGCTTTGGCTCCGCCGCCGGCGTGCACGGACCGGATCATGGCTTCCTCAACTGGGGGGAGCCGTTCTGTCGCCTGCTGGATCATGAGGCGATCTTGCCAATTCTTCGCCTTCGGCTGGGGGACTGCTTTCGGCTGGACCGCCTCTACGGCATCCGCATGCACAAGGGGCAGACCATGGGGGCCATGCACGCGGACTACGGGGCTTCGGCGCGCAACGCCTTCACGAAGCCCGGAGAGCGCTTTCACTTTGCTCCCAACGGCATCTACGAGGGGTTCACGGTGGTGGCCTGGAATCTTACCGATTGCGGACCGGCATCGGGGGGATTCTGGTGCATTCCCGGGAGTCACAAGAGTCACTTCAAGCTGCCGCGTCAGATCCACGAGGCCCCGGAAAGGGCCTCCTGCGTGGTCATTCCGGACGTCCCGGCGGGGTCGGTCGTCCTGTTCTCCGAGGCGGTGATGCACGGAACGGCTCCATGGAGAGCCGACCACGAGCGCCGGACTCTGCTCTACAAGTATTGCGTCTCCCAGATGGCGTGGTCGCGGGCGCGGGTCCTTCCGCCACCCGATGTTCCGCTCACGCCGCGACAGCAAGCGCTCCTCACCGAGCCGGCGGATCCACATACGTTCGTTCCGTCACTCTTCAGCGACGGACCCGGCGTGGAGCGGTAGAGGCGCCGCAAGGCGTCTGGTGGCTGGAGGGTTATCGCGCCTCCGCCAAGCGGGTTCGTTACGCGGGGACGGCGCCACCCATCGTCGTGCGATGCATCAAGCGGCGCTGGGGCATGTCGTAGTCCTGGATCGCCCGGTGCTGGACCGTGCAGTTGTCCCACATCAGCACATCACCCGGGCGCCATTGATGGCGATACACGAACGCCGGCTTGACGATGTGATCCGCCAGCGCCGCGATCAATGCCTCGGCCTCGTCGGGCTCCATACCCTCGATGCCGGTGCAGTCGTCGCGCATCACGTAGAGGCACTTGCGACCGGTCGACGGGTGAGTCCGCACGATCGGATGGCGAACCGGGGGATTGCGGTCGATTTCCTCCTGAGTCGGTGTCAGGGCCCGCTTGCGTCCCCGGAAATCGAACACGGCCCGCCGGCCCTCGAGGGCGCGCTTCATCGCGTCCGGCAGGGCGTCCCAGGCCGCGGCGGCGCTGGCGAACTCGGTGTCGCCCAGCGAGAGCCCGTGCAGCTCGGGGACCTCGATGGCGTACAGGACGGTCCCGCGCGGCGGTCTCGCGGTGTAGCACATGTCGCTGTGCCAGCGCTCGCCAGCACGGCGGACGCCGGTCGGTCGGCCGCCCTCCGTTACGTTGGACAGGACGACGATCTCGGGGTTGCCCTGCACGCTCCAGCGCTCGCCGAAGATATTGAATTCGATCTCGCCGAAGCGGCGGGTGAACGCCACCTGCTGGGCGGGCGTGATCGACTGCCCGCGGAAGAAGATGACACCGTATTCGTTGTAGGCGCGCTCGATCGCAGCGAACGTCGGATCGTCGAGGGCGCGGGAAAGATCCACGCCGGCGATCTCCGCCCCGAGCACGGCGGCGGT
Organism: Candidatus Rokuibacteriota bacterium; assembly: GCA_003221615.1. Lineage (GTDB taxonomy): Bacteria > Methylomirabilota > Methylomirabilia > Rokubacteriales > CSP1-6 > AR31. The sequence continues at coordinate 7,689 of QHSQ01000104.1, read as the reverse complement.
CGGAACGACTTTCATCGACATCGGTGACTCCCCCGCTGGTTGAGCATGGCCGCTTCGACGGCGATGTTAGCGCATCGAGGGCGCCATCGTCCCTGGATCTCGGCGCTCGCCTGCCGTATGGTTCCGGCTGTGCCGCGATCGCGGCGCGGAGAGAGAGGCATCGAGCATGACACGACTGAACGGGAAGGTGGCGGCGGTGACCGGCGGAGCTTCGGGGATCGGCGAGGCCACCGTCCGGCGGTTCGTGAAGGAAGGCGCGAAGGTGGCCTTCGCAGACCGCGATGCCGAACGGGGCAAGCGGGTCGCGGAGGAGATCGCGGCGAGCGGCGGCGGGGTCGCGTTCGTGGAAGCGCACGTCGAACGCGAGGCCGAGGCCGCGGCCTTCATTCGGCAGGCCGCGCAGCGCTTCGGCCGGCTCGACATCCTCGTCAATAACGCCGGCGTCCGGCTCTATCACACGGTGGAAGAAGCCAGCGCCGAGAGCTGGGACGAGATCCTCGGCGTGAACCTCAAGGGCTACGCGTTTTGCGCGAAGGCGGCGATTCCGCTCCTCCGGCAGGCCGCTCCGGGCAGCATCGTCAACGTCGCCTCGGTCAGGTCCGTGACGAGCATCGGCAAGACGACGCAGTATGACACCACCAAGGCGGCGGTCGCCGGGTTGACACGCGGGATGGCGGCGGATCACGCCGCGGACGGCATCCGGGTGAACGCGGTCTGCCCCGGGCCGATCTACACGCCCTTTCACGAGACGCGCAATCAAGCGATCGGCCGGACGTTCGAGCAGTACCGGGACGACGCCGCCAAGGGCACCTTGCTCCGGCGTCACGGTACGCCCGACGAAGTCGCCGCCGGCATCCTGTTTCTTGCCTCTGACGACGCCTCCTACGTGACCGGCACCTTGCTGTTCGTCGACGGCGGCTACACCGCGATGTGACCGACGGGCCTCGGCCGCGCGAGTCAGCGCCCGCGAGGGACCGCGAGCACCGCGGCCGGCCGCCGTCCGACCGTGTAGATGTCCAGCGGGCCGGACCAGCGCCCCACGCTGGGCCGGTGACGTTGCTGTGCGAGCCTGCGCGCAGCCCACGACCACGACCCGCGGATTCCCTGGTAGCATAGCGAAGGATTCTGGAGTGACTCGCACCAGCGCAACGCGGCTCGAGGAGCGGACGCCATGATCTCAGCGACCAGTCGTGCCAGCCTCGACATGTCTCGCATCGCGTTCGCCGTCGTGGGCTTCGCCTGCGTCGTGCTGTGGTCCTGCGTCAGCGCAGCGGATGAGGGTCTGGCGGCCGAGCCGTCGTTCAGCGACGCGGAAATCAAGATCATCCTGTCCCACGGTCCGTGGCCGACGCGCGTGGGGCCCGATCCGAGCAACCGCGTTTCGGGAAAACCGGACGCGATCGAGCTCGGGACGGTCCTCTTCTTCGATCAACGCCTCTCCGGCAGCGGCACGAAGGCCTGTGCCACCTGCCACGTTCCGGAGCGCAACTGGACCGACAACCTGCCGCACGGGGTCGGCATGGCGCAGGTCGATCGCAACACCCCGACGCTCATGAACCTTCGCGGTCAGCGCTGGTACGGCTGGGACGGCGCCGCCGACAGCCTCTGGTCTCAGAGCCTGCGACCGATCCTCGACGCCCGCGAGCTGGCGGCGACGCCGCGTCACGTGGCGAACCTGCTCCGCAATGACGAGCAGCTGTCCTGCCGCTACCGCAGGGTATTCGGCGCCCCGCCGTCACCCATCGACGACGAGACGGTGTTCGTGAACGTCGGGAAGGTCCTGGCCGCGTTCCAGGAAACGCTCGTCAGCGGGCGCACGCCGTTCGACCAGTTCCGGGACGCGTTGGCGCGCGGAGAGTCGCCGTCTGCACAGACCTATTCCACGCCCGCGCAGCGAGGGCTCCAGATCTTCATCGGTAAGGGCGGGTGTAGCCGCTGCCATTCGGGTGCGAACTTCACCAGCGGCGAGTTCTTCAAGACCGGCCTCTCGCGAGAGAAGCCGCTCGGGAAACCCGATCCCGGGCGCCCTGAGGGAATCCGACAGGTGCGAGAGAGCCGCTTCAATCTGCTGGGCTCCTACAGCGACGACGCGAGCCGCGCCGCCGGCGCGCAGCGGGTTGCCCTCGCGAGCGGCAGCGACGGCGAGTTCAAGGTGCCGACCTTGCGCAACCTGATGCTGACGGCGCCCTACGGCCACGACGGCGACGTCGACACGATCGCCGAGGTGGTGCGTCGCCACGCCGGGGACGGGCAGTCCGCGGGCTCGCCGGGTCTCACCCCGCGCGAGCAAACCGACCTGGTGGTCTTCCTCGAGTCGTTGAGCACGTTCTCGAATCCCTGGCGCCCCGAGGATGCGTCGCGTTGCGACTGAGCTGAACGGTCGCGCTCCCTTCGCCATCACCGCGCGCTCGCGCACACGTCACAGCGGTGACACCGCGATGTGACCGACGGGCGTCGGTCGCGCGAGTCAGCGGCCGAGAGGGATCGCCAGCACCGCCGCGGGCCGCCGTCCAACCGTGTAGGTTTCCAGCGGGGTCAGCGCGCCGGTCTCACTATTGAGCCGATACGAGGCCAGACGTCCGGACGCCGTTCCCGCGGCGTACAGGAACGTCCCGCTCGAATCGAGACCGAACGCGGTCGGGACCGCCTCGGTCGGCGCATGCCCGGCTCGTGTCAGGCGCCCGGTCGCCGGATCGACGGCGAACCCGGCGATGCTGTTATGGCCGCGGTTGCCGACATAGAGGAAGCGGCCCGGCGGCGTCAGATAGATCTGCGAACAAGTATTGCGCACGGTCACACCCTCGGGCAGCGAGGGGATCGTTTCCACGGCGGAGAGAGTGCCGGAGGAACGATCGACCCTGTAAGCCGTTACGCTGCACCCCTGCTCGTCGGAGAAGTAGACGAGATCGAGCGTGGGATGGAAGCAGTAGTGCCGCGGTCCGATCGGCCCGGGCGGATCGAGTTTGAATGGCGCGTTGGGGCTCAACCGTCCGGTGGCCGCGTCGAACCGAAACTGCGCGATGAAATTCGGGCCGGGGATGTTTTTCGGCGGCTCCAGGACGTTGTCGTTCTGCCGGGCGATGTGCGGCACGAAGGCGAAGCGGTTCGACGGGTCGGTCAGGATTGCGTGCGCTCCCGGGGCGGTGTTCTGCCGGTCGAGCGCCGGCCCGCTCACCGCGCCGTCGCGTCCGAGCGGATGCACGGCCGCGTAGCCACCCTGGTAGTGGGCCGACAGGAGGTACTTGCCGGCTCGGTCGGAAGCCAGATAGGTCGGCGCATGCTCGGTCGCGACGCGCCCGAGCGACGTCAAGGCGCCGCTGGCCGAGTCGATGCGACAGCTCTCGATGGCCGGCGTCCCGCGATAGCCGACATACAGGACGCGCCGGTCCGGGCTCAGCGCGAAGACTGACGGCGCGCCGGCGGCCGGCATTTCGCCACGGGGCGCGAGCTTGCCGCTGCCGGCGTCGATATCGAAGCGCACGATCTTGTCGTCATCCTGCAGGCCAACGTACAGCACGTCCGGCATGTCGCTCCTCCTGTGTCGCTTCTCGGGATCGTGTTGAGACAGTACACTATCGCCCGCGCGAACGGTTCGACGCGGAAGGGGACCCGTGATGCGTATCGTGGACGCTCAACTGAGCAAGAGAGGCAGACACGCATGCACTGCGGCGTGATGGTGACCGGCTACAACCAGGGCGACTGGGAGCGCCTTCTGGCAGAGGACTACAGCCGCCCGCCCGCGGTGTCGGACGCCGCGAACATGGACGACACCCTCCAGCTGGGCGAGCTCGTCGAGCCTCTCGGGTTCGACTCGATCTGGGCCACCGAGCACTACGGCTCCGCCTATTCCATGCAGCCGAATCCGCTTCAGTACCTCGCGTACTGGGCCGGACGCACCAGGCGAGTCGATGTGGGGACGGCGGTGATCGTGGCCCCGTGGTGGAATCCCGTGCGGCTCGCGAGCGAGATCTCGATGCTCGACATTCTCCTCAATGGCCGTCGCCTCCACCTGGGCATCGGGCGCGGCATCTCTCCCCACGAGTATGCGTCGCTCGGGTACCCGATCGGAGAATCGCACGCGTACTTCTACGACGTGATCGGAGCCCTCCGGGCGTCAGATGGAGCTGAGCGTTTCACCTTCGACGGCAAGATCTACAAGATTCCGCCGACCACCATCCGCCCACAGGCGCGGCACAAAGGCGAGCTCACCACGCGAATCAAGGCGGCGTTCACCACCGAGGCCTCCGCGCGGATGGCCGCCGAGAACGGGCTTGGGCAGATGTTCGTCGCGGGCGCGGGCCTCGACGAGATGACGGCGCAGGTGCGGCGGTTCAACACGATCCGGGCGGGGATGGGGCTGCCGCCGGATCAGCCCACCACGCTCTTGTGGATGTACTGCGCGGAGACCGCCTCGGAGGCCGAGGAGGGATGGGAGTATTTCCGCCACCAGCTCCTCGCGGCGCAGCACCACTACTTCGAGTGGAACAACCCGGGCTACGCAGGCATTCCCGGCTACGAGGAGTACCTCAAGCGCCAGACCGCCGACGTCGGTGTGGCCGACGCGAGCCTCGCGGCGCGCCGCGCCACCCAGCCGATCGGAACTCCCGACGAGATCATCGAGAAGATCAGAACGCTGCAGCACGCCCTCAGCCTGGAGATGGTGGTCATCCACATGTTCTACGGGGGGATGCCCCGAGCGAAGGCGGAGAAGAGCCTGCGGCTGTTCGCGGAGAAGGTCCTTCCCGCGGTGCAGGCCATGCCGACCCCAATCAACCCGACGTCAGCAGGCGAGTGAGTTCAGACACGGTCTTGACCGTTTCGAACTCGTGCACCACCCTGAGGCTGGCCTCGACCTTTTCCGGGGCCAGCCCGGACAGCGGCACCAGCCTCCGGTACTTTGCGTCAACGTCGGCCCATTCGATTCCGCGGGGGGCGGACCCGCGCGGAAAGTCCACGTGAGCAGAGAACTGTCGGCCCTCCTTCAAGGTGATCGTGACCGTCGCGCCGTGGTGGTGCGGGAAGCGGTCCGGGTACGGTGGCGGGTTCGGGTCCACCGTGACCTTGTCGATGAGCTGTCGAATCACCGGGTCGGCGACCTTCGTGGGCGAGACGTGGATCCAGCCGTAGTCCCGGTCCGCTACCGCGGCCGCGATGAAGTAGGCGGGGCTGTGCGCCACGCCGATCAGGTCGGTCGGATGCCTGGGGCCGGGCAGTGTACGGTACTTCGCCGATGAGAGCCTGATGTCGGCCACGTCCGCCGGGTCGACGTGTCCGGCGATCGCGGCATTGGCGGCTGCCTCCGCCGCGGCGTGGTGCGGATGACCGCCGGGCACCAGCTTGATCGCCATGTCCGTGGTGATGTCCCACGCCTGGCCGAGATCTTTCGTCACGTCCTCCAGGTGATCTCCGCCGTAAGCGGAGAAAAAGCCGCGCGGCATCTCCAGCACGTTTTCCTCGGCCATCAGTCCCTTGTGCGCGGCGAGTGCCGCATGGATGCCGAGCATCGCCGAGAGTCCCGCGTGATACTCGCGCGCCACGCTGGTGTTGGCGGCCACCATCAGGCCTCCGATCGAGGTCGCGGCGAGCGCGATCGCCTGCGTCATCTGTCCCGGCGTCAGCTTGAGGAGCGTGCCGGCCGAGACCGCGCCGCCGAAGATCGTGGCGATCGAGCCGTGGAAGCCGCGCTCGCTGCGCCCCGGGGTGAGCGCTTCGTCGATGCGCCCCGCGATCTCGTAGCCGTACACCATTGCCCCGAGCACGTCGCGGCCGTCCCCGCCGGTCTGCTCCGCCATGGCGATCGAGCTCGTCGAGACGATCGTGCCGATATGCGCGATGCTGCGCAGGTCGCTGTCGTCCGAAGCGGCGGCGTCGCTCATCACCGCGTTGACCCGCGCCGCGTCCGCGATGGGCAGTCTGCGTCCGCCGTCGAACCAGAGGGTGGCCTGCTCCGCGCCTCCGCGCTCCTTGGCAAGCTCGCGGATGATTCGCGAGGAAACGATGTCCGCGCCCATCGCCGCGCTGGCGATCGTGCTGGCGATCACCATTCGCGCGCGCTCCAGCGCGAGCGGCGGCAGGTCGGTGACGTTCGTGCGCGCCAGAAACCGCGCCAGCTCTCCCGCGATGCTCATTCTTCGGCGCGGGGCACTTCCTTCATCCCAGCACGTTCAGCAATGCGCGCTGCCGGCTCAGGCGCGTCGGACGCTCCTGAGCGAACCGCTGCACCCCGGCGAAGATCGAGTCCGGGTCCAGGTGCGCCTCGGCAATCACGTCCGCCTCAGTGCCGCCGGTGAGCCACGCGTTGTCCTGGTCGGCGGTGAGGGAGTACTCATCGGTCAGCGAGCCGACGTTGCGCAGCGGCCACATGCGGCGCGTTCCGCTCATCACGAACATGAGGTCCTGGCGCGCCTCGGGCGGCAGCACGTCGTTCCGATAAGCTTCGGGCTGGCGGTCGAACAGCTCCTCGCTAATCGCCGCGATGACCTTCACGTTGATGCCGGCTCCCGTCAGCCGCGGCAGCACGCTCACGAGATTGAACGTCGAGCTCGATCCCTGGGCCACGACGTAGCCGTGTCGGGGCTGGCCGGGCGCGAAGTCGCGGATGACGTAGAGACCCTTAGCGGCGGCCCGTAGATCGGAGTCCGCGAACGTGTTGCGGTCGGCGACGCGGAAGTCGGGGCGTGCCACCTCGATGACGATGACGCCGACCTTCTTTTCGCGCGCGGCGATCTCGGCGGCGGCGAAGTAGCCGGGGGCCACGTCGTTGTAGTCCCAGAAGCTCAGGTTGATGACCTGGTCACGCGGGAACAGCTTCCACACCTGGGGCGCGAAGATCCCGAAGTGTGTGCGCGCGTCGGCGGCGGTCTCCGGGCCGGAGTGCCCGGCGAGGATGTGCAGGACGCCGGTGCGGAACTTGCTGTCCTGGTTCTGCTGGCTCCAGACGCGCGCGGGCAGGTACATCAGCGGCGTGAAGGCGCCGTAGGTACCGCTGAACGCCCATACCCCGGCAAACTGATCGGGGTCCAGCGACGCGCTCTGGCCAACCAGGCCGATGGCGCTCGACGCGTTGCCCGCTTCCTCGATCGCGGCCTTGAGCCGTGTCCCCAGCGCGTTGGTTTCGGGATCGTAGTGGCCCCAGATGCTGCCGTGCTCGAGGTTGATCGATTCCGAGAGGTCGGCGGCCAAGGTCAGCACGCGGTTGTCGGTGACGTGGTTCAGCCACTTGACGATCTCGGACACGGCCCGGCGGGCGCCCGCCGTCTCGCCCGCCTTGCGGAACAGCGCGATCTTGAGCTGCTTCTCCTTGCCCGAGATCGAATTCCTCACGGTGAGCGTCTGCGGCTCTTCGGGGAGATTAGCGACCTTGAGACGGTCGTCGAGGAAAGGGTCGTGCTTCACGTCGACGCGGAGCGGGATCTCGGCCGGCACCGAGTCGCCGATCTCGACCAGACGATCGGCCAGCCAGTCCCCCAGGCCATCGCGCTCGAGCACCGACATGACGACGTCGATGTTGGTCTTGAACTGGATGAGCCGCTCCCGCGGGTCGGTCACCGGTCCCTGGCTGATCCCCTGGAACTCGACACCGTAGCGCGCCTCGAAAGTGCGCGCCAGGGCGACGAAGTATTCCGAGTTCATCTTCATCGCGTACGGATGGCTCGGGTAGCCCACCACCTGGTCGCCCGCCCCGGGGAT
>QHSQ01000387.1 GCA_003221615.1 Candidatus Rokuibacteriota bacterium | reverse complement strand
TCGGCCAGCCTCGCTTGCGACGGTGACGTCGCCGCCCATCATGCGGCAGAGCCTCCGGCTCAGCGCCAGGCCGAGACCCGTCCCGCCATATTTGCGCGTCGTGGCCGCGTCGGCCTGGGAGAAGACCTCGAACAGCCGCGTGAGCTGCTCGGGCGTCATGCCGATGCCCGTGTCGCTGAGGCTGAACACCATCCAGTCCTGGCCGTCCCTCACCTCGCGGGCCACCGCCAGCGAGATCGTTCCCCGATCGGTGAACTTGCAGGCGTTGCTCAGGAGATTGAAGAGGGCCTGGCGCACCTTCGTCAGGTCCGCGCGCATCGTCCCGATCTCGTCCGGGCAGCGCATCTCCAGGCGGTTCGAATTCTTCGCAGCTAGCGGCTGTATGACTGCGGCGATGTCCCTGACCAAGCCAGCCACGTCGAAGCTCTCGAGGTACAGCTCCATCTTGCCGGCCTCGATCTTGGAGAGATCGAGCACGGCGTTGATCAGCTCGAGGAGATGCTTGCCAGCCGCGTTGATCTTCTTGAGGTCGTCCGTGAACTGCTCGGCGCCGAGGTCGGCGGCGTCCTCCTGGAGCATCTCGCTGTAGCCGATGATCGCGTTGAGCGGCGTGCGCAGCTCGTGGGACATGTTGGCCAGGAACTCGGACTTGTGGCGGTCGGCCGCCTCGAGCTCGCGGCTCTTGTCCCCGATCTCCCGGAAGAGGCGCGCGTTCTGGATGGCCAGGGCCGACTGGCTGGCGAAGGTCTTGAGCAGGTCGACGACCGCCGGAGAGAACTCCCCGGGCGTCTTCTTGTTGACGGTCAGCCCGCCGATGAGGTGACCCTCACGCAGCAGCGGAATGCCCAGGAGCGCCCGGGTTCCCGTCCGCAGGAGGACGTCGCGAAGAGGGCCGCTGTACGCGCCCTCCTGGGCGATGTCGGGAATCTGGACCGGCTCGCGCGTCACGGCCATGCGTCCGGCGACGCCTTCCCCCCGTCGGGTCGGGGTGCGTCGGGCGATGGCGACGACCTCCTCGTCGAGGTTGTGGGTCGCGCGTAGGTGGAACTCCTCGGCCCTCTCGTCGTACTCGTAGACGGTGCACGCGTCGGTCCCGGCGAGCTGGCTGGCGTGGGAAACGATCGTGTTGAGTACGGTGTCGAGGTCGAGGGTGGAGCTGAGGGCCTGGCTGACCTCGCCCAGCGCCTGCAGCTCCTGGACCGAGCGGGTCAGCTCGGCGGTCCGGGCCTGGAGCTCGCTGAGTAGCCGCGCGTTCTCGATGGCGATGGCCGCCTGGTCGGCGAAGGTCTCCATCAGGGCGATCTGGCTGTCGGTGAACGGCAGCACCTCGAGCCGATAGATGGTGATCACTCCCTGCAGCTCGCCCGCCCTGAGCATGGGAATCGCGAGCACGGTCCGGATAGGGTCCACCTCTCGCGACCCGTAGGTCAGTTCGTGGTCCGCTTGAGCATCGAGAATGTGGACGGTTCGAAGCTCGAGGGCGGCGCGCCCCGCGCCGCTCATGCGACCCGGGCGAATGGGATTCGCCTCGATGAATGCTCTCAGCTCAGGGGAGGCATTGTGGGTGGCCCCGACTCGCAGGAGCTGGCCGTCGAAGCGATAGATGAACGCGCGCTCGGCCTGGCACAGCCGGACCGCGTTCTCCGCCAACGTCTCGAAGACCGGCTGGAGATCGAACGTGGACCGGCCGATGACCTTGAGGAGCTCGCTGGTCGCCGTCTGCTGCTCGAGCGCGTCCCGCAGCTCGCCGTTGCGTGCCTCCAGCTCGGTGAACAGCCGCACGTTCTCGATGGCGATCACGGCCTGGTCGGCGAATGTCTGGAGGAGCACGACCTGCTTGTCGGTGAAGGGCCCCGGCTCAGCCTTGTGGACATTGATGGTGCCGATCGGGAGGCCATCGCGTAGCGTGGGGACAACTAGGACGCTTCGGAAGTCGATCACTCGTGCGAGGTGTCCGTGTTGGTATTCCGCATCTGCGGTCACATCGGGGATTTGCACGATCGCGCGCGTCAGAATAGCGCGTCCGGATGCGGAGCCCCGGCTAGGCCGGCGGGGGTACACGCCGCGAAAGGCATCGTTGCCTTCCGGGCTAATGTCCGCCTGCGCTGAAAGATGCGTGAGCTCCCCGTCGAAGGTCGTAACGATACTGCTAGCGGCGCCACAGAGCCTCAGAGCGGCTTCGGCGATGGCGTCGAACACCGGCTGTACGTCGGTGGGTGAGCTCGAGATGACGCGCAGGATCTCGCTGGTCGCCGTCTGCTGCTCCAGGGCCTCGGTGAGGTCGGCGTTCTTGGTCTGAAGCTCGGTGAGCAGCCGTGCGTTCTCGATGGCGATAGCCGCCTGGTCGGCGAAGGTCTCCATCAGGGCGATTTGACTGTCGGTGAACGGCCGGACCTCGAGCCGGTAGATGGCGATAACCCCAAGCAACTCGTCCGCCCTGAGCATCGGGATCGCAAGCACGGTTCGGATGGGATCGACCTGTCGCGCCCCGAACGTGTACTCGGGGTCGGCCAGGGCATCGGGAATGTGGACGGTGCGCCGCTCGAGGGCGGCACGTGCCGCCCCGCTGTTGCGGCCCGGGGGAATCGGATTCCGCTCGGCAAATTCTCTCAGCGCGGGGGTGGCGTTGTGGATAACCACGGGTCGCAGAACCTGACCGTCGGGACGCCAGATGAACGCGCGCTCGGCCGCACATAGCCTGATCGCGTTCTCGGCTAGCGCCTCGAAGACCGGCTGGAGATCGAAGGTGGACCGACCGATCACCTTCAAGAGCTCGCTGGTCGCCGTCTGCTGCTCGAGCGCGACCCGCAGCTCGCTGTTGCGCGCCTCCAGCTCCTTGAACAGGCGCACGTTCTCGATGGCGATGACGGCCTGGTCGGCGAAGGTCTCGAGCAGCGCGATCTGCTTGTCGGTGAAGGGTCTCACTTCACCGCGCCAGACACTGACCGCGCCCATCGGGACGCCCTCCCGGAGGATGGGGACACTGAGGATGGATCTCAGCGCGATGGTATCGCGCAGCGGATGGGTGTACTCGGGATCGAGCCACGAGTCAGCCAGATGCACGACGCCCCGGTCCACGATTGCGCGCCCCGACGTGGTGTCGCGCCCGATGGGGCGCGGATAGGCCTCCTGCAGGGCGGTGATCCCCGCCGGGTCCACCCCTTCCACGGCTTCGAGCGTGAGCTGGCCGGCCTCGGTGAGGAAGACGACGCTGAAGGTGGCATCGCAGAGCCGGCGAGCGCTTCGCACGATCGCTTCGAAGACCGGCCGCTCGTCGGTCGGCGAACTGGAGATGACACGGAGGATCTCGCTTGTCGCCGTCTGCTGCTCCAGGGCGTCCGTGAGATCGGCGTTCTTGGTTTGCAGCTCGCTGAGCAGCCGTGCGTTCTCGATGGCGATGGCCGCCTGGTCGGCGAAAGTCTCCATCAGGGCGATCTGGCTCTCGGTGAACGGCCGGACCTCGTATCTCACGATATTGATCGCGCCGAGCAGCTCGTCCGCCCGGAGCATGGGAACCGAAATCATGGTGCGGAAGGGACTTACCTCCCGCGAGCCAAAGGTGTACTCGGGATCGGAGCGGACATCGTGGATATGGACCGTGCGCCGCTCGAGCGCGACACGCCCCGCGCCGCTTCCACGTCCTGCGAGGATGGTATCCGCCTCTTGGAACGCCCTCAGGTCAGACGCCAGGTTGTGGGAGGCCACGAACCGCATCACCTCGCCGTCGAACCGAAAGATCAGCGCGTGCTGGGCTTCGCACAGCCTGACCGCGTTCTCGGCCAGCGTTTCGAACACTGGCTGCAGGTCGAAGGTGGACCGCCCGATCACCTTGAGCAGCTCGCTGGTCGCCGTCTGCTGCTCGAGCGCGACCCGCAGCTCGCCGTTGCGCGCCTCCAGCTCTTTGAACAGGCGGACATTCTCGATGGCGATCACGGCCTGGTCGGCGAAGGTCCTGAGCATCTCGATGTGGCTGGCGGCGAACGATCCCGGCTGGCTCCGCTGGACGACGATGGTGCCGATCGGGCTACCATCCGCTCGGAGCATCGGCACGGCGAGAAGGCTTCGCCAACTGCCGGCAGCCGCCATATCTTGTTGATACTCCGGGTCTTCTCGCACGTCGCGGATCTCGGCGACGGCACGAGTAAGGATCGCCCGCCCCGAGATCTGCGAGCGGCTCGGGCGCATCGGGTACGTGCGCCGCAGGACCTCGAGCACCTCGGCGGTGACGTCGTGCGCCGCCAGATGCAGCTGCTCGCCATCGAACCGATGCAAGACACCGAAGCGTGCGTTGCACAGCTGCTTGGCGCTTCGGACGATCGTATCGAACACCGGCTGGACGTCGGTCGGCGAGCTGCTGATGACCCGCAGGATGTTGGCTGTCGCGGTCTGCTGCTCCAGGGCCTCGGTCAAGTTGGCGTTCTTGGTCTGCAGCTCAGAGAGCAGTCGCGCGTTCTCGATGGCGATGACGGCCTGGTCGGCGAAGGTGGTCACGAGGTCGATCTGCTTGTCGGTGAACGCGCGGGCTTCGGTCCGGTAGACGAAGAACACGCCGACCAGGTCGTCCTGCCTCAGCATCGGGACGGCTAGGACGGAGCGGTAGCCGCCAACCCGTTGCGCCTCGTGCATTTCGAACTCGGGATCGGTCAGCACGTCGACGATATGGACCGTGCGGCGCTCGAGGGCGGCCCGCCCGATCGGCGCGCCGCGTCCGGGACGTATCACGTTCCTCCGCCAGTACTCGCCGAATGCGGAACTGGTCCCGTAGTCCGCGAGAAATCGAAAGACCTCACCGTCGAATCGCGCGAGAAGGCCCCCCTCGGCCCCGGCCAGTCGGGTCGCGTTCTCGATGAGTGTTTGGAGCACGGGCTGGAGATCGAACGTCGAGCGGCTTATCACCTTGAGCACTTCGCTGGTCGCCGTCTGTTGCTCGAGCGACACCCTCAGCTCGTTGTTGCGCGCCTCCAGTTCCTTGAACAGCTGGACGTTCTCGATGGCGATGACGGCCTGGTCGGCGAACGTCTGGAGCAGCGCGATCTGCTGCTCCAGAAAGGGCCGCACCTCGCCCGGGCGGAAGGCGCAGATGACACCGATCGGCACGCCCTCGCGGAGCAGGGGCACGGCGAGCATCGTGCGGTGGCCGAAGCGCAGCTGGAGATCGCGCCCCACGGGATACTCCTCCACGTGCTCGGCGGCAAGATCGTGGACATGGAGGGTCGTCCGGTCGATCACGGCCCCCGTCGCGACGGAGCCTCGCGTCAGCGCGATTCTCAGCTCGGACGGCAAAGACTGGTAGAAGGGTCCGACGCCGGCGACCAGCCGCAGCTCATTGCCTTCAACGAGGAGCAGGGCAACGTCGGGAGCTCCGCACAGATGTGCAGCGCTCGTGAGGACGGCCTCGAATACCGGCTGGACGTCCGACGGCGAGCGCGAAATCACGCGAAGGATTTCGCTCGCCGCCGTCTGCTGCTCGAGCGCCTCGGCTAGCGTTGCCGCGAGGCGAGTGCTCTTGGCTCTCTCCTCCAGGAGAGACTTCCGCAAAGCCTCGACCTGGGCAACGAGCTCACGCTCGTCGGACGATGGCATCGCTCACCCTTCTCAGATCTCGGCCTTCAGATACCGCCCCACACTTGCCAGGTATCGCTCCAGGTCGCCGAGGTCCTCGCGGATGACTCGGTGCACCTCACCGTCGTTCACTCGCGCATAAAGGTGGACGAGCAGGTTCCGGAACCGCGACATTCGCATCAGCCGGGTCCCGAGGTCGAGGTCGATGACGCCGATCTCAGTCATAATCGCCATGCAGTCGGCGTAATCTTGCGGGCTTCGCGCACCGCGGCGCGCGG
>QHSQ01000588.1 GCA_003221615.1 Candidatus Rokuibacteriota bacterium | reverse complement strand
AGCAGCGCCCGGACGTACGCGCGGCGGAGGCTCAGCTGCACGCCGCCAGCGGTCAGATTGGCGTCGCCGTCGCGAGCCGGCTGCCGCAGTTCACTATCACCGGCGCCCTCGGCGGCACCTCGACCAATATCGCCACGATGTTTGCCAACAGCCATCCGTTCTGGAGCATAGCCGGCAACGTCGCGCAGTCGGTCTTCGACGGGGGGACCTTGCTGCATCGGCAGCGCGCCGCCGAGGCGGCGTTCGAGCAGGCGGCGGCGCAATACCGAAGCACGGTCATCACGAGCTTCCAGAACGTGGCGGATGTGCTGTATGCCCTCCAGGCTGACGCCGAAAGCCTGAGAGCGGCGGTCGCCGCCGAACGGGCCGCGAAGAGGACCCTCGATATCACGCTCAGGCAGCAGGAGTTCGGAGCCGCCAGCTACCTGGCCCTGCTCAGCGCGCGGCAGGCCTATCAGCAGGCGCTGATCACTCGTGTCCAGGCACAGGCGAATCGGCTGGCCGACACGGCGGCGTTGTTCCAGGCGCTCGGCGGCGGCTGGTGGAACCGTCCCTCGGCGGCGCGAACGACTGGCCAAGCGGCCGAGCGATGAGGAGGTCGTGCTTGCGATACCTGGCAATGATCACCGCGGCCTTCTTGCTGAGCGGTTGCGCGGCAAACGTCGTCATGGTGAACCCACGGACCGGCGAAACAGCGACCTGCGCGGAGAAGCTGCTCGGGCTAAACCCGTGGTCGCAACACGAAGCCTGCATCGGCGACTACATCGCACAGGGATGGGTCAGGGCCGGCCGAGATTGAGCCGATATCCGGTCTGCGGGGAACTCGGGCTCGGCCTATTTTACGGATCCTGGGCGCGCTCAATTCGCGCGAACTGACTCGTTCACGACGTAGTGGTCGCCGGCGTGAGCCTGGTCGAGAACTATCGCGCTCAGATCGCTCACGTGCTGCGAGCCTCGTCGTACGCTGGGCTCGTGGGCCGGCTGAGATCCGAAGCCGCTGCCGGAGGCCCGTCCTCGACGCGGCACGAGAGCAGGACTGCCGTTTACCAGGTCCAAGAGGTTCGTGCGCGCCGGCCGACGGGTCGTCCCGGCCCAACAGGTCCGCCTCTGACCACTCAACTTCCCACGCCGGGTGCGAGGCCCTAGGTCGTTGCACCGAGCGCCCAAGCTTTCGTTCTTGAAGTGAACCACAGGTCGTGAGCAAGCCAGCGGCTGAATCTGGCGGAGGCGACCATGGCAGACTTGCTCTTCATCGTCTCGCGAACCGAGCCCAAACGATACCTGTATCTCAAGCATGTATACGCGGACGAGAGCAGGGATGTGGTTCTCGACCGTCGCATGGGGACGGTTCTTCAGCAACATGCCGGAGCGAGCCGGGTATTTCCTCGATTGCCTCAGTAAGATGTACACCCAGCCCTCCACCACAATTAGTCGATTCCTGAGCGAGGGCGGGATCCGAGGGCACCCCGCCAAATGCGGCAATTGCGGCGAGCGCAGGAGACCTTCCGGGCTGGTCGTCCTTCTTCGTAGCCCCTGGCCTTCTCTTTTTCCTCGCGTGCCACGGTGTGTGCTCCACCCCG
Source organism: Candidatus Rokuibacteriota bacterium (assembly GCA_003221615.1). Taxonomy (GTDB): domain Bacteria; phylum Methylomirabilota; class Methylomirabilia; order Rokubacteriales; family CSP1-6; genus AR31. The sequence goes on along the minus strand of QHSQ01000588.1, from coordinate 1,002 downwards.
TTCCAGTGGCGCGTCGAGTCGAGCGCACTCGCGTGGGAGGACGCTTCGTGCTATCCTGCGGCAGCCCCCGGCCATACGGGATGAAGCCTCCGGGCGTCGAGACCCCGGTGAATTTGGCGTGGGTCGATGGAGGTGTCCAGGTGAGGAACGTCTTAGGCTCCGTCCTCCCGATGTTTCTGGTTGTCCTCGCGATGCCTTCGCCCGCTGGAGCCGACGTGACCGTCTACGTCGCGGGCCACGCGGTGGAGGTGCCAGTGCCGCTTCAGCTGCTTATGTTCGGTTTAGCCCTGCTTAGCGTCGGAGGTCTGATGCGGAAGTGGAGACAGAAATCCCGGCGAGGCGTAAGTCTCGAGCGATCATCCGAATAAGCGCTTTGGATCGAAGCATCAACCGCCCCGCCTCCTCCGCCTCCGGGTTCATGTCTGCTGGCGGATCCACCGGCGTCATCCGAGACGTCTCGCCGCGCGACGAGGTGTACACAGGCGGCGATGAGCACTATTTCGGTGTGGGCCGCTCATCCTTGGCGTGCATTGAATACGCTCTTCAGGCCGCGCAGCTGCCGGCCGAAGGTGTCAGGCGAATCCTCGTTCTGCCATGCGGACATGGTCGAGTGCTGAGTTACCTCAAGGCGGGATTCTGTTGACCCTGGCCAAACTGCCATCCCAGATCCTGAGATCCCCAGGACAGGGAGTCTCAAGGCTGAAACACGGGTTCGAATCCCGTTGGGGCCACCAGTCGAATTTCGTTAGCGTTTTACGTTCCGTGTTTTAGGAACATTCGAATGTTCCTCGAACATGGAGCGGGTTCACGTCCTTACTCGGTCAGTATCCTGATCGCTTTCTCCTCGTAGAACGACACCGCGCGCTTGAGCTGAGGCGGCCTGATGCTCGCGTACACTTGGGTTGTGTCGATCCGCGAATGTCCCAGTAGCGCGCGCACCTGCTCGAGATCGTGATGCTCTTCGTAAACTTCCATCGCCACGCCGTGACGCAGGTCGTGGGG
>QHSQ01000386.1 GCA_003221615.1 Candidatus Rokuibacteriota bacterium | reverse complement strand
TCAGCCGCGGCGCGTGGCGCCGCTTGGCGAGCGCGGCGGCCAGGAGCGGCACCCCGACCCCCGCGAAGACCGTCGTGTCGTCGCGAAGCTGGCGCGCGGCGATCACGGCGAGAAGCTCGGAGGCGTTGAACCGCTCGGTCATTGTATCGACCACGAGAGGCCGGCGCCGACCGAGGGTGGCCTGAGCCAGGCGCTGGGCTCGGTCATTGTGACGTGGTCATCGCGTCAGCTCCCTGGCGCGCTTGGCTTGAAGCCCCATGCGCTCGCCGCCGAAGAGCTCGAGGTAGTCGCTCCACGTGGGCGGCCCGTAGACGTAGCGCTCGAGATAGTCGCCGACGGCGGCCGGGCCGCGCGCGTCGATCGCGGCGCAGTATTCGGCGAAGTGGTCGTAGTCGGCTTCGTAGAGGCCGTAGCACTCGTGCGGGAACGAGCCGAACGGCACGTGCACGAGCGCGTCGACGACGAAGCCCGGGATCACCGTGCGGTCGGGATACCGGCGCGTCTCCTCCTCGGAGATGATCTCTTCGGTCGTGATCAGGACCGTCGTGGCCGCGCGCGCGATGTCGGCGTCCATGTGCGGGTAGCCGTCGACCTGGCAATTGCCGAACCGATCGGCGCGGTGCACGTGCACGAGCGCGACGTCGGGAAAGAGCGCCGGCACCGCCGCGAGCGTCTCGCCGGTGTAGGGGTCCTGCACCGTCTTGAGGCCGCCCACCCCGACGAGGTCCGAGCCGAGCATGGTCAGCGCGGGCAGGAACGGTATGCCCATCGCGCCGGCGCGGAAGCGGAGCCCGAGCGCCAGATGGCTCCATTCTTCCAGCGCGACCGCGCCCGTTTCCACGTAATGGCGGAGAATCTTCGACACGCCCCACGGTAAGCCGATCGACATCCACGCGGTCATGACGCGGCTCACCGCCCCGGCCGCCATGAAGAGCTCGCCCTCGTGGCAGGTGAGATTGCGCGCGAGCGTGAGGCCGCTGCGGCGTTGCCGGAGGATCTCGCGCATGAGCGCCAGAGGCGTGCGCGAGAACAGGCAGCCGCCGACGCCGATCTGGTCGCCGTCCTTGACGCGGGAAGCCGCCTCCTCGAGGCTCGTGAGCTTCTCGGCCGCCGACTTGGCTTTGCCCTCGATCCGCCGGCGCGCGGCGATGAAGTCGTACTCGGCCGGATTCAGGTGAGGATCTCCCACTTCGGCTGGTAGAGGTCGAGCTCGCGCCGCGTGCGCGGATCCATCGGATGCTCCCGCTCCGGGACCTCGACGTGCTTGTCCTCGCCGCACAGGGCCGTCGTGAAGTAGCGCTGACCCGTGTCGTTCACCATCGTCACGATCGACGGGAGGTCCGGTCGGTGCCGCGCCAGCTTCAGCGCGGCCGCGACGTTGCAGCCGGTGGAGATGCCGCAGAAGATGCCTTCTTCCGCCGCGAGCCGCCGCGCCATCGCCAGGCTCTCGGCGGTCGTCGTGGTAATGATCCCGGACAGGAGCGCGACGTCGAGGTTCTCGGGGATGAAGCCGTCGCCGATGCCCTCGATGCCGTGCGGCCCCCACTCGCGTCGCGCCAGCAGCGCGCACTCCTCGGGCTCGACCGCGTAGAGCCGCACGCGCGAGTCCCGCTCGCGCAGGAAGCGGCCGACCCCGGTGAGCGTGCCGCCGCTGCCCTGTGAGGCGACGAAGGCGCCGATGATTCCGCCGGCCTGCTCCCAGATCTCGGGCCCGGTCGTCCGGTAGTGCGCCTCGACGTTGTCGGCGTTGTCGAACTGGCCGGGTACCCAGTAGCCGGTACGGTCACCCGCGCGGATCTCCTCCAGACGCTGGAGCGAGAGGTCCACGTCGCTCTCGCCGCCGGGCGTGAAGACGAGATCGGCCCCGTAGGCGCGCATGATCTTCTTGCGCTCGTCGCTCATGCCCGCGGGCATGACGATCGTGCAGCGGTAGCCTTTGACGGCAGCCACAAACGCGCAGGCGATCCCGGCATTACCGGTCGAGCACTCGAGCACGCGCATGCCCGGGCGCAGATCGCCCCGGGCCTCGGCGCGGTCGAACATGTGCAGATAAATACGGTCTTTGAGGCTGCCGGTGGCGCCGTACCACTCGAGCTTCACGTGGATCGGCGGCGCGACACCCGCGGTCACGCGATTGAGGGTGACGAGCGGCGTGCGCCCTACTGCCTGGGCGATCGACCCGAGCGCGTTACGGTACGCATCCCAGAGAATCGTCACGGGAGCGTGATTGTACCCGAAATCCCACGGGCTCGATCTCACACCATCCCGGTCGCGTCGAAGGCGGCGGGTATGTGACGGATCTCGAAACGGCCGTCGCCGCGCGGCGTGACCGCGACCACGTCGAACCGGCAGTGCGCCTCCGCGATGTGCATCCACTTCAGATAGCCCTGCGCCAGGCGGATCAGGCGTCGGCGCTTCCACCAGGACACGGCCGCGCCGGGCCCGTCGTCCCAGCGTTCTTGCCGGCACTTCACCTCGACGAAGACCCAGATCTCGCGGTCGCGGCAGACCAGGTCGATCTCGCCGTGGCGGAGCTTGACGTTGCGCGCGACGATGCGCAGCCCCGAGCGCTCGAGGAGCTTCGCTGCGGCTTCTTCGGCCGCGCGCCCGAGGATGTGCCGTGGGTCGCCCATGCCTCGAATCGTGGACGAGCCGACGGCGGCTGAAAATGCCCAATCTTGGATACGTCCGTGGCGCGTCGGGTGCCGGCGGCGTACGCTTGAATCGGGTACCGGGGCGCTCGCATCTCTAGATGTGGGAAGGGAGATACCGCATGAGCCAGTCGCCGCGTCCGGTCGCACACATCGTCACGCCTGAGCCCGTCGTCGAAGGCGCCGGCGTCCACCTGCGCCGTAGCATCGGCACGCGGAAGCTCGACCATCTGGACCCGTTCCTGCTCCTCGACCACTTCGAGTCGGCGAAGCCGGCTGACTACGAGGCGGGCTTTCCGTATCATCCGCACCGCGGGATCGAGACCGTCACGATCGTCCGGAAGGGCGAGGTGAAGCACGGAGACTCGCTCGGACACACGGGCTCGATCGGCGCCGGCGACATCCAGTGGATGACGTCCGGCAGCGGCATCCTCCATGAGGAGATGCCGCAGGTGCGGCCCGAGGGTATCGCCGGGCTGCAGATCTGGCTCAATCTGCCCGCGCGAGAGAAGATGAGCCGGCCGAAGTACCGCGACCTCCAGGGCGATCGCCTGGCCGAGACCAAGACCGACGAGGGGGCGAGCCTCCGCGTGATCGCGGGCGAGGCGCAGGGTGGACGGTTCGCCGGACCGGTCGAGGGGCTCGCGGTCGCTCCCAAGTTCATCGACGTCGTGCTGCCGCCGGGCGCCACCTTCCGCGAGGAGGTGCCGCGCGGTCACACGGCGTTCGCCTACGTCGACAACGGCGAAGTTCGCTTCGGGCCCGAGCACAAGGCCGCGCACGCACCGTCGCTCGTCGTCTTCGGCGAGGGGGACATCGTCGAGGCCACGGCCGGCGCGGGAGGCGGACGGTTCCTGCTCGCCGCCGCGCGACCGCTCAACGAGCCGATCGCGCGCTACGGCCCCTTCGTGATGAACACCCGCGCGGAGATCGAGCAGACGCTCGACGATCTGCGTAGCGGGCGGTTTGCGCGCTCGGAGCCTCGCGACGCATAGAGCGAGGCTCTAGCCGGCGGCTACGCCGAAAGAAACGGCGCGCTCCACACCTCGGGCGGCAGCTTCAGCCCGTTGGCGAAGAACGAAACCGCGTGGTAGAAGCCGACCAGCGCGATCAGCTCGAGGATCTGCTCGACGCTGAAGGCCGCCGCGAGCCCGCTCCAAAGCTCGTCGGAGATGCTCGCGGAGTCGTGGAGCTCGTCCACCATTCGGATCAGTAGCCGTTCTTCGTCGCTCCACACCGGGTCGTGTGCGTCGCCGTGCACCGTCGCGCGCAGCTGCTCCGGCGTCAGGGCGATGCGTTGAGCGAAGAACGCGGCATGCACGCCCCACTCGTAGGAGCACCCGCAGCGCGCGCAGGTGCGGTCGATCACGATCTCGCGGTGGCGTAGCGAGACCGGGCCGCGGTCCAGGAGGCTGCCGGCGCGAAAGCGATCCCAGATACGCGGAACGCGCGCCAGGGTCGTGAACAGCGCAAGCGGCGGAACCCCGGACGGCATGATCGAGTCGAACACCTTCTGGAGCTCCGGCGGATACGGCGGCTGAACCGGGTCTATCCGGGTCGTCACGCGGTGAATCCTCCATCGCGCAGCCGACTCATCGCTTGCCCGCCTTCGCGGCGACGGGCGCCACCAGCTCGAGATCGATCGCCATGCCCATCGCGACGTAGCCGAGCCGGTTCGGGTGCAGGTTGTCGCCCGCGCCGCCGACCGTGGTGTTGGGCACGAACTCGGCCTTCATCGCGCCCGTGGCCGGATCGGCGATCACCTTGTCGAAGTCGGCGACGCCGTCGAAGACACCGCCGGCGCGGATGAACTCGTTGAGCGCCTTTCGCTTCGCGTCTTGCTCTGGGAAGCCGTGATTGGGGTTGTTGGCGCCGACCGCCGGCGTGAGAGTCGCGCCGATCACGCGCACACCGGGAATCCGGGCCCGGAGACGCCCGACGGCCTCCTTCATCCCGGCCTGGACGGCCTCGACTGTGGCGTTGCCGTTTTTGCTGAAGTCGTTGATGCCCTCGAGCCAGATCACGGCCGCGACGCCGGACAGCGAGAGCACGTCACGCTCGAGCCGGGAGAGCGCCGAGGGTCCTCCGGGGAACGGCGCTTGCGGCGAGTATTCCTTCGGCCCGACAACCTGGTTGCCGCCGATGCCGGCGTTGACCACCGAGATCCGATTGCCGTGAACGGCGTGCAGGCGGCGCGCGAGCACGTCGGGCCAGCGATCGTCGCCGTTCAGGCTCGACAGCGTGCCGTCGGTGATCGAGTCGCCGAACGCGACGATCGCGTAGGCATCGCTCGGCGCCCGCATGTCGAGCGCGTCCAGGAAGTACCAGGAGGTCGTGCTCACCGGAAAGACGGATTCGCTTTCGTCCTGGCTCCTCGCTCCGGCGCCGGGCATCGAGACGTACGACGTCTGCAGCGCCTTCGCGTGCCAGGTCATGGGCCCGCTCTCGCCCGGGACGTGGAAGCTCACCGCGAGCTTGCGCCCGGCGAGCTCCGGGGTTCCGGGATCGCGTACGAAGGGCAGCGCCACCGCGTCACTCCATGACGAGTCGCCGGGAGCGATCGTGATGGTTCGCTTGCCGCCGAATGTCACGGGGCGATTGGTGCCGGGGACGAGGGCGGAGCTCGCGAGATGCAGGCCGACGAAGACCGCGTCGAACGTCACCGGTTTCGTGCCGAGCGCGTTCGAGAAGCGCAGGCGCGCCTCGCGTCCCCAGATCTCGGGCTTGAGGACCATCCGGAACGATTGGTCCCGCGCGCCGGTCATCTCCGAGGGAAACGCGACGCTCAGGTCGGGCTGCGCCGACGGATTGCCGATCGGGTATGGGCCCTGAACCGCGCCCGCCCACGCCACGACCCACTTCTGGGTCGAGGGAGACCTGGGCGCCGACTGCGCTGCGGCGGTCACGGGAGCGAGCGACGCGACGAGCAGAAGGACGAGCGACGCGATGACATGCATGACGATCTACCTCTGAGCGTTGGATTCACTGTCGTGCACCGTATGCCCGGATCAGGTCGAGGACAAGCTCCATCATCCGCGCATTGCCCAGGCGGCGGCGCTCGGCCTCTTCGGCGTCGTCCAGGAAGATGTGCTCCTTGCGTCGCGGGTTGTCGAACACGTAGAGCAGCGAGGTTCGGTCCATGCCGAAATGCTTGGCGACGGCGAACGTCGCCGCCGTCTCAAGGTCGACGGCGGCGCAGCCCGCGTGGTGCCAGGCCTCGAGATCGTCCGTGCCCTCCGCGAGCAACGCGGAGGTCGTGTAGATCCGCCCTCGATAGATGGTGACGGCTTTCATGCGCTCCCCCGAGACTCACTCGCGAGGATCGAGGGACGCCGAGACGATCGTTTCTCCCGGCGCGTAGTACTGAGAGGCGCCGTCGCCGCAGCGTGCCTCCGACGCGGAGAACAGATCGCCCGTGACCATCTCGTCGGCCAGCGCGCCGCAATTGCCGAGCTGGACGACCAGGCGGGTACCGAGCACACCGAAGACGTGGGCGACGTCGCAGGCCATGGCCGCGCCATACACGGACGCGTACGCCACCGGATAGGAGCCCAGGTCGGCGACGAAGAGATCGTCGAGAATGCTGTTGGGCGTACCGAGCTCCAGGACGTTCGTGAAATGCTCCTGGGTGACGCGATACCAGTGCTTGAGGCTACGCGTCCCCTGACGAGCAGAGCCAGCGGAATCCTGCGCTGCGGGATGTTCAGAATGGAGAGCCAGTCGGCGCGCGTCAGCTCCTTGAGCATGTGCGCGTCACTTCTTGCCCCAGCGCCACCGCGGCGGCTCGCCTTTCAGATAGCAGACCGCGACGAGCGTGGCACAGAGGACGGCGGCGTATGCGACGAAGCAAACGAGTTGCCGCGTAGGCAGGATGACGATGGCGCCCAGGGCCAGCAATGCCACGAAGGCCGCCAGCACGAGCCAGCCCTGCCAGGCGCGGGGAGGCCCCCAGCCCCAGCCGTAGCGCTTTGCCGGGAACCAGTAGTGCGGCGCGGCCATGGCTCACTTCACCGTGACCGCGAACGTGGCAACCTGGGACGGCGCGACATCCTGCTCCCATGGGCGTCGGTATTCGAAGCGCAGCTGCTGCTGTCCGGCCTTGAGCGGCGCGAGCTTCCAGATCTCCGTACCGCCGGCGCCCGCGGTGTTTCCCGCGCTCTGGGCGGCTTCGTACGAGGACGGCCCATCGACCCTGAGAACCGCGTCCTTGGGCTCGACGTACACCCAGCGGTAGCCCGTCGTGGGATTGCTCGGCAAACGTACGAGGAGTGCCTGGCCCGCCGCGAGCTCGACGCCTGTGCCCGCTTGAGCGGTGGTCACCGTCACCGGCTCGGGCGGCGGCTTCTCGCTCTTCTGGATCAGGCCGCAGCCGGCGGCGATCGCGACCGTCCCGGCCATGAGGCTCGCGACCAGGAATCGCTCACGCACGGTCAGCCGCTCGCCTTCTTGAAGGCCGAAAGGATCGAGATCACGGGCATGAAGGCCATCATATACAGGAAGCCCGTCGGAAGTGACCGACGTTCGTCATCCCCCGAGATAGGCGCGCCGCACGTGGTCGTTGTCGAGCAGGTCGCGGGCGGGGCCCTCGAGCACGATGCGCCCGGTCTCCATCACGTAGGCGCGGTCGGCCATCCGGAGCGCGGCGTAGGCGTTCTGCTCGACCATGAGCACGGTCGTCCCGCGCCGCCGGATATCGGCGATGATCGCGAACGTCATCTCGACGACAGTCGGCGCGAGGCCGAGCGACGGCTCGTCGAACAGGATGAGCCGCGGCCGCGCCATCAGGGCGCGGGAACACGCGCCGACCTTCGGGACAATGAGCGATGCCGGTCTTGAGGATGCCGGCCGGGCCTTCACCCTGGATCTCGCGGCCGTCGAACACAATCCGCCCCTGGGACGGTGGAAGCAGTCCGGAGATCGCCCGCAAGGTCGAGCTCTTCCCGGCACCGTTGGCGCCGATCAGACAGACGAGCTCTCCCGCCGCCACCGTGAGGTCGAGCCCGCGCAGGGCGGTGATCGGGCCGTAGCCGGCGTGGACGTTCTCGAGTCGAAGCAATGCCGGCGCCTCAGGACGAGCCAGCCGAGGCTCCAAGGTAGGCGCGGATCACTTCCGGATGCGCGCGGATCGCCGCGGGCGCGCCCTCGGCGATGACGCGGCCGCCGTTCAACACGATCACCGTGTCCGAGATGCCCATGACCATCCGCATGTCGTGCTCGACCAGTAAGACCGTGACGCCCTGCTCGCGGACTCGCCGGATGAGACCGCTGACCACGACTTTCTCGGCACCCGTCATGCCGGCGCCGGGCTCGTCGAGCAGGAGCACGCGCGGCCGTGCTGCGAGGGCCACGGCCAGCTCGACGAGCCGCTGCTCGCCGTACGGCAAGCCGCTGGCTGCTTCCCGGCGGCGGTGGGTGAGGCCGACGAACTCGATGATGTCGGCGGCTTCAGCGGCCAGTGACCGCTCCTCGGCGGCGAGGCGGCGCCGGCCGGCCAGCACCGCCAGGAATCCCGCCGTGGAGCGCAGGTGCAGCCCGGTCACCACGTTGTCCTCGACGCTCAGCGCGGGAAAGACGCTCGTCTTCTGGAACGTGCGGACGATCCCGCGCCGGGCGATCGCCGAGGGCCTGAGGCCGGTCAGCGCCGCACCGTCGTACGTGACGCGGCCGCCGGTGGGCCTGAGATAGCCGGTGATCGCGTTGAACGCGGTGGTCTTGCCGGCACCGTTCGGGCCGATGACGCTGGTGATCGAGCCGGGGCGCACTTCGAAGGAGACGCGCTCGAGCGCGGTCACGCCGCCGAATCGCACGGCCAGATCGTTGACGGCCAGCATCTTACGATCGCGGCGTCGGCGATGCCGGCTCGGCTCGGCGGCGTCCCCCGATTGCCGCGCTGAGTTGGGGCACGATGCCGCGGGGCAGGAAGAACACGAGCGCCACCAGGAGCACGCCGTAGGCGAGCATCTGCCACTGCCACGACGCGACGGCGCGTAGCGCCTCCGGGAGCACGGTGAAGAGCACCGCGCCGACCAGAGGGCCGGCGAGCGTGCCCTTGCCACCCGCGACGACCATGATGACCATCGTTACGGTGTAGGTGAACAGAAAGACCTCGGGGCTCACGAACCGTGTGTAGTGCGCGTAGAGGCTTCCGCCCAGTCCTGCCATCGCGGCGCTGACGACGGCGGCAAGGACGAGATAGTGCGTGACGTCGACGCCGATCGACTCGGCCAGCGCTTCGTTCTCGCGGAGCGCCACGAGGGCGCGACCGATTCTCGACCGGACGATCCGCCGGCACACCGCGTAGGAGAGCACGACCGCCGCGAGGACCAGATAGTAGTAGGCGGTCTTGGTGCGCAAGGACCACGGCCCGAGCGCCGGTGCCGGCACGCCCGGGAGGCCGAGCGGACCGTTCGTCAGCTCGATCCAGTTGACGCTCAGGAGCGAGATGACGCCCGCGAAGCTGATCGTGACCAGCACGAAGTACGCGCCGCGCAGCTTCAACGCGAGCCGGCCGATGAAGAAACCGGCGGCGCCCGCCAGCCCGACCGCCACGGCGAGCGCCGGCCAGAACGACCACTCGAGCTTCAGGGTGAGCAATGCCGAGGTGTACGCGCCGACGCCGAAGAACGCCGCGTGACCGAGCGAGAGCTGGCCTGTGTAGCCGAGCAAGAGGTTCAGCGACATCGCGAGCACGCCGAAGATGCCGGCCATGATCGCGACGTGCACGTGATAGGGGCTCTGAAGCCAGAGCGGCAAGGTGAGCGCGCCCGCCGCCAGGAGCCAGCCGCCCGCCCGCCTCATGCGATGCGCTCCTGGCGTGCGAAGAGCCCGGAGGGCCTGAACAGTAGCACCAGGATGATTATGACGAATCCCGCCGCGTCGCGGTACCCGGACGAGATGTACCCGGCGCCGAGCTCTTCCGCGATCCCGAGCAGCAGGCCGCCCAGCGTGGCGCCCGGCAGATTGCCCAGGCCGCCGAGGATCACGACCGAGAACGCCTTCAGCGAGGCGAGGTCACCCATCGACGGGTAGACGAGGAAGATCGGACCCAGGAGCGCGCCCGCCGCCGCGGCCAGAGCGGAGCCGAACGCGAACGTCGCGGCGTGGATGCGACCGATGCCGACGCCCATGAGCGCGGCGGTATCGCGGTCCTGGAACGTGGCGCGCATCGCGCGCCCGAGCTTCGTCTTCTGGATGAGGAGCCACGCCGCCGCGATGAGTCCCGCGGCCAGCACGAGCACGAAGAGCCGCAAGGGCGCGATCGCGACCGGTCCCAGCACGAGGGGTGCCGTCGGGAACGGATGCGGGATCGACTTGGCGACGCCGCCCCAGCCCAGGAGCTCGGCGTTCTGCATGGCGATCCACACGCCGATCATCACGAGCATCGTCGTGTCGATCGATTCGTTGCGGAGGGGACGCAGCAGCGCGACTTCGCAGAGCCAGCCGAGCGCCGCGCCGACGACGATCGCTGCCAGCAGGGCCACGAAGAACCCGGCACCCGCGAGGGCCAGTGCGGCGAACGACACGTACGCGCCCAGCGTATAGAACTCGCCGTGCGCGAAGTTCACGACGTTCATCAGACCGAAGATGAGGGTGAGCCCGATGCCCAGCAGGGCGTAGGTCCCGCCGAGCACCAGGCCGTTCAGCAGGTGCTGAAGGAGCTCTGCCATCCGATCAGTGGACTACTTCTTCGCGAGAAAATCGGGCAGCGCCACCTTGCCGTCGCGGATCTGGACGACGAAGATGCTCGGCTTGCTCTGTCCGCTCTCCTTGCCGGCAGGGCCGTCCTTCTCGAACTTGATCGGGCCGTTGACGCCCATCAGACTCACCTTCCACAAGGCGTCGCGCACGGCCGAGGCCTCGTCCTTGCCGGCCACCCGGATCGCCTCGGCGATCGTGGCGATCCCGTCGTGGCCGCGGAAGCCTTCCGTGAGGCCTTCGAACGGATGGCCGCGCTTGGCCCACTCGTCGACGAACGCCTTGGCGAGCTTGCCGTCGGGCATCGACTCGGGGAACCACGGCATGAAGAACACGATGTGATAGCTGCCCTCGGCGGCGGCGCCGGCCTGCTTGATGAGCTGGGTGGGCGACGAGCTGCCGCCGGTCGTGACGATCTTGCGGGTGAGCCGCTGCTCCTGCGCCTGCTTCATGACGAGCGTGATCTGCTCGACGGCGGTCGTCAGGAAGAGCGTGTCGCCGCCGGCCGCCTTGATCTTGGTGATCTGCGCGTTCATGTCGGTCGCCGACTGATCCATGAACTCCGCCACGCCGACCACCGCGCCCTTCTTCTTCAGCATGTCGCCGAACGCGCTGATCGACCCGCGGCCCCAGTCGGTGTTGACGGCCAGGAAGTCGACCCGCTTGACGCCGAGCTTGTCCACGTACTGCTCGAGGCCGAGCGCCTCCATCTCCGACGGCGGGCTGATCCGGAAGATCCACGGGTTGCCGCGCTTGGTGATCGACGCCGCGCTCGAGGTCTCGACGACCATCGGCACGCCGTACTCCTCGAGCTTCGGCATCGCCGCCAGGGTCATCGAGCTGCCCCAGGCGCCCATGATGGCCGGCACCTTGTCGCGGACGATCAGCTTCTCGGCGGCGCTCGCCGCTTCCTTGGGATCGGACTTGTTGTCCTCGATCAGGAGGTCGACCTTCCGGCCGGCGATCCCGCCCTTGGCGTTGATCCAGTCGCGCGCGATCTCGGCGCCCATGCGGACATAGTTGCCGGAGGCCGCGACGGGGCCGGAGAGCGGCTCGATGACGCCGATCCTGATCGGTGACTGCGAGTGTCCGGGGACCGTCAGCGCGGCGAGCGCGACCAGGACGAGAGCGACCAGCACGATCGACCGTTTGCCCATCGAAGGCCTCCTGCGGGATCAGAGATGTGGCAGCGAGAATAGCGCACGATTCCACTCGCGGGAAGCGAGTGTATCGTCGTGGGCTGGGCGGACCAGGGACACGCCTCTGGCGGGCGACCGAACGGCCGGCGTCAGCGGCGAGTGGGACGGGTCACGCGTGCTTCCGCAAGAAGACGTGGATCGCACGTTCGCCCGCGACGTGTTGCGCGCATTCATAGCCCAACGCGCGCAGGTCGATGTCGTTCAAGAGATGCTCTGAATGCCCTCGGTGACGAAGCGAAACTCCGTACCGCCCGCCATCCTGAGCGGCGCCCGAGGATGATGCGTCAGCACGAACACGGGTGTGTGATACGGCGGCTCGCCACCCCACCAGCCCTTCGAGCTTTCGTCCGGCCATGGGCCTCGAACAGGACCGAACATATTCTCCGCCATCTCGTTATCGCGATGGCCGTGCATCGTTCGCCACACGCCATCACCGCCGCTCCAGCAGGTCTTTCAGCGTCTTGAGATCGCTCTCGACCGCCGCCTTGTCCTGGGCGAGCTGCCCGTCGGACATCTCCGGCCGGCGGATCAGCGTGAACACGAACTCGCTGCCCTCTCCGTTGGGCATGACGCGCATCGGGTTGTGGACGGTGATCCCTGACTCCAGCTTGACGTCATGATCCATGACGCCGAAAGAGTTCTGCGGCGCGAATCTCACCTTGACCTTGCCGAACGGGGCGTCCGCGACCCACTCGTCGCCGTCCTTCCTGACCTCGGAGCGAGCCAGCCCGGCGGCCCAGCGCGGCAGGTTCCTCGGGTCGGAGGCGAACGCGTAGACCTCGGTCGGTCGGCGGGCGATGTAGACGCTGATGTGGTGGACGTCGTGCATGGGACTCATGATTCCACCCGTGACAAGCGGGTGTATAGTCGCGGGCTGAACGAGCCATGGGCGCGAAATTCTTCGGCGCGGCGGTGAAGCGGCGGGAAGACCCGCGATTCCTTCGCGGCGAAGGGCGCTTCATCGATGACGTGACCTTGCCCGGCCTGCTGCAGGCGGCGTTCCTCCGCTCGCCCCACGCCCACGCGCGCATCGTCAGGATCGACGCCGCCGCAGCCGCGGCGTCGCCGGGCGTGGTGCGCGTGCTGACGTTCAAGGATCTCGAACGCTGGATGAAGCCGCTGCCGCTCTTCGGCGCCGTGCCGCCCGGTCTCGCCGCCGTCGTCAAGTTCGAGATCCGCCAGGCGCCCCAGTGGGCGCTCTGCCGGGATCGCGTGCGCTACGTCGGCGAGATCGTCGCGATGGTCGTGGCCGACAGCGCCGAGCGCGCCGAGGACGCGGTGGACCTGATCGAGGTCGAGTGGGATCTGCT
>QHSQ01000008.1 GCA_003221615.1 Candidatus Rokuibacteriota bacterium | reverse complement strand
CTGACCACGCTGATCGGGTCACTCGCCAGCTTCGCCCTGGGCCGCATGCGCTTGAGCGGGAGCTGGCTGCTCGCGAACGCGCCACTCGTGACCTATGCGGTCCCGGCATCCTTTCTGGTCATCCCGTTCGTTCGGCTCATGGCAAACTATGGCCTCTCGAACTCGCTGTGGGCGATCATCGCGGCCAACGTGACCTTCGCCACCCCCTACGCCATCCTGATCCTGCGGCAGTACGCGAGGTTGATCCCGATCGAGCTCGACGAAGCGGCGCAGATCGACGGGGCCTCCTCCGGTCAGGTATATCGGCGCGTCTACGTTCCGTTGATGGCGCCGGCGCTGGCGGCAGTGGGGACCTTTGCGCTGCTGCTCGCCTGGAACGAGTACCTCTATCAGTACGTGCTGCTCTCCTCGACGCGCAACATGACGGTCGCGGTGGCGATCGCCCAGTTCTTCAACAGCGACGAGGCGCCGTGGAACTACATGATGGCCGCGGCCCTCATCTATTCGTTGCCGCCGATCGTGATCTTCTATGCGCTTCGCCGCTATATGTCCGCCGGCCTGACCCGGGGGGCCCTCAAGGGTTGAGGCACCGCCGAGGAGCCCGCGGCACGGAGCGCCGCGGGAGGCGGCGCCCCGTGCCGAGCGGGGGTTACACCGTCAGCTGGTCGCGGATCGGCAAGCGACGGATTCGCTTGCCCGTCGCCGCGAAGATCGCGTTGCACAGCGCGGGCGGGATCGGCGGCACCCCCGGCTCGCCCACACCGCCCATCGGCTTCGTGTAGTCGCTGCTGGGGATGATGTGCACGCGGATCTCCCGCGGCGCCTCCGCGATGCGGGTCACCTGGTAGGAGTCGAAGTTGTTCTGCTCGACGCGGCCGCCCTTGAAGCTGATCTCACCGAGCGTCGCGACACCGACGCCCATGACGGCCGCGCCTTCCATCTGCGCTCGGACACGATCCGGATTGACGGTCGGGCCGCAGTCTACCGCGACGTCGACCCGCGGAATCGTCAAGGCCCCCTTGGCGTCCACGGCGACCTGCACGACCGCCGCGATGTAGCTCACGAAGCTGTAGTGGCCGGCGATGCCGAGCCCTTGCCCCTTGGGGAGCTTCTTGCCCCAGCCCGCTTCACGCGCCGCCGTCTCCACGACACGCCGCAGACGCCCGGTGTCCACCGGATACCGCTCGGGCGACTCGCCGTGATTCCAGGTGTCGCCGAGCATCTCCGGGCTGACGACACGGGCGGGGCCGATCACCTCCAGCAGGAAGTCCTTCGGATCGCGACCCGCCGCAGCGGCCAGCTCGGCCACGAACGACTGGACCGCGAACGCATGGGGAATGTTCGAGACCGACCGGAACCAGCCGATCCGCGTGTGGGCGATCGCCTCCGGGTTCTCGATGCGAATGTTGGGAATCGCGAACGGCACGTTGATGACGCCCATGCCGAGCTCGAGGGGCGCCTCGTTCTTCGCCTCCACGTTGAAGGTCGAGATGATCGTGGGCGCCACGGTTCGGTGCAGCCACGCCACCGGCGTGCCCTTCGCGTCGACGCCGGCCTCGAGATGCTCGACCGACACCGTGTGGTAATAGGAGTTGTGCAGATCGTCGTCGCGCGTCCACGTCACCTTGACTGGCTTGCCGTCGACGGCCTTGGACAGTACGGCCGCCTCGATGCCGAAGTCCGGCTTGGACTTGCGCCCGAAGCCGCCGCCCAGCAAGGTGACGTGCACGGTAACGTCGTCGGCCGACATGCCGAGCCGCTTGGCCACCAGATCGCGCGCGGCCTGGGGCGACTGGAAACATCCCCAGACCTCGCACTTGCCGTTGGTGATGCGGGCAGCCGCGGCCGGCGGCTCCATCGTCGCGTGCGCGAGGTGCGGCACGTAGTACTCGGCCGTGAGGCGCTTCGCGGCGCCGGACGAGGCCGTGTCGAAATTGCCGTCGTTGCGCACGACCTTGGCGGGCTTGCGCGCGGATTCCTCGAGACCGGCCTTGTAGGCCGTCGAGTCGTAGCTGGCATTCGGTCCGTCGTCCCACGTGATCTTCAACGCCTGGCGCCCCTGCATCGCCGCCCAGGTATTGCGCGCCAGCACCGCGACGCCGCCGAGAGGATTGAAGTGCGCGGGCGGCGGGCTGGGCTCGATCTGGACGACCTTCATCACGCCCGGCACCTTGAGCGCTTCGGCATCGTCGACGCTGGCCACCTTGCCACCCAGGACCGGAGGACGGGCCACGACCGCGTAGAGCATGCCGTCCAGCCGGGTGTCGATGCCGTACTTCGCCTTGCCGTTCGCGATGTCGGCCGCGTCGACCAGCTTCAGCTGCCCCTTGCCGATATAGCGGAAGTCCTTCGGATCCTTGAGGCGCAGCGCCGCCCGCTCCGGGACCGGCTTCGTGGCGGCGGCCTTCGCGAGCGCGCCGTATCCGAGGCGACGGCCGGTTGCGCGATGGACGACCTCGTGATTCTTGGCGGCCACCTCGCTCACCGGCACCTTCCATTGATCGGCAGCTGCGGCCTCGAGCATGGCGCGCGCGGCGGCGCCGCAGCGGCGCATCGGCTCGAAGAAGTGGCGCGTGCTGCGCGAGCCGTCGGTGTCCTGGTTGCCGAACTTCTTCTCGTCACCGGGCGCCTGGGCGACGCGCACACGCTTCCAGTCGGCCTCCAGCTCGTCGGCGACGATCATCGGCATGCCGGTTCTGACCCCCTGCCCCATCTCGGAGCGGTGGCAGACGATCGTGACCGTTCCGTCCTCGGCGATCGAGACGAACGCCAGCGGGTTGTCGGTCCACCCGTTGGGCATCCCGTCGGCGCCGTATTTCTTGGGCTCCTGGGCGCGCGCGGTC
Organism: Candidatus Rokuibacteriota bacterium; assembly: GCA_003221615.1. Lineage (GTDB taxonomy): Bacteria > Methylomirabilota > Methylomirabilia > Rokubacteriales > CSP1-6 > AR31. Next base: position 37,960 of record QHSQ01000008.1, on the reverse strand, counting down.
GACTGGAGCCCGACGGCCAGCACGAGGCCGCCGAGCGACATGCCTTTCAAGAAGCGGCGCCGGCTCACGTTGGCCAGCACGACCGAGTCGTCGGACACCGAACGCAACACGCGATCGACCACCGGCGCGCTCATCGCGCACCTCCCTGCTTGGCCGCGGCTTGCTTGATCGCGGCGCGGATACGCGTGTAGGTCCCGCAGCGGCAGATGTTGCCGCCCATCGCCTCGTCGATCTGCTTGTCGGTTGGCTTCGGCGTGCGCTTGAGTAGCGCGGCCGCGGACATGATCTGGCCGGCCTGACAGTACCCGCATTGCGGTACGCCGACATCGACCCACGCGGCCTGCAGCGCCTTACCGACGGGCTCAGCGCCGACGGCCTCGATCGTGACGATCTTCCGGTTCGCCACGGACGAGATCGGGGTGATGCACGAGCGCACCGCCTGCCCGTCGACGTGCACGGTGCACGCGCCGCAGAGCGCCATGCCACAGCCGAACTTGCTGCCGGTGAGGCCGAGCTCATCCCGTAAGGTCCACAGCAGCGGGGTCTCGCCAGGCACATCGACGTTCTGGCGTTTACCATTGATATCGAGTGCGATCATCACGCCCTCCTCTCGTCGTTGAGCCCCCGACGGCCAGGACACCCGATCGCCACTATCGGCGACCGGCATCGATATGTCAGAATGCACCCGATGAAATCACAAAGCGGGCCCGACATAAAGAGAGCTGGCGGGTTGTGACCGGCCATCTCGCTCCTTGCCTTCGCGGGTACGATGCTAGATATTCCACGCACTGAGTCACGGGAGGGGACGCCATGGCGCGTTTGACGATCAACGGCAAAAGCAGCGAGGTCAACGTCGATCCCAACACGCCGCTCCTGTGGGCCATCCGCGAGCAGGTCGGCCTCACGGGCACCAAGTACGGCTGCGGTGTTGCGCTCTGCGGCGCCTGCACCGTTCACCTCGACGGCAGGGCCGTCCGCTCGTGCGTGACGCCCGTCAGCACGGCCGTCGGCAAGCAGATCACGACCATCGAGGGCCTGGCTGCCAATGGTGTCCTGCACAAGGTGCAGAAGGCCTGGGTAGACAACGAGGTGCCGCAGTGTGGCTACTGCCAGGCGGGCATGATCATGGCGGTGGCCGCCCTCCTCAAGGACAAACCGAAGCCGACCGACGCCGACATCGACGGGTCGATCACGAACATCTGCCGGTGCGGGACGTTCCAGCAGGTCCGTGAAGCGATCCACGCCGCGGCGAAGGCATAGGGGAGAGGCCATGATCACCAAAGATCTCAAGATCGGTCGCCGCTCCTTCGTCATCGGCTCCGCCGCCGTCGGTGCGGGGCTGGCTCTGGGTCTGAAGATCCCGTTCGGCGCGGGCGTCGTGCGCGCGCAAGACGGCTCGCCCGAGATCAACGCCTGGATCGTCATCCGTCCCGACGACACCGTCGTCGTTCGGGTCGCGCGCTCCGAGATGGGCCAGGGCACGATCACCGGCCTCGCCCAGATGGCGGCCGAAGAGCTCGAGTGCAACTGGTCGAAGGTCACCACCGAGTATCCGACGCCGGGCCAGAGCGTCGCGCGCAAGCGCGTCTGGGGCAATTTCTCGACGGGCGGCAGCCGCGGAATCCGTGAGTCGAACGAGTACGTCCGCAAGGGCGGCGCCACCGCCCGCGTCATGCTGGTGCAGGCCGCGGCGGATGGCTGGAAGGTGCCGGCGTCCGAGTGCAGCGCCGCGAACAGCGTGATCACGCACAAGCCGACCGGCCGCACGACCACCTACGGCAAGGTGGCGGAAGCCGCCGCCAAGCTGACCCCGCCGGCCGACGTGCCGCTCAAGGATCCGAAGGAATGGAAGATCATCGGGAAGTCGGTCAAGCGCCTGGACACGATCGACAAGGTGACCGGCGCCCAGGTCTACGGCGCCGACCTCAAGCTGCCCGGGATGCTCAACGCCACGATCAAGGAGTGCCCGGTCTTCGGCGGCAAGGTGAAGAGCTTCGAGGCCGACAAGATCAAGAGCATGCCGGGCGTTCGCCACGTCGTGAAGGTCGGCGAGACGGCCGTCGCGGTCGTGGCCGATACGTGGTGGCAGGCCAAGACCGCGCTCGACGCGCTCCCGATCGCGTGGGACGAAGGCCCGAACGCGAAGGTGACGAGCGCCTCGATCGCCGAGACGCTGAAGAGCGGGCTCGATGCCGATCAGGCGTTCGTGCGCACGCAGGTCGGGGACGTGAAGGCCGCGATCGCCGGCGCCGCCAAGAAAGTCGAGGCGGTGTACGCCTATCCGTTCCTGAATCACGCCCCGATGGAGCCGATGAACGCGACGGCGAAGTACACGGCTGACAAGTGCGAGGTCTGGGTGCCGACGCAGAACGGCGAGGCCGCGTTCGCGGCGACCCTGGCGGCGTCCGGTCTGCCGGCCGAGAAGTGCGAAGTCTACAAGATCAACCTCGGCGGCGGCTTCGGTCGGCGCGGAGCGTTCCACGACTACGTGACCCAGGCGGTCCTCATTGCCAAGCAGGTGCCCGGCACGCCCGTGAAGCTACTGTGGACGCGCGAGGAGGACATGGTGCAGGGCCGGTACCATCCGGTCATGCAGGCAAAGCTGACCGGGGGTCTCGACGCCAGCGGTAACCTCGTCGGGCTTCACCTGCGCCTGTCAGGGCAGTCGATCCTCGCCGCCGTGTTCCCGCAGAATCTCCAGGACGGCCGAGACAACGCCACCTTCCAGGGGCTCGACCCGAGCGGCGACTTCACGCTGGGCTACACGGTTCCGAACTTGCTGATCGACCACGCCATGCGCAACACCCATGTCCCGCCCGGGTTCTGGCGTGGCGTGAACATCAACCAGAACGCGATCTTCCTCGAGTGCTTCATGGACGAGCTGGCCAAGGCAGCCGGCCAGGACGCGCTCGAGTTCCGCCGCAAGCTGATGACCAAGCATCCCAAGCATCTCGCGGTACTGAACGCGGTCGCCGACCGGGCCGGATGGGGCAAGCCTGCGCCGCAGGGTGTCCATCGCGGCCTGGCTCATATGATGGCCTTCGGCAGCTACGTGGCGGCGTGCGCCGAGGTCTCCGTCACCGGCGACAAGGTGAAGGTGCGCCGCATCGTATGCGCGACCGACCCCGGGCACGCCGTCAACCCGGCGCAGATCGAGCGGCAGATCGCCGGCTCGTTCGTCTACGGGCTGTCCGCGGTGTTCATGGAGGAGTGCACGGTCAAGGACGGACGGATCGAGCAGACCAATTTCAACAGCTTCGACTCGATGCGGATCGCGCAGATGCCGAAGGTCGAATCGATCATCATGCCGTCCGGCGGATTCTGGGGCGGCGTCGGTGAGCCGACGATCTGCGTGGCCGCGCCGGCGGTGCTCAACGCCTACTTCAACGCCACCGGCAAGCGCATTCGCACGTTCCCACTGAAAAACCACGGCATCCAGATGGTGTAGACGCATGGTGAGGTTTGTCGCCGCCGCGATCGGGTTCGTCTCGATCGCGGCGGCGGCCGTAGCGTCCGCGGAGCCGCCGGTCGGCGCCGCGGCGTGTTCCGGATGTCATCCGGCCTCGACGCGGGTGACGTCGCCGGTGCCGCGGCTGGCCGGGCGCGACAGCGCCGCGATCGTGAAGGCGATGCAGGACTTCCGCTCCGGAGCACGGGCCGGCACAGTCATGGACCGGATCGCCAAGGGCTTCACCGACGAAGAGATCCAGGCGATCGCCGCCTGGTACGCCACACAGAAGTGAAGTCGAGCCGCCGCGAGTTCCTCAAGCTCGGCGTCACGGTCAGCGTTGGCGCTGCACTCTTCCCCGCGCGCGCCTCGGCCCAGAGCACGGCCGCGCGCGTCGTCGTCGTCGGGGGCGGCTTCGCCGGCGCGAGCTGCGCGCGCGCCCTTCGTCAGGCCGACCCGCGCATCGTCGTCACGCTGGTCGAGCCGAACCCGACGTTCACCGCCTGCCCGTTCAGCAATGCCGTGATCGTCGGTCTCAGAGAGCTGCGCGCGCAGCAATTCACCTACGAGCGCGTCGCGGCCGACGGCATCGTCATCTCGCGAACGACCGCGACCGGCGTCGACCCTCAGGCGCGCTCGGTCACGCTGGCGGACGGCACGCGCCTTCCCTACGATCGTCTGGTGCTCGCGCCGGGCATCGAGATCCGCTGGAACGCGTTGCCGGGCTACGACCAGGCGGCGGCCGCGCAGATGCCGCATGCCTGGCAGGCGGGCGAGCAGACCTTGCTCTTGCGCCGCCAGCTCGAGGCCATGGACGACGGCGGCCTCGTCGTGATCTCCGCTCCGGCGAATCCGTTTCGCTGCCCGCCCGGGCCGTACGAGCGCGCGAGCCTGATCGCGAACTTCCTCAAGACGAAGAAGCCGAAATCCAAGCTGATCGTGCTCGACGCGAAGGACGCCTTCTCCAAACAGCGGCTGTTCCAGCAGGCCTGGAGTGAGCTCTATCCGGGGTTGCTCGAGTGGGTGCCTCTGTCGAAAGGCGGAAGCGTCACGTCGGTAGATCCCGCGACGCGCACGCTGGTCACCGACTTCGGCCGACACCAGGCGAAGGTGGCCAACGTTATCCCGCCGCAGAAGGCGGGCCGCCTCGCGGACGTTGCGGGCGTCACCGACCGTACCGGATGGTGCCCGATCGACCCGGCGACGTTCGAGTCGAAGCTCCAGCCCGGCGTCCACGTCATCGGTGACGCCGCCATCGCGGGCGCCATGCCGAAATCCGCGTTCGCGGCGAACTCGCAAGCCAAGTCGTGCGCGGCGGCGATCGCGCGGCTCCTCACCGGGGCCACGCCGTCCACGCCGAAGCTGATCAACACCTGCTACAGCCTGGTCGCGCCCGACTACGGGATCTCGGTCGCGGGCGTCTACCAGCCGTCGGGCGGACAGATCGCCGAGGTGCCCGGCTCCGGCGGCGTCAGCCCCGCGGATGCGCCGCGCGCCACGCGGGCGGCGGAGGCCGTGCTCGCCGAGGCCTGGTTCCGCACGATCACCGACGAGGTATTCGGGTGAAGTGGCTCGCGGCCGCGCTCGTCGCGGTCTGCTCCCTGGCCGGTGTGGCGTATGCGAACGATGGGATCCCGAGATCGCTCACCGGCGCCAGGGGCGATCCCGCGCGCGGCCGCGCGATCGTCGCCAACCGCCAGGTGGGCCTGTGCCTGCTCTGTCACAGCGGGCCATTCCCGGACGAGCGGTTCCAGGGCAATCTCGCGCCCGATCTGAGCGGCGCCGGCAAGCGCTCGTCCGAGGCCCAGCTGCGGCTCCGGATCGTCGATTCGAGCCGGATCAACCCGACGACTATCATGCCGGCGTATCATCGAACTGAGGGCCTGGTGCGGGTGGCGCCGGCCTTGCGTGGCAAGCCGATCCTGAGCGCGGAGCAGATCGAGGACGTTGTGGCCTTCTTGATGACGCTGAAAGACTGAATGAGCGGACAATCATCGCGTCGTGAATTTCTGCTGGCTACCGGCGGCGCCGCCGTCGGGATCGGGCTCGCGTCGATGATCATGGTCGAGCCCGCGCGCGCGACGCCGGCGGCGATGCAGGAGGCCATCCGCAAGGTCGTGGGCTCGGCGCGCATCAACCCGGGGCGCGTCAAGCTCGACCTGCCCCCGCTATCCGAGAACGGCAACACGGTGCCGCTCACGGTCAGCGCCGAGAGCCCGATGACGGCCGCTGACCACGTCAAGGCGCTGCACGTCTTCAACGAGAAGAATCCACAGCCAGACGTCGCGAGCTTCCGCTTGGGACCGCGCGCCGGCCGCGCGAGCGTGTCGACGCGCATCCGCCTCGCCGACACCCAGACCGTGGTCGCGATCTGCGAGATGAGCGACGGCTCGTTCTGGTCCACGAGCGCGAACGTCGTGGTGACCCTCGCGGCCTGTCTCGAGGAGGCGTAGCGGTGGCGAGCGCCCTCATCAACGTGCCGCCTCGGGCCAAGCGCGGCGAGATCATCGAGATCAAGACCTTGATCTCGCACCCGATGGAGACCGGCTATCGCCGCACTCAGCTCGGCGGCGCCATCCCGCGCGACATCATCAGAACATTCGTGTGCACCTACAACGGCACGGAGATCTTCCGCGCCGAGCTCCACCCGGCGATCGCCGCGAACCCGTTCATCGCGTTCTCGACGGTCGCCACCGAGAGCGGCACGCTCGCGTTCCAGTGGACCGGTGACCGCGGCTTCTCGGAGACGGAGTCGGTCGCCATCACCGTCGACTAAGTGCGGGGATTCCGCGCCGCGGTGTGCGTGGTCGTACTGGCCGCGTCGGCATCCGCCGGCGAGATTCCGCTCACCGAACGCCGCTCCGGCTACGACCTCATGAGCCGTGAGACGCGCGCGATGCAGGACGACGACACCGCGAATCCCGGCATGCTCTGGGTGCTCGAGGGCGAATCGCTGTGGAACAAGAAGACCGGCGACGCCGGCCGTGCGTGCGCCGAGTGTCACGGCGAGGCCCGCGCGAGCATGACGGGCGTGGCCGCGCGCCATCCCGCGTTCGACGCCGCGCGGGGCCGGCCGGTCACGCTCGAGCAGCGGGTCAATCTCTGCCGCGTCGATCGCCAGAAGGCGCCGCCGCTCGCCTACGAGAGCAAGGAGCTCCTGGCGCTGACCGCCTACCTCGCGCGCCAGTCGCGCGGCGTGCCGATCGACGTCGCCATCGACCAGCGCACACAGCCGTTCCTCGACGCCGGCCGCGCGACCTTCTATCGGCGCCAGGGCCAGCTGAACCTCGCCTGCAACCAATGCCACGACGACAACTGGGGACGGCGCCTGGCCGGCAACGTCGTGCCGCAGGCGCATCCGACCGGATACCCGCTCTATCGTCTGGAGTGGCAGAGCCTCGGCTCGCTCCAGCGACGGCTGCGTGGCTGTCTCACCGGGATCCGCGCGGAGCCCTACGAGTACGGCGCCGCCGAGCTGGTCGACCTCGAGCTGTTCTTGATGTGGCGGGCGCGAGGGATGCCGTTCGAAGCGCCGGCTGTGCGGCCCTGAAGGCGGATCACGGCAGGCTCAGCGCGATCAGCTCCGCGGGGCGGCCGCGACCGCCGATCGGGACGACGATATACTGCTTTTCCCCCGCGAAATAGGTCATCAACGCGCCGGTCGCGCTCTCGGGCAGCTCGACTCTCGCGATCAGCTCTCCGCTCGCCTTGTCGAACACCTCCAACCCGGGCCCCTCACCAGCGGGCTGCGTGCCTCCAGCGGGGCCCGTCTGCGCGACGAACAGCAACGTGCGCGTCGCGAGCGGAAAGCTCCGGCGGTCCCACCCGAGCCGGCCGAGCTGGAGCGGCTCGAGCCGAGGATGGTGCCGCGGTCCTTCGCCGATCGGGACCATCCACACGTGGTCCCCCCCGGCGAGATCGATCGCGGTCAGGCGCCCGAACGGGGGCTTGAAGAGCGGAAGACCTTGTGGTCCCCGGAGCCCCTGGAGCCGTCCCACGTAACGATCCTTGATCCAGTCGGCGGGCGGAGGGCTCAAGGTCACGACGTTGGGCGCGGTGATCGACGGCACGAAGAGACGGCCCGTGTCGGGATCGAACGCGGCGCCCGCCCAGCTGGCACCGCCGCCGGCGCCAGGAACGAGCACCATCCCTCGCTCGCTGGGGGGCGTGAACAGCGGGCCGTGATCGTACTGCGCGAGAATCGCCAGCGCCTGCTCGCGGAGCTCCGGCGTGAAGTCGATCACGTCAGCCGGGCTCGCTTCCTGGCGCTCGAACGGCGCCGGCCTCGTGGGGAACGGCTGGCGTGGGGCTGTCTTCTCGCCCGGCACCGTTGATTGGGGCACCGGGCGGTCTTCGATGGGCCACAGCGGCTTGCCGGTCGCGCGATCGAACACGTAGACGAATCCCTGCTTGGTGACCTGGGCGACGGCACGCACGCGGCGCCCGCGCATCGTGATGTCGACCAGGTTCGGAGCCGCCGGGATGTCGTAGTCCCAGAGTCCGTGGCGCACCAACTGGTAATGCCACACACGCCGGCCGGTGGCCGCCTCCAGACAGACGAGGCTCTCGGCGAACAGGTTGTCGCCGTGTCGCTCGCCGCCATAGTAGTCGTTCGCCGCCGGGCTGAAAGGCAGGTAGACGTAGCCGAGCTCCTCGTCGGCGCTCATGATCGTCCACACGCTCACACCGCCGACCCTGCGCCACGAGTCACCCGCCCAGGTCTCGGTACCGAGCGCATCCGACTGAGGGATGGAATGGAAGATCCATCGCTGCGCGCCGGTGCGCACGTCGAAGGCGCGGACATGCCCCGGCGGCATGTCGGGACGCAGGGGCCGGGCCTCGATCGACGAGCCGACGATGACCAGATCGCCGATGACCAGCGGCGGCGACGTCACCGTGTACCACCTGCGATCGACCTGGCGCCCGAGCCCCTCGGTGAGATCGACGCGCCCTTCGATACCGAAGCTCGTGATCGGCTCTCCGGTGCGAGCGTCGAGGGCGATGAGGTAGGCGTTTCCCGTGCCGATCAGGATCCGCGCGTCGCGGCCGTCGGTCCAGTAGGCGACGCCACGATGCAGGAAGCCGAAATTGGGCGGCGTGCCGTGAACCCAGATCTTCGGGTCGTGGACCCAGAGCGTCCGACCGCTGATCGCGTCGATGGCCGCGACCTGGCTGGTCGAGGTGCTGACGTACAGCACTCCACCAATCATCAGCGGCGTGGCCTCGTTCAGCCACGTCCGGAGCTGCGGCTGGCGCGCCATCAGCTCCTCGTCCGGGGACATCCAGCGCCACGCGATGCGGAGCCGGCCCACGTTGTCGCGCGTGATCTGATCGAGGGACGAGTAAAGCGCGTTCGCGTTGGTTCCGCCGTGAGTCGGCCATTCGCCGCCCGGTGGAACGGGCGATGCCACCAGCGCCGTCAAGGTGCAGCTCGCCAGGCCGACCGCAACGAGCGCGACGAGCGGGAGGGCCGCGAACGGACGATGCCGCGCGAGCATCGCGCTGGACATTAGCACGGGCCCAGGCGCCAAAGACCGCGGCGCAATCGGCCGCGTCGGATCACGGCACGGCGGTGATGCGGAGCACACGCCCGCCGTGATCGTCCGAAACGTAGAGCGCGCCGTCGCGTCCGACGAGCACGTCGACCGGGCGGCCCCATACCCGGTCGCCCGCACGCCAACGCGTCGCGAAGTCCTCGAGTCGTGGTCGCCGGTTGGCGGTCAAGACGATCCGCACGATCTTGTAGCCGGCGGGGGCAAGCTCGGCCCGGGAGCCATGGAGGGCGACGAAGAGGCTCCCACGATACGCGGGCGGAAACTGCGTTCCCGTATAAAAGGCGAGCCCGAGCGGTGCCGCGTGCGGAGCGAGCTCGACCGAGGGGAGCGTGAGGTCGCGGCAGTCGCTCGCGCCACGAAACTCGGGATCGGGCGCGAGGGCGCCCCCTCGAGCGTAGCAGTCGGGCCAGCCGTAGTCGGCGCCCTCGCGAACCAAGGCGAGAAAGTCCGGCGGGGCGCCGCCGTTGCGCCAATCCCGCTCGTTGACCGTCGTCCACAACGCGCCCGTCGTCGGGTCGAACGCGAGCCCGACGGGATTCCGGAGTCCTCGCGCGACGAGGCGCTCGTTCGATCCGTCAAGAGCGTAACTGACGATCGCGGCGCGGCGGCGATCACCCTCGCGACAAATATCGCACGACGAGCCGATCGCGACGTAGAGCCGGCCGTCCGGGCCGAAGGCGATCGACCGTGTCCAGTGGTGCGCGCCCGCCGGAAGGTCGCGGATGATCACGACCGGCTCGGTCGCGCTGTGAGTGGTGACGTCGTAGCGGAACCGCAGCACGCGCCCGGTCTCGGCGACCCACAGGTGTCCGTCACGGACGGCGAGGCCGTGCGGAAGCCGCAGTCCCTCGGCGACCGTCACGGGCGAACGAAGCCGTTCCGGCCGCCGGGCTGCCGGGAGGGCAACGATACGTCCCTGGCTCGGAATCGACACCAGCAGCGCCCCGGACGAATCGAGCGCGAGCATGCGCGGCGCGCCGAGGCCGTCCGCGACGAGCTCGATGCGAAAGCCCGAGGCGAGGGCGAGGGGCGGCGGCTCGGCCGCCGTGGCTGCGGATGCGCCGAGCGCCCCGAGCACCGCGACGATGCGGCGGATCGCGAGCGGGAACCCTTGACCACGCCGGCGGCGTCCCCTAGCATGCCGCCTCATGATGCGTGTCACCGCCCACACGCTCGGGCGCGCCGCTCAGTGATCCACGCGGACCGCTGGGTCGTGCTGTTGCGGGTCGTCGTCGGCGCGTGGTTCGTAAAGGCCGTGTGGACCAAGTTCACCCTCGCGTACCTTTGGGACGTGATTCCGTATCCCACGGTGTCCCCGCGCTTCCTCGCCTTCCATCCCAAGCGCATCGCCGAATTCGCCGCCGGGAACCCCATCGACTGGTACAAGGAGTTTCTCGAAGGGACGGTGCTGCCGAATAGCCGCGTGTTCGCGACGCTTCAGACTTTCGGCGAGGCGGCAGTCGGCCTCGGGCTCATCCTCGGACTGCTCACCGGCCTCACCGCCCTCGTCGGGCTCTTTCTGAGCCTGAACTACGGCCTCGCGAGCCAGTGGATGAGCTTCGGCCAGCAGGGCTTCCACGTCCTCCTCGTGACCTCCATGATCATCCTACTTTGCGCGCGCGCAGGGCGGACGTGGGGACTCGACCGCTCGATCCTCGCGCGGAGCGGCCGCCGCTGGCTCCGCCTCGTGATGTGAGCGAAGTGGGCGCCGGCAAGCCGTCACGGGGCTGGGGCCCCGCCGGCTGCGCCGCGCCGATGCAGTAAGGCGCGATGCCTCAGGGTGGACCGGCGATCGCCACGCCCCAGGGCAGTGTGCCGCAGGGGATCCGCGCGGCCACGGTGTTCGAGCTGGTGTCGATCACCGCGAGCTCGTTGGCACGTCCGACGGTCGCGTAGAGGAATCGCGCGTCCGGGCTGAGGGCGGTCCACCAGGTGCGCGGGCCGACCGGGATCACCGCGAGCACGTTCAGCGACGAGCTATCCAGCACGCGCACGTCGCCGGACTGACCGTGAGAGACGTAGAGCCGTGAGCCGTCCGGTGTCAGCACGATGTCGACGGGGCGACTGCCGCCGGTCGGCGCCGACTTGACGACACGCATCTCCGCCATGTCGATCACGGAAACGAGGTGGGCCTGCTCGCTGGCGACGAAGAGCCGGCGCGAGTCGGCCGTGAAGCGCATCCCGCGCGGGTTCTTGGGAACGGCAATCTGCTTGACGACCGTGTCGCTGGCCGTCGCGATGACGTGGACGTCATCGGACGTCTCGTTGGAGACGGCGATCCAGCGCCCATCCGGAGAGGCCACCGCCGTCTCGGGCTCTTTCCCGACGGCGATCTTCTTGCGGATCGCCAGTGAGGCCACGTCCAGCACCGTCACCGAGAGCTCGTTTTCGTTGACGACGTAGAGCGCGGTGCCCGCCCGGTTCACGGTCAATCCCTCCGGGTCGATGCCCGCCGGCACCGTGCTCAGCACCTCCAGCGTCTTTGCGTCGATGACGCTGAGGCTGTCCGAGTTGCTGTTGGTCACGTAGACCCGCCGGCCGTCTGGGCTGACCGCGACGCCGCGCGGGCGCTTGCCGACGGGGATCGTTCCGACGACGGCTCGGGTCGCCGCGTCGATCACCGTCACGTCGTCGGACTTCTCGTTGGTGACGAACACTCGTAGCTCGGCGCCGGCCCGCGTCGACCCGAGTACGAGCGAGGCGACGAGCAGGACGAAGACGGCGAGCCCTGATCTACGCATTGCCGATGAGGCTCCTCCAGCCACACCCTCTAGTCAAGAGGGCACGGCCAGCTCCGGCCCATTGATCCTGCGTTCTACGGCTGCCGCTGGACGGACTCCAGAAATCCCAGGACGTTCTGGATCCCCTCTTCGCCCAGGAGGTCCTTCCAGGCCGGCATCCCTTTGTCGATTCGCCCGACCGTGATCGTCGCGTACGCCGCCTCACGCATCCTGGAACCGTAGCGGAGCGTCAGCCGGCGCAAGTCGCGAGTCGGCTCGGGACTCACGGCGTTGGGCGCGTGGCAGTGCGAGCAATGCTGGTTGAACAGGCTGCGTCCGAGACGAATGAGGCCCTCCGCCGCGGAAGACGACACGCCGGCAGACGAGGTCGGGCGTGTCGGCCCCTCCTGAAGCTGCACGAGCTGGAGGCCGCCCACGCCGCGCTCAGGTGGCCGCAGCATCCCGCGCTGGCCATCCATGCTGACGGGTCGTCCGAGGGGAAAGCCGTACTTGTCCGCGAGCGTGTTGATCTCCGGCTTGAGCTGGTCGAGGACTCGGTCGAGATCGGCCCTGAGTGAATCCTGACCCTTTCTCACGCCGACGGCCGCGTGCCACTGGAGGCCCTCACCGGCGATGGGCACGATCGCGTACGCGCCGCCGAGCCGGGTCTTGTTGAAGTAGCCCGCGGTCGGCCCCCACAGAAACGCGACGTCGGCCTCTCCTCGGGTCAGGGCCTCCATGGCCTCTTCTGCGAGCTTGAAGGTGACCGCGCGGAAACCGGGACGAATCGCCAGGAGCAGCTGCGGCGTCGTTCCGAACTGGACCGCCACGCGACGGCCCTTGATGTCGTCCAGCGACGAGAGCGCGAGCGGTCGCGGCCCGATCACCGTGTACCCGACGTCGAGGAACGGCCGCGTGCGGATCACGCTTCGGCCCATGAACTCCGCATCGTCGGGCAGCCCGAAGTAGGCGTCACAGCGGTCGGCCAGGAGCGTGTTGCGGACGGCCCGCCGGCCGTAATTGGAAAGGAACCATGCGTACTCGGAACGAAGCCCGAGCCGGCCGGCGACCAGCTCGGCCAGCTCCACGTAGAGTCCGCGATCGGGTCCCTCGGCGCGGCTGAACGGCAGATTGTCGGGGTCAGCGCACACACGCAGGATATCGGCCGCGATGGCCGGGCCGGGTAAAGCGGCCGAGGCCATCAGAGCGACGAAAAAGCACACGACGAATCGACGTGCGCCGCCCTTCGGGGCGACGCGGGCGACCGGAGCCGACGGCTCGCTCACGGTCGCCCGCATCCTCATGCCGTCCACTCTCCTCGCCGGCTCACGGTGAAGGCAGCTCGAACACGAACAGCGTGCCGCCTTCGGCGCTGGCGGCGACCATCTTTTCACCGATTGGCCCGAAGAAGGCGGGAATCGCGAACGTACGACCGGAGACCACCGCGAGGTATTGCTTGCCGCCCAGCTCGTACGTCATCGGAGCGGCGCTGACGCCCGAGCCCGTCTGGAACTGCCAGAGCGTGCGCCCGGTCTTGGCGTCGAGCGCTTTGAACCACCCTTTGAGATCGCCGTGAAAGACGAGCCCGCCCGCGGTGCTGAGCATCCCGCCCATGAACAGCAGCTCGTCCTTGTTGCCCCAGACCTTCTGCTGCTTCACGGGATCCCAGGCCATGACTTCGCCGAGATGACCGCCGGGTCCGCTCTTGCCCAGGTCGAACTCGACGGCTAGGTAGAAGGCGCCACGCTTGTACTGCGGCTGCGTGCCCTCCAGATCCATGCACAGGTTCATTGTCGGTAGGTACACGAGACCGGTCTGGAAGCTGTAGCTCATCGGCATCCAGTTTTTCCCGCCGATGAGGTTCGGGCAGATGTCCTTCGCCCTGAAGCCCAGGCGCGGTCGCTTGTCGGCGTTCTCGACCGGACGGCCCGTAGTCATGTCGATGGACTTGGCCCAGTTGAGGTCGACGAATTTCTCGGCCGACAGGAGCTTGCCGTTGCGACGGTCCAGGACGTAGAAGAACCCGTTCCGATCGGCCTTGAGCGCCACCGGCGTCTTCTGCCCCTTGATATCGAGGTCCACCAGCACGAGCTCGTTGACGCCGTCGTAGTCCCACGCGTCGTGCGGCGTGGTCTGGTAGTGCCAGACGATCTTCCCGGTGTCCGGGTTGATGGCGAGCGTACTGGCCGTGTAGAGGTTGCTGTAGGGGTCGATGTTGCTGCTGTCGTTGCCGCGAATCGCGGCGCCCCATGGCGAGGGATTGCTGGTCCCGTAGTAGAGGAGATTCAGCGCCGGATCGTACGAGCCGATGTGCCAGGCCACGCCGCCCCCGAACTTCCACGAGTCGCCCTTCCAGGTGTCGTTGCCAGGCTCTCCGGGCCCCGGCACCGTGTAGAGCTTCCACACCTCGCGGCCCGTCGCCTGATCGAATGCGGTGATGTAGCCCCGCACGCCGTACTCGCCGCCCCCGAAGCCCGTGATGACGAGATTCTTGACCACGATCGGCGGCGAGGTGATGACCGAGCCGCCCGTGTGGTCGATGACCTGGCTCTTCCACAGCTCCTTGCCGGTCTTGGCATCCAGCGCGACGAGATGCCCGTCGAGCCGCCCCACGAAGATCTTGCCGTTGGCGTGGGCGACTCCGCGATTGTTGACGTCACAGCAGGCGTATTGCTCGATGCCCGCCGGGACCTCGGGCGAATACCGCCATTTGACCTCACCCGTTCGCGCGTCGGCGGCGAACACGTTCTTTGGCCCGTGCGACGACGTCACGTAGACGAGGTCGCCGACCAGGATGGGCGTCGATTCCTGGGATCGCAGCGACCCGAGCTGCAGCGCCCAGGCGACCTTGAGTCGGCCGACGTTCGTGGCGTTGATCTGGTTCAACGTGCTGTAGCGCGTGTTGGCGTTGTCGCCGCCATACACGCCCCAGGTCGCCCCCGTCTGCGCCGCGAGCGGCGAGGCGAGGCCGGCGAGCATGAGGGCTCCAATCACGAGCAACGCCGCGAGCGTTTTCATGACCGTTCTCCTTCCGAAGCTCAGGTCGCTGGAGGCTCTGACCGCGTCAAATGCGCCGAGCATGGCGAAGCCGACGGCCCGGTGTCAAGACGCAGAGCGCGACCATTGCGCCTCGGATCAGACGCGTCGGCGATTCCCACTGCTTGACATCGGATGGCGCGAAGCGGTATCTCTCGGCCGCGCCCCGCCTGAGTCCGATCGCCCGGCGGCGCGACTGCGACGGGGCGCCCCGCAACGGGACGAAGCGTGCTCACGGCCGCCGACGGTGTGAGGAGAACGACATGCGACGTCTGGGGCAGCAAGTGGTCGCGGTGGTCACGATGTTCAGCTTCCTGTTCCTGATGGTCCACACAACGCGGGCAGCCGATCCCGAGATTGATCGTCTGATCCGCGGCCCGGTCTGCAAGGACTGGGTCACGAATGGCGGCAACCTGACCAACCAGCGGTACTCCACCTTGAAGCAGATCGACACCACCAACGTCGGTCAGCTCAAGGGAGCCTGGATGACGCGGCTCAAGGGCTCGGGCGCCGCCGGCAAGTATTCCTTCGAGGCTTCACCGCTCGTGAAGGACGGCATCATGTACATCGTCACGGGCAACGACGACGTCTTCGCGCTCAACGCGAAGACCGGCGCGATCATCTGGGAATACTGGTCGGGCATCGATCAACGGATCTCCACCGTGTGCTGCGGCTGGGTCAACCGCGGGCTCGCCATGGGCGAGGGGCTGCTCTACTCCGGCCAGCTCGACGCCAACCTCGTGGCGCTGGACATGAAGACCGGCGAGGTGAAATGGAAGACCGCGCTCGAGAAGTGGGAGAACGGCCACACGATCACGAGCGCGCCCCTCTACTACGACGGGATCGTCTACAGCGGCATCGCGGGCGGTGAGTTCGGCGTGCGCGGGCGGCTGACCGCGCTGGACGCCAAGACCGGCGCCATCCTCTGGCGGTCGTACACGCTTCCCGCACCCGGCGAGCGCGGCAGCGAGACCTGGCCGCCCGGCACCGATCATTCGATGCGCGGCGGCGCCACCATCTGGAACACACCGGCGCTCGATCCCGACCTCGGGCTCGTCTACTTCGTCACCGGCAACTGTGGTCCGGACTACGACGGCTCGATGCGCGAGGGCGACAACCTCTACTGCGCCTCGATGATGGCCCTGAAGGCGAAGACCGGGGAGTACGTCTGGCACTTCCAGCAAGTGCACCACGACATCTGGGACTACGACGCGGCCAGCCCCGTGGTCCTGTTCGACACCGTGATCGACGGCAAGCCGCGCAAAGGGATCGCCGAGGCCGGCCGCACGGGCTGGGTGTACATCCTGGACCGGACCGACGGCAAGCCCCTGATCGGTATCGACGAGAAGCCGGTACCCCAGGACCCGCGGCAGAAGACGGCCAAGACCCAGCCGATCCCGCGCGGCGACGCGGTCGTTCCGCAGTGTGCCGAGCTGCTGCCGGGCTACGAGAAGGCCGGCTGCATCTTCGAGACCTTCTGGGAGACGCCCGTGCTGATGCAGCCGTCGGGGATCGGCGGCACGAACTGGTCGCCGGTGCCCTACAGCCCGGACACGGGCTATTTCTACGTGCCGGGCACCGTGCGCACGAGCGCGTTCACACGCTTCAGCGACAAGTATCTGCTCGGGCAGCGCTACACCGGCGGAAGCCAGGCGGCGCCCATCGGCTCACCGATGAGCGGAACGTTCACCGCGATCGACAGCAAGACGAACACGATCGCGTGGCAGCACAAGACTCCGTACCGGATCGGCGGCGGTGGCGGCTCGTCGGTCACGGCGGGCGGCCTCGTGTTCCGTGGGGAACCCGACGGCAATTTCCTCGCGCTCGATGCCAAGTCGGGCAAGGAGCTGTGGCGGTTCCAGACCGGTTTCGGAGCCGATGCGCCACCTGTGTTCTATGAAGTGGACGGCGAGCAATACGTCGCGATCGCGACGGGCGGCAACCAGCTGCAGGGCAGCGCGTATGGCGATGCGGTGTGGGCCTTTTCGTTGAAGGGGCAGCTCGGTCCCCTGTGGCCGCCGCCCCCTCCGCAAACCGTCGCGGGACCCACCGGGCCCATCATCGCGGGAGCCGACACGGTCAGGATGGGCGCCAACAACGTGGAGTACAGCTTCGGGCCATCGCGCATTCGGATCAAGGCGGGCGCCACCGTGACTTTCACCAATGTCGGCGATCTTCCACACTCGGCGACGTCGATGGAACGTGGTAAGTGGGACACGGGGGTGCTCGTCAAAGGCGGCTCGAAGGCGATCACCTTCGCCCAGCCCGGCAACTACTTCTACATCTGTCTGCCCCATCCCTGGCAGTACGGCCAGGTCATCGTGGAATAGCGCGCGATGGTCGTGCGCGCCGCAGGCCGTCGCGGGGCTGGGACTCCGCCGACCGAGGCGCGCTCATGAAGAGACGGGCGCGCCTGCGTCCGCCCCTGCGCTCCGCGCTGGTCACGCTGGGACTCGTCGCCGTCTGCTTTGCCTGGCGTGACCAGCCGTCGGCCCAGATCGCTCCGGCGGCGACCGACGGGCTACAAGTGCTGCTCACCACGTCCGAGCTGATCGTCGGACAGAATCGACTCGCCTTCGGCCTCCTGAAAGACGGAAGGCTCCTCGTCGATGCCAGAGTCTCCGTGCGTCTCTATGCCATTGAAGGCGAGGACGCGCGTCTCGTCGCCGAAACGCCGGCTCGCTACCACCGCCTGGAAGTCATCGAAGGGGGCAAGCGGATCCACATCCATCCCGACGACGCGCGGCACGTCCACGGTGACGCGACCGACGTGCAGGGCATCTACGTCGCGCACGTGACCTTCCAGCGTTCCGGCACCTGGGGCCTCGAGGTCCTCGCGCAGTCCGGCAGCGGCGCCGTCGAGTCGGCGCGACTGAGCGTCGGCGCCCTGGCGGCGTCTCTCGCGCCGATGGTCGGGACGCCGGCCCCGCGTAGCCGCAACCGCATCGCCAGCGACGTCAGCGACTTGCGGCAGATCGATTCCAGCGATCCGCCTGATCCGCGGTTACATCGAACGCGGATCGCGGACGCGATCGCGCAGGGCAAGCCGCAGGTGATCGTGTTCGCGACGCCCAGATACTGTACGAGCCGGGTGTGTGGCCCGGTCGTGGACATCGTGCGGACGCTGATCCCGACCTACGGGGATCGCGTCGCGTTCATTCACGAGGAGATCTGGGAAACCGGCGACCTTCAGAAATTTTCTTCCACGGTCGAGGAGTGGAATCTCCGCTCCGAGCCGTGGATCTTCGTCGTGGACGGCACGGGGATGGTCCGCGCCCGGTTCGAGGGGGTGACGACGCGCCGGGAGCTCGAGGCGGCTCTCAGGCCTGTGCTCGCGCCGAAGCCGCGGTAGCGATGGTCACGGCACTCTGGGCTTCCATGGGTACACCAGAATGAAGTTGTCGCGATTCGGCATCTTCACTTTGGGCAGCGAGTCGGAGCTCATCACGTCCTGCTCTCCGATGATTCCGTTGAGGTTGAGCAGATACGCGGTGACCGCGTAGACCTCGCTGTCCGTCAGCGAGTGCGGCTGCGCGAACGGCATGGCCCGGCGCACGTAGTCGAACACGGTCGTCGCGTACGGCCAGTAGCTGCCGACGGTCCGTACCGGCGTCTTGCTCCCCAGGGTCCCCTGCCCCCCGACCAGCCGGTCGTTCGGCCCGTTCACGCCCTTTTCTCCGTGGCAGGCCTGGCACTTCTGGGCGTAGACGAGTGCGCCTTCCGCTGACGTCCCGCTGCCGGACGGTAGCCCGCGCCCATCGGGAGCGATGCTGATGTCCCAGCCCGCGACTTCAGCGGGGGTCGCGGCGCGTCCGAGATTCGGCGTTTCGGGCGCGGTCGTGCCCGCGCAACCGCCCCACGCGAGCACGAGACTTGCGAGGACGAACGCCTCACGCGTAGACATTCTTCACCTCGCCGCTCGACTCCACGCGCCAGGCCTGGATCGCGTGGTAGTGGTAGATCACGTTGGCGCCATGCTGGGCGATCAGCTCATCGCGAGTGGGCTGGACGCGTCCGGCGTCATCCGTCGCGCGACTCTTGAGCACTGTCGCGGCGCCGTTCCACTTCCAGGGGATCCGGAAGCGCGCCAGCGCGTACGCCAGCACCGGGGCTGACAGAGCGGCTTCCGCCCAGGTCCGCCCGCTGTCGGCCGAGACTTCGACCTTGCGGATTTTTCCGCGGCCCGACCACGCGATCCCCGACAGCTCGTAGAGGCCCGGCCCGGTCATGCGCAGCCCGGGTGCCGGGCGCGTGATGACCGACTTCACTTCCATCGGGTACGTGAACATCAACGCCTTGCCGTCGGCCTGGAGATCGGTGTACTTCGACGTCTCGTCCTTCGTCATCGTCGGTGTGTCCGTGACCTTGATCCGCCTGAGCCACTTCACGCTCATGTTGCCTTCGTAGCCCGGAAGGAACAGTCGCACCGGGTAGCCGTTCTCCGGACGAAGGCGCTCGCCGTTCTGGTAGAGCGCCAGCATCGCGTCGTCCATGGCCTTCGCCATCGGCACGCTGCGGCTCATCGCCGCCGCGTCGGCGCCTTCCGCCAGGATCCACTCGGCCCGTGAGTCGGCGCCCGCCTCCGCCAGCAGGAGCCGCAGCGGGACGCCCGTCCACTCGCTGCAAGACACCAGGCCATGCGTCTGTCCGCACGTGAGCGCGGGCGGCGCGGCGATCGCTGGGGTCTCCGGTGGACCGGCTGCGCCGGCTTCGCCCGGCGCGAACGCCATGAACGCTCCGGTCGCCAGCGCACCGGCGCTCTCCGCCAGGAACGCTCTGCGGTCGAGCAGCCCGTTGCCCGCAGCCTCGCGGGTCTCGTTGAGACGGCGTTCACGGCGTGGTGGGCGCATCGCTGTCCTCCTCGTCGAGGCGGTCTTCGCGCCGAGGGTAGCCGCGCGGCCCAAGAGCGTCAAGACGCATGCGTCGGCTACGCTCGCCCGTCGTATACTCCGACGGTCATGACGGCGCGCTGTCTCCCCACGGTGCTGTTGGGACTCGCGCTCCTGTCAGCGATCGCCGCGCCGCCCGCGGCGGCGATCGTGAGTCGCGTCACCGTCCAATCACGCGAGGACGTTCTCGGTGGGCGCCCCTTCGGGGCGGCGGGCGGCTACGAGAAGCTTGCCGGGGTCGTCGTGTTCGCTCTCGACCCGGCCAATGCCGCCAATGCCGCCATCGTGGACCTCGCCCGTGCGCCAAGGGATGCGAGCGGGCGCGTCATCGCCTCCGCGAATTTCATGGTCTTGCGCCCGAAGACGATGCCGCGCGAACGCGCGGTCGCGCTGCTCGAGGTATCCAATCGCGGCGGGAAGGCGGCGTTGCCGTACTTCGCGCGCGCTGCGTGGAGCGCGGACCCCGCTGCCGAGGCCGCGTTTGGCGATGCCCTTCCGTTGCGGCTGGGCCTCACGCTCATCTGGGTGGGCTGGCAGTTCGACGTGCCGCTCCGCGACGGCGTCTTGGGCCTGGACGCGCCCGTCGCGACCGACGGCGGTCGCCCGATCGAGGGCCTCGTGCGCTGCGACTGGACGGTGGACGAGCAAACGGTCACCCTGCCGCTCGGTCATCGCAACCACCGGCCGTATCCCGTCGCCGACGCGGAACACCCCGACAACGTGCTGACCGAACGTGATGGGCGCCTGGCGCCCCGCCGCGTCGTGCCACGGGATCAGTGGCGGTTCGTCGACGGCGAGACGCGGATCGCGCGCGCCGCAGGCTTCGAGCCGGGGAAGATCTACGAGCTCGTCTACCGCGCGCGCGACCCGGTCGTGGTCGGCATCGGTCTGGCCGCGGTGCGGGACATGATGGCGTACGCCAAGTACGATGCGTCCAGCCTCTTTCCGGTCCGCTGGGGCGTTGGCCTCGGCATCTCGCAGACGGGGAGGTTCCTGCGACACTTCGTCTATCAAGGCTTCAACACGGACGAGGCGCGACGCCCGGTCTTCGACGGGCTCTTCGTGCACACGGCCGGCGCCGGGCGCGGCAGCTTCAATCACCGGTTCGCGCAACCCTCACGCGACGCCCATCGGTTCTCCGCGTTCTTCTATCCGACCGACATCTTCCCGTTCGCCGGCCGAAGTCAGCGCGATCCGGAGACCCGCGTGACCGACGGCCTCTTCGCCCACGAGCCGAACCTGCCGAAGATATTCTTCACCAACACCGGCTACGAATACTGGGGCCGCGCCGCCTCGCTGATCCACGTGACCCCCACCGGCGATGCCGATATCGAGCCCTTGCCCAACGAGCGCGTCTATCACCTGGCGGGTGGACAGCATTTCGTCGTGGACCGTCCTGCCGTGTCCGAGCAGTCCGACGCCGTCGTGGCGTATCGTGGCAGCCCGCTCGACTTTCATCCGGCGCTGCGATCGCTCCTGACGCGGCTTGTCGAGTGGGTGCGCGACGGGCGCGAGCCGCCGCCGAGCGCGTACCCTCGGCTCGATGCGGGCACGCTCGTCGCGATCGATCGGGTGCGAGCTCCGGCGATTTCGGGGGCGGCCTGGCCGCGGCTCGCGCACGAGGCCTACCGTGTCGACTACGGGCCGCGATGGCCGGACGGCGTCATCACGCTGGAGCCGCCGCGGCTCGGCAAGCCGTTTCCGGTTCGTGTGCCTCAGGTGGACGCCGACGGCAACGAGCTCGGCGGTGTCCGCAGCGTGGAGCTCCTGGCGCCCCTGGCGACCTACACTCCGTGGAGTCTCCGCCGCGGCGCGGCCAATCCCGAGGAGCTCGTGGATTTCTACGGAACCTTCATCCCGTTCCCACGGGACCGGGCGGAGCGCGAGCGCCGGAGCGACCCGCGCGCCAGCGTGATCGAGCGCTACGGCGATCGAGCGCGGTATCTGGAGCGCGTCAGGCGTCACGCGGACGCGCTCGCGCGATCGGGGTTTCTCCTCGTCGAGGACGTGCCTCGTGTCGTGGAGCAGGCGGACCGGGGCTGGACCTGGCTGTTGCCGGCTCGGCCGGCCACGACGCCATAACCTGCGCTTGACATCGAGTGGATCTCCGACCGATTCTTCGGCAGCGGGCAACCCGGGATGAGCGAGACGCCACGACGACGGAGCGTGCCCGATCCACGGCCCGCGCGCCGCACCGTGCTGAAGCTGGCGGCGGGCGCGGGCCTGATGCTGCCGCGCGTCGGCATGGTCGCCGCGCAGGGCGACGACCCGCGCAAGGCGCGGCCCCAGCCGAACGATCGCCTCGTGTTCGCCGGCGGTGACCGCAAGGGACAGGTCATCACGCTCGAGGATCTGCCTGCCGGCGGGCCGCTCCTCACCGCCTTTCCGATGGACCCGGCAGCCAGGGTCGTCCGCGACGATTCACGGCTCAACCAGATCCTGATAGTCCATCTCGACCCGAACCGGCTCAACAGCGACACGCGCGCGCGGGCGGCGGGCGGCATCGTCGCCTATTCGGCGGTATGCACGCACACCGGGTGTGACATCTGGGACTGGCAGCCGGCGTCGAGCACGATCAAGTGCCCATGCCACTTCTCGGAGTTCGATCTCACGGAGAGCGCGCGGGTCCTGAACGGCCCGGCGCCGCGACGGCTGCCCGCCCTGCCGCTGAAGGTCGTGGATGGCGCGCCGGCGGTAGCGGGCGGCTTCATCGGGCGCCCAGGCTTCGAGACGGGAGGTTGATAGGAGTCGAGACCGCATCGCGCAGCCGCGCAGTCGACACCTCAACACGAGGGAGACGAGAACGATGTCGGTGAGAAAGCTGGCGATCCTGATTTTCGCGCTCCTGGTAGTGGTCGAACCCGCGATGCTCGCCGCGCAGAGCTCGGTGAGCTACAGCCCGGTGACCGAGCAACGGCTCCTCAACCCCGAGCCGCACAACTGGCTGATGTACCGGGGCACGTTCAACGGCTGGGGGTACAGCCCGCTCGAGCAAATCACCCCCGCCAACGTGAAGAAGCTCGTGCCGGCGTGGACCTTCTCCACCGGCGTGAACGAAGGTCACCAGGCGCCGCCGATCGTCAACAACGGTGTCATGTTCGTCACGACGCCGCAGCAGCAGGTCTTCGCGCTCAACGCGAAGACGGGTGACCAGATCTGGCGCTACAAGAAGGAGCTGCCGGAGGACCTGCTCCAGCTCCATCCCACGAACCGCGGCGTGGCGCTCTGGGAGGACCGGATCTTCCTCGCGACCGTCGACGCGCATCTGATCGCGCTCGACGCCAAGACGGGCAAGGTCCTGTGGGACACGACCGTCGACAACTACAAGAACGGCTACTACTTCACCCTGGCGCCGCTCGTCGCCAAGGGCAAGGTGATGATCGGCACCTCCGGCGGTGAGCTCGGCATCCGCGGCTACATCGCCGCCTTCGACGCACGCGACGGGAAGCCAGCGTGGAAGACCTACACGGTCCCGGGGCCGGGCGAGCCCGGTCACGACACCTGGCCCGGAGACACCTGGAAGACGGGCGGCGTGTCGGTCTGGCTCACCGCGCACTACGATCCCCAGCTCAACCTGAGCTTCTGGGGAACGGGCAACGGGGCGCCATGGATGGGCGACATGCGGCCGGGCGACAACCTCTACTCGTCGTCGGTGATCGCGCTCGACGTGGACACCGGCAAGATCCGCGGCCACCACCAGTATCACTGGAACGATTCCTGGGACTGGGACGAGGTCTCCACGCCGCTGCTCATCGATTTCCCGAAAGACGGGCGCACCGTGAAGGGGCTGGTGCACCCGGGCCGCAACGGCTACCTCTGGCGGCTCGAGCGGCGCGCCGACGGCATCAAGTTCGTGGACGCGCGGCCGTTCGTGACCCAGGAGGTCTTCACCAAGATCGACCCGGTGACCGGACGCCCGAGCTACGATAACGAGCGCAAGCCGCGCGCGGGTGCCACGGTCACCTTCTGTCCCGGGCTCTGGGGCGGTAAGGACTGGACGCCGGCCGGCTACAACCCAAAGACGCAGTATCTCTACATCCCGGCCAACGAGAATCTCTGCTCCACGCTGGTCGGCCAGCCGAAGCCCGATCCCTACGAGGCGGGGAAGTTCTACCTGGGCATCGAGCGCCCGAAGACCACGATGAGCTGGCGCCAGGGCGCCAGTCACATCGGCGAGCTCCAGGCCTGGGACATGACGACCGGTCAGCGGGTCTGGACTCACAAGTTCCCCTTCATGAACTGGGGTCCGATCCTCACCACCGGCGGCGGCCTCGTGTTCCTCGGCGGGACCAACGACCGCAACTTCTGGGCGTTCGACGCCAAGACGGGCGCCGAGCTGTGGAAGTTCAAGACCAACTCCGGGATCACCGGCGTGCCGAGCTCGTTCGCCGTCGACGGCGTGCAGTACATCGCGGTGCAATCGGGCTGGGGCGTCGACGCCCAGCGGATGCAAATGAGGCTCGACACGTTCCTCGGCACCAAGACCGAGGTGCCCCAGGGCGGCGTGATCTGGGTCTTCGCTCTCAGGGACTGAGAGGAAGTCGGCTCACGGGCCAGCCGCTCGGCGCGCGGCTGGCCCGTGCGCTGAGCGTTTGACAAGGGCGCCACGCGCTTCTATAGTTCCGTAGCCCCGGGGCAATAGTTTCCTCCAACCGAATCCGGCCGGTGCTCCAGGAGGTGATCGCGATGAAGCGATGGGTTCCTCTGGCCTCCGTCACGCTCTTCGCCGCCGCGGTGTTCGTCGTCGTGAGTCCGGGAACTTCGTGCGCGGCGGATGCCATCAAGTTCGGCATCTCGACGCCCCTCTCGGGCCCCGCGGCGCCCTGGGGTATTCCCCACAAGCAGGCGACCGAGCTGGTCTTCGACGAGATCAACAGCCAGGGGGGTCTCGAGGTCGGCGGCAAGAAGTACCGGCTCGAGGTCGTCGCCTACGATCACAAATACGTGATCGCCGAGGGCGTCGCCACCGTCAACCGGCTCATCGCCAAGGACGGCGTGAAGTACGTCTCCATCCTCGGGGGCGCGGTCGCCAAGGCCAACGAGGAAGCCGTCAACGAAGCCGGTGTCCTCGGGCTGACCCTCGCGTATGCCGAGGGACTCGTGAGCCCGAAGAATCCCCTCACCTTCCAGTGTTTCCCGGCGCCGCCCGAGACCACGACGTTCTGGAAGTGGATCAAGGATCATCAGCCACAGATCAAGCGCGTGGCCTCGATCGCGCCAAACGACGACACGGGCTGGTGGTCGGTGAAGGTGGAGACGACGTTCGTTCAGAAGCTCGGGTACGCGGTCGTCGCCAAGGAATTCTTCGAACGCAGCATGACGGACTTCAACCCCATCCTGTTGCGGATGCTCGCCCAGAAGCCGGACGCGATCAGCGTCATGGCCTCACCGGCGGGCAGTGTCGGCTTGATCATCAAGCAGGCGCGCGAGCTCGGCTTCAAGGGTCGATTCGTGGCGCTCCACCAGATCGATAGCTCGGTGGTGGCGGGTATCGCCGGCCGGGACAACGTCGAGGGCATGTGGGTGCACGGCTACGTGCAAACTCCACTACCAGAGAAGTTGAAGAGCTGGCAGCAGCGCTATACGAAGAAATTCGGCGAGTGGAACGCGACGAGCATCGACTTCACCAATCCCGCGTTCGCCTTCGTGGCCGCGGTCCGGAAGGCTCAGAGCCTCGACCCGAAGAAGGTCGGCGAGGCCCTGCGCACCGTGGAGTTCGACAACCTCTGGGGTAAGGCGCATTTCGGCGGGAAGGACTTCTATGGCGTCGGACAGCAGATCATCTACCCGATGCCGTTCTCGGAGGTGAAGGACGGCGTGGCGACCCTCCTGCTGCAGCTGCCGCCGCCCCACAACTGAGGACGGGGTCCACATGATCTCGCGCCGGCGAACTGAGTGTTCGCCTCAGCGGAGGAAGCCCGCCACCGAACGGACGAACTTGTCGGGCTGCTCGTAGGGCAACATATGGCCCGCGTCGCCGATCACCTCGACACGCGCGTGCGGGATCAGCGTCTTCCAGCGCTCGGCGTAAGCCGGGACGAGCAGTCGGTCGGACGCTCCCCACAGAACACAGGTCTCGGCCGTGAGGCGGTACAGGCGCTTCGAGAGTCGCCGGTTCGGGATCGGGAAGAGGATCTTGCCCGCCATGGCGAGACGGCGCTGACTCCCGATGTAGAACTCCTTGAGCGCCTCCATGTCCGAGAGGTCGGCGCCGCCCGTGAGCAGCGCCTGGCCCTCTCGTGGGTCGTGAAAGAGCGCCTCGGCGATCTGATAGGGCAGCAGCGCGAACATGTCCGGGATCGGGTGCTCGTCCATCCACAGGCCGGCGGAGCTCGCCAACACCAGCTTGCCGAGATCGTGGGGCGCGACGCATGCCATCTCCGCCGCGATCATGCCGCCCATGGAGTGACCGACGAGGTGCGGCTTCTTGAGCCCCAGCGCCTCGACGAGATCCCAGCCGTGGAGCGTGAAATCCAGCATGTCCTCGAGCAGCTCCTCGCCTGCGGACTCACCGTAGCCCGGCCACTCCGGCGCGAAGACGTGATAACCACGCGCGAGCTGGTCGAGGAACGGATTGTCGCGAAGCAGCCCGCCGGCGCCGTGGAAGAAGACCACCGGAGCCCCACTGCCGCCCTCGAGCACGCGGCAGGACGTGCCCTTCTTCGTCCCGACCACCTGCCACTTCATCGGGGCCACGCAGCACCGATCTTCGCGGCGCCCGGCTGACGCTCTTCCGGACGGATGCGATCGTCCATCGGGTGCATCCACCAGCGCTCATCGTGCTTCCACTCCGGCCACATGTCGCGCAGGTGCGGCATGACCTTCTCGGCAAAGAGCTTCGTCGAGTGACGCGTCTTCCAGTCGGGCATGTCCCCGTTGTGGAACAGGCAGAAGAGGTGGCCGATGTGGAGCCCCTTGATGCACTCCTCGAGCTGCTGGCGCACGGTCTCCGGGCTGCCGGCGATGATGAAGCGCTCGTCGACCAGCTGCTTCCACGTGAGATTCTCCAGAATCTTTTGACGCGCGAGCGTGAGCTGAGCGAGCGCGCCGTACTTGATCGTGGCCATCGTGCGGTAGCCCGCGGGGTCGGCGAAGGGTGGGAAGACGTGCAGGCACCGGTTGAAGAAGTAGAGGCAGTGCTCGGCGTAGAGCCGCTCGGCCTCGGTGTCGGTGTCCGCGACACAGATGATCTGGGCGAAGGCCGCGCGGTAGGGTGACTCGTCCTTGCCGCGCTTGGCCACGCGCTCCCAGTATCCGTCCAGCAGCGACTTGCCCCGCAGGTAACCGAAGAAGGACAGATAGGAGTAGTTGTAGTCGTAGTCGAGGCAGAAATCCCACGTCTCGATCGAGCCACCACCCGGAATGTAGATGGGCGGGTGCGGCTTCTGGATCGGCTTGGGCCAGCAGTTCACCCAGCGGAGCTGGTTGTACTTGCCGTCGAACGCGAAGGGCTCGTCGCTGGCCCACGCTTTCATGATGAGATCGTGCGCCTCGCGGTACTTGTCGCGCGTCAGCGCCGGGATCTGGCCGTAGCAGAAGTTCGTGTCCATGGGCGTGCCGACCGGGAAGCCGGCGACGAGGCGGCCACCCGAGATCACGTCCAGCATCGCGAATTCCTCCGCGACTCTAATAGGAGGGTTGTAGCTGGCGATCGAGTTGCCGATGACGCAAAGCGCGGCGCGTGACGTTCGGCGGGCAAGCGTGGCTGCGATGAGATTTGGCGACGGCATCAACCCATAGCCGTTCTGGTGGTGCTCGTTGCACCCGATGCCGTCGAAGCCGAGCGTCTCGGCGTACTCGAGCTGGTCCAGGTACTCGTGGTAGACGTGATGGCCCTTGCGCGGGTCGTAGAGCGTGTTGGGAATGTCGACCCACACCGAGCGGTGCTTCTCGCGGAAATCGTCCGGCAGGTACGGCCACGGCATCAGGTTGAACCAGGTGAATTTCATGAGGGCCTCTCAGGCGCCGAGCGCGCGAGCCACGGCGTCCACGTCGGATTCGGTGTTGTGAAGATGGAAAGACAGTCGCACGGCGCCCGCCCGGACGGAGGCCTTGACCTCGGCGGCACGTAGCCGTTCCATGCCGCCTTCGGTGGCCACGGTGACGATGGCCGAATCTCCCCTCGGCAGACCGAGCCGTTCGCGCAGCGCGTTCGCGAGACCGAGATCGTGCCGGTGGATCGAGGCGATGCCGACCTCGGCCAGCAGATCGAGGGCGTACACGGTGCCCACCCAGGAAAGCCACGCGGGCGAGATGTCCAGCCGGCGCGATTCCCTGGCCAGTCGCAGAGGCGGTCCGTAGATGGACGTCCACGGATCGGCGCCAGCGTACCAGCCGGCGTAGAGAGGCCGCAGCGTCTCCAGCCGTTCCGGTCGCACGACGCCGAAGGCGGACCCGCGCGGTGAAACGAGCCACTTGTACGCCGCGCAGGACACGAAGTCGAAGCGGTCGGCTTCGAACGGCAGCCAGCCAACAGCCTGGGTGGCGTCGACGTACGTGAGACAGCCGTAGCGCGCGGCGGCCGAGGCGAGGCCGTCGAGCCCGCCGGGAACGAGACGACCGTCCGCGGACTGCACCGCGCTCACCGCGACGAGGTTCACGCCCGGGCGGATGGCGTTGACGAGGCGGTCCAGGGGCATGGTCTCGACACGCACACCGCGATCGGCGTGTGCCAGGAACGGGAACAGCACCGAGGTGAAGTCCTCCTCGGCGGCCAGCACGTGGGCGCCGTCGGGCAGAGCGGCCGCGACCAGCCCGGTGAACGTCGAGACCTGATTGCCGATGGCGACTCGCTCAGGTGGGACGCCGACCAGGCCGGCAAATCGCCGGCGCGCGCGGTCGACGAGGGCGTCGTAGTCCGCGGCCTCCGCGCGGCCCGTCCGCCATATCTCGATGGCGCCAGCAAGGGCCTCGACCACTCTTCGTGGTGGCAACCCGACGCTCGCGGTGTTGACGTAGACGCACGCGGGCTCGAACTCCTTCTGCGCGGCCTCGACGGTCAGCAGGCTCTTTCCTCCTCGGTTCGCTCGCCTCGACGGAAGACGTTGTGGGAATCATACCGCCGCTTGACCTCTGTCCGATCCTTGCGGAAAAACACGCCGCACCAGCCACACACTCACCCTCGGGCGTCCTATGGACACAACCACGCTGCGTCTCAGCCCAACACCACGTTCCGCGGACCGCTCTCCCTTCTCGTCGAGTTGGACACCTGACCGGCGAGACCGCTGCGCGGCGGTCGTGGATTCATCCGCTGAACGCGCGCTTCGGTGGCCCGAGCTCCGCAAGAATGCGCTAGTCGGGGGCGCGCCGGCCTGCGACGCGAATGACGGAGCCGGCGTACGCGTCCAAAGGGCATGAAACCGTATAGGACGGCGCTAGCTCTGGTGCTCGCGCTCGTGTTCGGATGGGCCGCGGTCGGACATGCCGCGGGGCATGGCGGCGGAGGCGGCGGAGGGTTCCATGGCGGCGGAGGCTTCCATGGCGGCGGCGGCTTCCATGGCGACGGCGGCTTCCACGGCCACCCGGGTTTCGATGGCCACCGCGGCTTCGATGGCCACCGGGGCTTCCGCGGCCGCGCCTTCGTCGGGGTGTCGCCGTTCTTCGTGTGGGGACCGGGCTACGGCTACGCTGCCCCTCTGGGCGACGCCTACGTTCAGCCGAACCCGTACTGGTACTACTGCCAGAGCGCGGGAGCTTACTACCCGTACGTGACGGCGTGCCCGGAAGCCTGGGTACCCGTACTGCCCGGGTCCTAGTCGTCGCCGCCCGACGTCACACGCCGGCGAGCTTCGTCAGGAGCTTTTCGGCGACGTCGAGCGCCTTGGCGACGCGGGAAATGATCCTGGCGACGTTCTGGATCTTCGTATCCGCGTCGCCGATGGCATCGATTGCGGCCTGGACCCGATTGACGGCGTCCCGGTACTTCGCATTCGTCGCGTCCATATCCAGCGCGATCGCGACGAGCGTCAGCTTCGCGAGCCGATCCTCCTGATCCTCGAGCGTGCGGCTCTCGTCGCCTTCCGTGAGATGCGACAGGCTGTCGACACGTGACGCGAGCCCTGCCAAGCCTTCTACCAGTGCATGGTCACTCATTCCGATCCCCTTTGACTGACGGTCGCAGCGCTACTTCAACGACGAGTAGACGCCCTGCAGTCGCTTGACCTCTGCCACGAGCGCCGTGAGCTTCTCCAGCACCGCCCGCTCGTCCCGGTCGATCGCGTCGCGGATCTCGGCGTGGGCCGGCGCGATCGCCTCCACGGCCGTGCTCTCCTGCTTGTACTGAGCCAGGATGGCGTTGCTCTCGCCGATCATGCCCTCGACGGCCTCGTTGAGCTGGAGCCGCGCCATGCCGTCGCCGACCGTGAGGCTGTTGGCCTTTCGAATGACCTGATCGCGCATGGTCGTGACGGCCGTGGAGCCGAGGACGTTGATCTCTTTCACGTACGCGACGATCGCCGTGACGCCGGGGGCCGCGTCGTCCATGGCCTTGCGAAGGGCGGCCCGGCGCATGTGCTCGGTGATCGCGTGGCCGAGGCCGTTCACCGCCGTTGCCAGGACGCCGGCGCCTTGCTGGGCGGCCGCCGACGTCGTGACGTGGCCCGCCAGCCGCTGGACGCTTCCACCGAGCGAGAGCGTTGCGCGATCCAGCTCGCCCCCGTAGTCCTTCCGGGCGAAGGCGGCGAGGACCTCGGTGTAGGCGGCCAGCACGCCGAGCGCCGCCTGCCGCGGCTCGAGGCGCGGGCCAAAATCGAAGTCCACTCGCGCGCCGCCCACCTCGACGACCGGTGCGAAGCTGTCGACTCGGTACGGCCCGGGGGCCGGCGAGAACATCATGAACCGCCGCGTCAGGTTGACGAGGTCGGCATCGGTCTGCGCCGTGCTCATCTCCACGGCCTTGCTGGCCGCGACCAACGTATCGAATCGACCGGTCGGCATGCCAGCGCAGCCGGCGCACACCGCGCAGAGGACCACGAGAGCGACGAGGAATCGCACACCAGTCGCCGCGACGCGACGTTCGTTCTTCATGCTTGGCCCTCTCAGCTCTGCAGGTGCACCAGCTCGGGGAACAGGCGGATCGCCCGCGCGCGATCGTGCGCGAGGAGTTTTTGCCCGGCCAGCAGCAGCGCCTTCTGGTTCTCGTTGGTGAGCGGCTTCGTCGCCTGGAGCACTTGCGCCACCGTCACCGCCGTCGCCGGCGCCGCCGGGACGTCCCGACGCGCCTCCTGCGACAGGACGCTCGAGGCGCTCTCGATCC
The DNA here is from genome assembly GCA_003221615.1 of Candidatus Rokuibacteriota bacterium. Taxonomy (GTDB): domain Bacteria; phylum Methylomirabilota; class Methylomirabilia; order Rokubacteriales; family CSP1-6; genus AR31. The sequence continues at coordinate 7,058 of QHSQ01000008.1, read as the reverse complement.
CCTGGTCCAGACGCCGGTTCACGTCGTCCGAGTAGGCCCGCCGATCGCCGGCGAACTTCTCGGCGAACAGCTGGAGCAGCGAGGTGTGGTCGAGGTTGCCCCGATAGCACGTCCCGGCGCGCACGAACGGCGAGGCGATCAGCGCCGGCACGCGGACCCCGGTCGTCGCGAATGGCTCCTGGTACAGGGCTCCGGCGGGAACCGGGATCTTCATCGGCAGCGGTGGGACGTGATCGAAGAACCCGCCGTGCTCGTCGTGGATGACCACGAGCATCGTCTGCGCCCATCGGGGACTGCTGCTCAGCGCCGTGTAGATGTCGCGCAGAAAGTGCTCGCCGGGGCCGATCGGGTCGGGTGGGTGGTTGTCGTTCGGCGAAAAGCCGAAGTGGACGGGCGAGTCACTGTACTCCGGCTCGATGAAGATCACCTGCGGCACCTCGTCATCGTCGTCGGTGGCGATGTCGCTCGCCAGCTGCCTCATGCTGTGGAAGTTGCCTCCCAGGATGTGGCCGAACTCGCCGAACAACGGGAAGAACGAAAACCCGCAGTGATACGCCCGCCAGCGCACCCCGCGGCGCGTCAGCCAGTCGAAGACCAGATTGCGGTGGGGAATGATCCGCGACTTCGTTTCGTCGACCGTCGCAGTCCCGGTGAACGCCATCACCCGATTGGGGTGCGTATCGGTCGGCACGGGCGCGAACCAGCGATCGCAGACCAGATAGTTCCGGGCCAGGAAATCCGACATGAAGACCGAATCGGGCGTCAGATAGCCCAGCGGGGGCGGCTGCTCGACGATGCTATGGCTCGCGTCCACGTACGCGCGCACGAACCCGCTCATCGTCGGCGTTGCACCGCTCACGGCGAGCTGGATTGCGACCTCCCGCCGGCCGTGCGGGAGATCGTGCAGGAGCCGCCCGTCGGCCATGGGAAACGGCCGGTAGATCTGCTGATCGTACTCGCTCGCGAAGCGCGGGTCGGTGTCGAGGTTGACCAGGCCGTCGACGTCGGTGCGGCCACCGTACTGCGGCAGGGAGAGGTATCCGAGCACGTGGTCGAAGGACCGGTTTTCCATGATCACGACGACGATGGTCCGGATCTGGTCGAGCGCCGCCATGGCCTACTCGCCGCACCCGAAGCCGACCCGAAACGTGAGACGGCTCGCCACCGTGCGGAGCGCGTCGTCGCAGCTTTCGCCGGGAGCGAGGTCGGCCCGGAGTGTCCAGGTCCCGGCGACTGGCTCGCGATCGAACGCGGCCGAGCGACCGCCCGCAGGGATGGTTGCGCGCGCGCTGCCCTTGGCGAGCACGATCGCGCGCGGGTTGGCGTTAATGACGGAGGACACCTTCAGCGTCGAGGAGACCTGGCGTTCGCCCAGCGGCACCGTCAGCGCGATCGCACGCTCGGCCGACGAGCAGGCCGCCACGCCGCCGTACTCCCTCGCCGGTGGCGCCACCACCACGTCAGCCTCGGTCCTCTTGCACGAGAACAGTCGGCTCGCCTTCAGGGTGAACCGCGTGTCCCGATCGACGATGAATTGCTGCGATCCGGCGGACGCCTTGGACCCGACGTCGGCCACCGCCGGCTCGGAGCCGATCGTCACGTCTCCGACCGCCGCCCACGTCACCGTCACGGCGTCCCCCGCGCACGCCGTTCGCGGATTGGCGCTGAACGACTCGATCGAGGCGCAGCCGACACATAGCACCACCGCCGGGACGATGCTCCGCATTGCCGCGAATAGCTGGGTACGCATCCGACTCACACCTCTCCGTGCACTGGGGGCTACTCCTCTAGAGAGGGTAGACCGCTTCGGGCGGGATACCAGCAATCCGAATTCCGATGGATATGCGGCAGGCTCAGGTTTGACTTGTCCGGCGCGCTCTGCCAGGATCGGCGCGAGCTTGACGCACCGATTCTGGCACGCCCTCGACCGCGCCTGCCCCCTTCAGGGGGCCACACACGCACGCAGACCACCGATCTTTTGGGGAGGTTCATCATGATTCACGGTCGCTTTGCCGCCATTGCGGCAGCCGCGCTTCTCTGCGCGGGTCCCGCGCTCGCCCAGGACAAGCTTCCGCCGTTGAGGACCGGCGTCGACGGGACCTTCGCCCCGCACGCCATGCCCAAGATGGGCGGCGGCGTCGAGGGTTTCCAGATCGACCTCTTCACCGAGGTCGCGCGCCGCATGAAGCGCGAGATCACGATCGACGCGGTGAGCTTCTCGACCCTGATCCCGGGCATGCAGTCCGGCCGCTACGACTTCATCGCCGCGCCGACGACCGTGACCAGGGAGCGGGCAGAGAACATGCTGTTCACCGCGGGCTACCTGTGGACCGCGTACCAGTTCGGCATCAAGAAGGGCTCGGAGCCGATCAAGGATTGGGCAGACCTCAAGGGCAAGTCGGTCTCCGTCAACAAGGGCACGCCCTACGAGACCTTGTCCAAGGCCAAGGGCGCCGAGCACGGCTTCACGGTGCAGGTCTACGACACCCAGCCGGACGCCACCCAGGCGGTCCTCTCGGGCCGCGCCTACGCGACCCTCGGGGGCAACACCACGATCGTGTACGCCGCGTCGAAAAATCCGCAATTCGTGGCCGATCTCGAGCTCAAGGACACGCGCGCCCACTGGGCGGCGCCGGTGCCCAAGAACAACCCGAAGCTCCGCGCCGAGCTCCAGGACGCGCTCGACTGCATGAAGAAGGACGGCACGATCGCCCGGCTCTCGGAGAAGTGGTTCGGCCGCAAGCCGGCGCCCGACGCCCTCGAGGTCGTGATCACGCCGGGCTACGGCCCGCCGGGCATGCCGGGCTACGACCCGACGCCGCACGAGCTGCATTGTCACTGACCTGAGCGAATGAACGGGCCGATCGTCGACGCGCGCGGTCTCCACAAGCATTTCGGCGCCCTCCACGTTCTCAGGGGCGTCGATCTCAGAGTGGCCGAGCGCGAGCTGGTGTTCGTGATCGGGCCATCGGGCTCGGGCAAGTCGACCTTGCTGCGATGCCTCAATCGGCTGGAGGAACCGTCGTCCGGCAAGGTCGTGGTGGACGGCATCGACATGCTCGACCCGCGGACCGACATCAACCACGCCCGCCAGCGTATCGGCATGGTGTTCCAGTCCTTCAATCTCTATCCGCACATGACGGCGCTCGGCAACGTGACGCTCGCGCTCCGCAAGGTCGCGGGCAAGTCGCGCGCCACGGCCGAGGCGCTCGGACGGGCTGCACTGGAGCGGGTTGGCCTCGCCGACCGCGCCGCCCACACGCCGGGCCAGCTCTCGGGCGGCCAGCAGCAGCGGGTGGCCATCGCGCGTTCGATTGCGCTCGAGCCGCGGGTCATGCTGTTCGACGAGCCGACCAGCGCGCTCGATCCGGAGCTGGTGGGCTCGGTGCTCGAGGTCATGCGCTCGTTGCGCGAGAGCGGAATGACCATGATCGTGGTCAGCCACGAGATGGGCTTTGCCCGCAACGCGGCCGACCGGGTCCTGTTCATGGACGGGGGGGCCATCGTGGAGGAGGGCCCGCCCGCCGTGATCTTCGAGAACCCGGCACACGAGCGGACGCGCGCCTTCATCGGCCAGATCCAGCGGCATTGAGGGGAGGTTGGGACCGCTTCACCGAGACTTTCTTCAACACGAAGGTCATGCTCAAGTACATGCCGGACATCCTGTCCGGTGTGGTCGTCACGATCGAGCTTGCCGTGCTCATCGTCGTCACCGGCATTGCCGCCGGCCTGGCCCTGGCCTTGCTCAGAAGCCTCGCCATCCGCCCGCTCAACTGGCTGATCATCGGCGTCGTCGATCTGTTCCGTTCGCTGCCGCCGCTGGTCGTCATCGTGCTGATCTACTTCGGCCTGCCGAGCGTCAATGTCTCGCCGTCCGGCTTCGTCTCGACCTGGCTCTCGCTGGCCTTCGTGCTGATGGCCTTCTCCGAGGAGATCTTCTGGGCCGGCATCACCTCGGTCGCCCGGGGCCAGTGGGAGGCCGCGCGCTCGACGGGGCTGTCGTTCGGTCAAACCCTGATGCACGTCGTGCTGCCACAGGCCGTCCGGCTGACCATCCCGCCGCTCACCAATCGCACCATCGCCATCACCAAGGGCACGGCGCTCGGTACCGTCGTCGCCGTCACCGAGATCCTGGGGCAAGCGAGCTCGGCGATGTCCAACTCCTACAATCCCTCTCCGCTGATGCTGGGCGCCGCGGCCTACATCGTGTTGTTCTTCCCCGTGGTGGTAGCGGCCCGCTGGGTCGAGACCAAGTTCGCGTGGAAGCGATGATCCAGAACTTCTTCAATCCCGAGATCATCGTCGCCTCGTGGCCGATCGTGCTGGCGGGCCTGCGAAACACCGTGCTCCTCTCGCTGCTCGTGGTGCCGCTCGGTCTGCTCGGCGGGCTGATGCTGGCGCTGCTGGCGAGCGTGAAGAGTCCCGCGGTGCGCTGGCCGCTGATGGCCTGGGTCGACTTCTTCCGCGCCTTCCCGCCCCTGGTGCTGCTGATCCTCTTGTTCGCCGGGCTGCCCTTCGCCGGGCTCGAGCTGGGCGGCTTCGTCTGTGTGGCCATCGCCTTCTTCCTGAACACCGGCGCGTACTACGGCGAAATTCTCAGGGCGGGCATCGATTCGGTGCCGGCCGGACAGATCGAGGCCGCGCGCTCCACGGGTCTCTCGCGCCTGCAGGCCATGGCCTACGTCGTGCTGCCCCAGGCGGTGCGTAACGTGCTGCCCGACTTGCTCTCCAACACGCTCGAGGTGGTGAAGCTCACCGCGCTCGGCAGCGTGGTTGCGGTACCCGAGCTCCTCTACCAGGCGCGGCAGGCGCAGAGCCTCACCTACAATCCGACGCCCATCGTGGTGGCGGCGATCATCTACTTTCTGATGCTGTGGCCCGTGGTGCGCCTCTTGAGCCGTCTGGAGAACCGCGCGCTCGCCGGGCGCTAGCGCCGTCGAGAATGGCTCTTGCGCCGGACCGCCCCGGCGCCGATGATTGTGTGCTTTCGGGAACCGCCGACGGCACTCGTCTCCGGAAGCGGGTGACGTGATGACCGAGCAGAAGTCACTTCGCAAACACGCTCTTCTCTCCCGCGTGGCCCTTCTGACCGCTCTCGTGCTGCCCGCCTGCATGGCTCGGACGATCGAGCCCGGGGCCATGTCGCCCGCGGGGCCCTCGGCCGCCGGAGCGGCCGAGCGCATCGTACAGCTTCCGTCCGGTGCCACGCTCACGGTAGCCGCGGACTGGGCGGTGACGGCGTTGGCGGACGGACTGACCCTCGAGGATCCCGAACGGCGCCTGAAGATCGAGCTCGTGGAAGTGGACGCGACGCCCGGACTGAGCGCTGCCATCGTCACGGCCTGGGCGCGCCGCCGCCAGGATTTCAACCGACGAGAGCTCGCCGCCTCCGACTCGCCGGGCCGAGAAGGCTGGGACCTGTTCCGCTGGGCCCGGTACGAGACCTCGCCCGACGAAGCGCGCCGGGTGTCCGCCCTGGCGGCCCGAAAGGGCTCGCTCGCGGTGGTCGCTCTCTTCGACGGCGCGCTGGCCGCGGCGCAGCGGCGGAGCGCGCAGATCACGCTGGTCCAGGAGAGCGTACGGCCTGCCGGGTACGTCCGCGAGACGTACCGGGGTCGAACACCCCGGGCGCTGGACGCGGCGCGGATCGCGCAGCTGAAGACGTTCGTCGACCGCATGCGCGATGCGGCCGACGTGCCGGGCATCTCGGTCGCGCTCTTCGACAGGCACGGGACGCTCATCGAAGAGGGCTTCGGCGTTCGCGAGCGCGGGCGGGACGAGCCCGTCACCGCCGACACCCTGTACATGATCGCCTCGAACACCAAGGCGCTCACGACGCTCATGCTCGCGCGACTGGTCGACGAGGGTCGCTTCGACTGGGACACGCCGGTGACGCACGTCGACCCGTCCTTCAAGATCGGCGACGCCGACATCACCCGACGCATCCTCATGAAACACCTGGTCTGCGCGTGCACGGGCCTGCCCCGTCAGGATTTCGAGTGGCTCTTCACCTTTCACCGCGCGTCGCCGCAGGATCAGCTCGATGTCCTGGCGACCATGCGGCCCACGACGGAGTTCGGCGCGCTCTATCAGTACAGCAATCCGCTCGCCTCGGCCGCCGGCTACGTCGGCGCGCGCGCGGTCAAGCCCGAGGGCGAGCTCGGCCGGGCCTATGACGACGTCATGCGCGAGAAGGTGTTCGGCCCGCTCGGCATGGGCCGCACGACGTTCTCCTTCGACGCAGCCTTCCGCACGGACCACGCGTCACCGCACTCCTGGGATATGACGCTGCGAAACGTGCCCATCGACATGGCGGTGAACTACTCGATCGTCCCCGTCCGGCCGGCCGGCGGCGCCTGGTCGAGCGTGAAGGACTATGCACGCTACGTGCGCCTCGAGCTCGCGCGTGGTCGACTTCCGGACGGCTCGACGTTCGTCAGCGAGAAGAGCCTGCTCGCACGGCGCGTCTCGCAAGTGAGGACGGGCGAGAGCTCCTGGTACGGCATGGGGCTGTGGATCGAGGACATCAAGGACGTTCGCGTCATCAGCCATGGCGGCTCGATGTTCGGATACAAGAGCAACTTCTTCTTCGTTCCCGACGCGGGGGTCGGCGGCGTGATCCTCACGAACGCCGATTCGGGTAGGGGGGTCGCGAGGGCGATCATCGTGCGGACCCTGGAGGTCCTCTACGACGGCAGGCCCGAGGCGGAGGAAAGCTTGCTGTCCGGCGTGCGGGAGACCCGGGTGTTCCTCGAGGGGGAGCAGCGGAACTGGACGGTGCCTGCCGATCCGTCCCAAGTGCGGCGGCTCGCGGGTTCGTACCGGAATGCAACGCTGGGGCAGCTTGTCGTTCAGAAGGACGCGGACGGGGTCGCGTTCCAGTTCGGCGGCTGGAAGAGCCGCATGGGCACCCGGGCAAATCCCGACGGCACCACGACGTTCATCTCGGTCGATCCCGGAATCCGCGGCTTCGAGTTCAACGCGCGCGCCGCCAGCGGGGTCTACGAACGGCTGAGAATAGGCGACGCGCAGCACATCTACGAATACGAGGCGCAAGA
>QHSQ01000007.1 GCA_003221615.1 Candidatus Rokuibacteriota bacterium | reverse complement strand
AGGGTCCGCGACGGACACCTCGTGCCGACGCTTCGAGCTTCCCACGCGCGCGATCCCGTGAAGGCGATCGCCAAGCTCGCGCGCGACGTGCTCGCGCGCGCTCGGCGCGGCGACCGGCGCGCGCGGCGAATCGTGACGGAAGGGCAGCGGCATCTCGCGGCGGGCGCGCTCGAGGTGGCGCGGGCGCTGAAGCTCGGCCGGCGGGTGAACGCGAGCTGGGCGGGCAGCGTGCTCGCCGACCGGTGGTATCGCGCAGGGTTGATCCGCGCGGTCGCGCGCGCGCCGCGGCGACCGGCGCGCGCGGCGAATCGTGACGGAGGGCCAGCGGCAGCTCGCGGCCGGCGCGCTCGAGGTCGCGCGGACGCTGAAGCTCGGCCGGCGGGTGAACGTGAGCTGGGCGGGCAGCGTGCTCGCCGACCGGTGGTACCGCGCCGGGTTGATCCGCTCGGTCGCGCGGGTGGGGTTGCGCGCGCGATGGCACCGACCCGCCGAGCCGCCCGTGGTCGCCGCCGCCCGGCTGGCCGCGGCGCTGGCGCGCGCGTGACGCCTCGAAGGCTCGTGATCACGGTGTGCCCGCGGGAGCCGGGCGTGGTGACGCTCCCGGTCGCTCGCGGTGGACGGACCGTCCGGCTCAACGCCGAGGCCATCTTGAAGTCCCTGCGGGAGCTCGTCGCCGAGCGAGGGCTCGACGAGCGCGTCCGGCTTCGCGAGGGCTGCGCCGGCGGCTGTTCGGGCCCGGGCCCCAACGTCTCGGTCGAGATCTTTCCGCTGGCGCGCCCCGGTGAGCGCGAGGATCACGTGGCCGTCGACTGGAAGACCTACGTCTACTCGCTCGGGACGCTCGACTGTCTGGCCGCCGTGATCGAGGACAACCTCGGACGGTCCCGGCGGTGAGCCCGGGTCAGAGCCAGCCCGAGCGCTTGAATTTGTAGTAGAGAAACGCGCAGGCGCTGACCATGACGGTCATCGTCAGCGGGTAACCCAGCGTCCAGTCGAGCTCGGGCATGAACTTGAAGTTCATGCCGTAGATACCGGCGATCATGGTCGGGACCGCGATGATCGCCGCCCATCCGGCAAGCCGCTTCATCGCCTCGTTCTGCGAGACCGAGATCAGCGACAGGTTCGCCTCGAGGGCCGCGGTCAGGAGCTCCCGCAAGTTGTCGATCATCTCGTTGATCCGGATCACGTGGTCGTAGACGTCGCGGAAGTACACGCGCGAGTCCTCCGGGATCAAGGTGACGTCGGTGCGCACGAGCCGGTTGCACATGTCGACCAGCGGAGCGACCGCGCGCTTCACCTCGAGCAGGTCGCGCTTGAGCTGGTAGATCCGCTCGGTCGTCTCCCGCGTGAAGGTCTGCTGGAAGATGTTGTCCTCGAGCTTGGCCAGCTTGTCCTCGAATGTGTCGACCAGCGGGAAGTACTGGTCGACGATGAAGTCCATGAGCGAGTAGAGGACGAAGACGGGCCCTTTGGCCAGGAGCGGCGGGCTCGCCTCGCAGCGTGAGCGCACCTCGACGTAGGGCAGCGACCCGCCGTGCCGGACGGAGACGATGTAATTCAGCCCGACGAAGAGGTGCGTCTCGCCGTAGTCGATCCCGCCGGTCGCAGAATCGATGTGGGCGGTACGCAGGACGACGAAGATCGACTCGCCGTACCGCTCGAGCTTCGGCCGCTGGTGGGCGAGGGCGGCGTCCTCGATCGCCAGGTCGTGGAGCGAGAACTCCTGCTGGATCTCTGCGAGCATCTCGGCGTCGGGCTCGTGGAGGCCGACCCAGACGAACCGCCCGGGCTGCTTGAGGACCTCGCTGATGTCCGGGATCGCCACCTCGCCGATTCGCAGGCCGTCCGCGTACGCGACGCTGTTGACCAGCCCTTTCATGCCCGCCCCTCCTCGACCAGCATAGGGCGCCGGCCGAGCACGCGGTACGCCAGCGGCCCGGTCAGGGCCGCCGCGACGCCCGCGATCGTGTTCGTCCACCCCGCCGTCGCCATCGCGCCGACGCAAAAGAGCGCGGGGAACACGACGACGATGATCGCGCCGCCGAGACCGCCCGGAAGCCGCCACGGCCGGGGCATCGCCGGCGCGCTGACGCGCAACCGCACGAAGGCGGCGAGCTCGACGAGCAGGCTCAGCGAGTAGAGCCAGATGTTCAGGACGATCAGCTCCTTGAACGAGAACACGGCGAAGGCGGCGTACAGCGCCGCCGAGACGACGACCGCGGTCCACGGCGTGCCGAAGCGCGGATCGACGGCGCCGAGCCACCGGGGCATCGCGTGGTCGCGCGCCAGCACGTACGGCAGGCGCGAGTTGGTGAGGAGCAGCGACATGAAGAGCCCGGCTGTGCTGAGCACGGCGCCGGCCGCCACGGCGTGACCGAGCCAATCACCGCCGACCGAGCGCGCGATCGTCGGGAGCACGCCGGTCGTCCACTCGCTCCACGGAAGCGCCCCGCTGGCGAGCGCCGCGCCGACCGGCAGGAGATAGGCCGCGATCAGTATCGGCAAGGTCAGGAACATCGCGGACCTGAACGCGCGCTCGGGCGCGCGCGTCTCGCCGAGAATCGTCGACGGCGTGTCCCATCCGGAATAGTTCCACATCAGCACGGCGAGGCCGAGCCCTAACGTCTCCACCCCCTGCCCCGCCGGCGCCAGCGGCGTCCAGGGTGCCACGCGCGCCCCGACCAGCGCGACCACCGTGAGGGCGGCGACCGGCAGGAGTGCGACGACGGCGAGCGCCACGGCCGCGTGGCCGGTCGGGCGCACGCCGAGCAGGTTCAGGCCGGTCAGCGCGACGATGAAGGCCACGATGAGGAGCCAGCGCTCCATCGGCGGCAGCGACGGGAACCAGAACTGCAGATACTCGACGAACAGGGCCGGGTACACGGCGACGTCGACGAAGCTATCGATCCAGCTCCACCAGCCGACCTGAAACGCCCAGTATGGCCCGAAAGCCTGGCGCGTCCACGTGACGTAGCCGCCCTCGTCGGGCATGGCCGACGCGAGCTCGGCCATCACCAGGGCGACCGGTGCGCTCCAGAGAAGCGGCGTGAGCACGAGCAGCAGGAGCGTCATGCCCGGACCGAGCGTGGGGACCGCGTCCTCGATCCCGTAAGGTCCGCCGCTGACGTTGAAGAAGACGATCGCCGCGAGCGGGAAGAGCCCGAGTCCGCGCCTGAGCCCTGACGTCAGCTCACTTCCCCTGGGCGGCGGCGATGAGCCGCGGCAGCTCCGTCAGCCATTCGGCGATCGGCCGCGCGGCCTCGACCGTGATCTCGAGCTTGCCGCTCGGCAGGCGACGGACGCGCCCGGGCGCGGCGGGACCGAGCGGGATCACCAGCTGCTCCCGATGGATGCCGAGGGCATCGGTCACCGTGAAGATCGCGTCGATCTCCTTCATCGTGACGACCTCAAGCATCGACGCCGACCTCGGTGGCGCACGCCGTGATCTGCCGCCACGTCTCGTCGTCGATCGGGACCCCGCCGGCGCGCCGCTCGCGCGAGGTGCGCTCCTCGGGCTCGCCCGGGATCAGGATTTCCTCGGCACCGCCGGCCAGCGGCGCCGAGCGCACGAAGCCGAAGAGCGTGGCGACCTGCGAGTGAAAGTCGCCCGGCGGCAGGAAGCGCCCGGGATCGATGCACATCATCAGGACGCCGTTGCTCACCGGGCCCTTGTCCGGGCGCGCGGCGCCGGTGCCCGACAGGATACCGCCGAGGATCTCCACGGCGAGCGAGAGCCCGTAGCCCTTGTGTTCTCCGGCGGTGATCAGAGAGCCGGGCGGGTCAGCGTAGTACTCACGCGGGTCGATCGACGGCTCGCCGCGGCCATTGCGCATGATGCCGGGCGCGACCTTCTCGCCGCGGTTGAACTTCACCTTCAGCTTGCCCTCGGCGACGACGCTCGTCGCGAAGTCGTGCGACATCGCGACCGTGGCGTTGGGGCCCGGGACCGCGACCGCGTGCGGGTTGGTCCCCAGACGCCGCGCCGCGCCGCCCCAGGGCGCGACGTTCAGCGCGGTCGGCGCGTTGACCCACAGCATCCCGATCAGCCCCTGCACCGCGGCCATCTCGGCGTAGTCCGCGAGCCGCCCCACGTGGTTCGTACGCCGGAGCGTGACGGCCGACAGGCCCTGCGCGCGCGCTTTCGCGATCGCCAGGGTGATGCCGTGGCGCGCCACGACCTGGCCGAACCCCTTGTCGCCGTCGAGGCGCGCGATCGTCGGGGTCTCCAGCTCGGTCTTGATCGACGGCGTCGGATTGACTTCCCCGGTCTTGAGGGCGTGGACGTAGTGCGGGATGCGGATCACGCCGTGCGAGTCGTGGCCGCGGAGATTCGCGCGCACGAGCAGGGACGCGATCCAGGCGGCGTCCTCGCGGGGCGCCTTCCAGGCGGCGAAGATGTCGCGCGTGATCCGTTCGAGCGTCTCCACGTCGACCATCCGCATGCGGTGTCCTCCCCGGATCCCGATCGAACGCCTGCTAGACTAATGGACCGAATGCGCGAAGGCGAGGCCCAAAAGATGCTCAGAAACCACGTGCAGGAGACCACCCATGCCCGGCTCTGACGACCCGCTTCTCGCCGGTCTCACCGTTCTCGACTTCACGCGCGTGCTGGCCGGCCCCTACTGCACACGGCTGCTCGCCGATCTGGGCGCGCGCGTGATCAAGATCGAGCGCCCGGGCGAAGGCGACGACACGCGACGCGGCCACGCGCAGATGGAAACCGGCCGGACCGATCAGGCCACGTACTTCATCCGGATCAACGCGGGCAAGTCGAGCCTGGCGCTCGATCTCTCGCATCCCAAGGCTCGTGAGGTCCTGCGGGATCTCGCGCGCGCCTCCGACGTCGTCGTCGAGAATTTCTTGCCGGGCGTCGTCACGAAGCTCGGCTGCGACTACGCCGCGCTCTCGGCGGTGAAACCCGAGCTCGTCTACTGCTCGATCTCCGGCTTCGGCCAGAGCGGGCCGCTCCGTCATCAGCCGGCGTTCCACCACATCATCAACGCGATGTCGGGCATCATGCACCTCGAGCAACAGACCGATCCGGCGCCGCGCCCCGGGTATCTTCAAGCGGCGGATGTGCTGGCCGGCACCCACGCGTTCGGGGCGATCATGGCCGCGCTCTGGCGGCGCACGCGGACGGGCCGCGGCGCCTACCTCGACGTCTCGATGCTCGAGTGCATGGTGGGCGCCGAGGACATCAACTACGGCGGCATGCTGAACGCGGGCCAGGAGTACCGCGGCCCGCGGCCAGGCATGGTCGTTCACGGGATCGGCGGGCGCCACGTGGCGATGCAAACGGTCGGCGCGCCCCAGCTCTGGCCGCGCCTGGTGGCGATGATGGACCGGCCCGACCTGGCCTCGGACGCGCGCTTCGCCACGCCGGCGGGACGCCGCGAGAACTGGGCGGCACTGCACCCGATCATTTGCGAGTGGCTCGACACGTTCAAAACCGTCGACGAGGCGGTGAAGGCGCTCACCGCCGCGCGCGTTCCCGCCGCCACCGTCCTTTCACCTGCCGAGGTCGTCGCGCACCCGCACCTCGCTGAACGCCAGGCGTTCCCGGAGATCGATCATCCCGGGCGCGGCACCGTGCGCATCACGGCCGTGCCGTTTCACGTCGACAGCCGCCCGGTGAAGCCACGCGGCGGGGCACCGTACCGGGTCGGCGAGCACACCCGTGCGGTCCTCGGCGACGTGCTGGGCTATTCGGGGGAGCGGATCGAGGAGCTACGCCGGCTGGGCACGATCGAGGTTGTTTGATTTACATGGGGGGCCTCGACGGGCCCCCCAAACCCCCCATTCGCTCGGAAGCGCCCCGGCGGGGCCGTGGCGCTCCTCCCGGCGCGCTAGAGAGAGCTGAAGACCCGCTCGGCGGCCGCCTCGCCCGATCTCACGCAGTCCGCGATCCCGACGCCGCGGTATGCGCCGCCCGCCAGATGCAGGCCCGGCAGCGCCGCGGCGCACTGCTCGATTGCCTCGACGCGGCCCGCGTGGCCGACGTGATACTGCAGCATCGCCTTGGGGAAGCGCGCGACACGCGTGAGAACGGGCTCGGCGGTGATCCCCAGCGCCTGGCGCAGCTCGTCCCGCGCGCCCGCCACCAGCGCGGGATCGTCCGATTCGAGCACGTGCTCGTTCAAGGCGCCGCCCACGAAACACCGGAGCAGCGCGTGGCCCTCGGGCGCGCGGCCCGGATACTTCACGCTCGAGAACGTGCAGGCCAAAACCGCGCGGCGCTCCGTACGCGGGACGACGAAGCCGAAGCCGTCGAGCGGATGCGGCACCTCCGCTCGGCGAAAGCCGAACGTTACCGTCGCCGAGGACGCGTAGGGAATCTCGCCGAGCAAGGTCGCGAGCGCCGGGTCGATGTATCGCACGAGCCGGCTCGCGGTATACGACTCGGCCGCGACGATGACGTGGTCGGCCTCCAGCGCCGGGCCCAGGCCGCCGAGCACGCGCCAGCCGCCGCCGCGACGCTCGATGCCGTCGACGCGGTGCTTGAGCATCACGGAGCCCGGCGGCAGGCGCGACGCGAGTGCGGTGACGAGCTCCTCCATGCCGTTCTGAAAAGTCACGAAGAGGCTCCAGCGCGCCCCGCTCGTCCCCGCCTGCGGCGCGCGGCGATTCGCCCGCCAGAGCCCGAGGATGACGGAGCGCTCGCGCCGCTCGAGCTCGCTGAACCGCGGCATCGTCGCCGCCAGCGAGAGATCGTCGGGATCGGCGGTGTAGATTCCGGCGACCAGCGGCTGGGCGACGCGCTCCAGCGCCTCGCGGCCGAGTCGGCGACGCACGAAGGCGCCCAGGCTCTCGTCGTCGCTCACGCTCCGCGGCAGGACGAGATCGAGCGCCATGCGCAGCTTGCCCGGCCAGGAGAAGAGCCCGGACCTGACGAACGGTCCGAGCTTCGTGGGCGCCAGGAGCTGGAATCCGTCTGGTAGCGGGTGCAGGCGCCCGGCACGCCACACGAACACCTTTCTGAAGCGATCGTCCGTCCGCACGAGCCGGTGCTCGACCCCGAGGCGGCGGCAGAGCGCCAGCGCCCACGGCTTTTCCGAGAGGAACGAGTCGGGCCCCGCCTCGACGAGGAATCCACCGGCGTGATCGGTCGCGATGGTGCCGCCGAGCCGGTCGCGCGCCTCGACGAGCGTCAGCTCGAGCTCGCTCGATCGCTCCCGCGCGAGCTCGACGGCACGATGCGCCGCCGCGAGCCCGGTGATTCCGCCGCCGATGACGGCGAGCTTGACTCGTTTCACCGGCCACCGCCGTGCACGCCGCGGACGAGATCGGCCAGCATCGCGACGAACTCGGGATGGTCGTTCACCGCCGCCGCGCGATGGAGCTCGAGCCCCACGCCGGTGGCCACGCGGCGCGCCTCGACGTCGAGATCGTAGAGCACCTCGACGTGATCGCACACGAAGCCGATCGGCACCACGACCACGTGGCGCTCACCGTCGGCGGCCAGGTGCCGGAGGGCGTCGGCAATGTCGGGCTCGAGCCACGGCTGCCGCGGGCTCCCGCTCCGGCTCTGATAGGCGATCGACCATCGCGTGTGGCCCAGGCGCCTGACGACGGCGCGCGTCGCCGCGCTCAGGTCCGACACGTACGGCGAGACGTCGGCCATCGCGACCGGGACACTGTGCGCCGTGAACACCAGCGGCGTCCCCGCTCGCGCGTCCGCCGGGACCTCGCCGAGCGCCGCGCGGGCGCGGTCGGCCACCGCCGCCACGAACCGCGAATTCTCGAACCACGCCGGCGCGAAGCCAACCTCGGGCGCGCCGGCGACGCGCGCCCGCGCCTCCGCGACGTCCTGGATGTAGCGATCCCACGAGGCCTCGGTGCGGAGCGGCGAGAGGATGATCGCGAGCGTTCGACGCGCGCCCTTGCCGGCCATCTCGGCGAGCGTCTCGTAGAGGAAGGGATGCCAGTTGCGCATCCCGACGAACACGGGCAGCGTCGGCCCGCGTTGCGTGAGCGTCTGCTGGAGCGCGCGCGCCTGGGCGAGCGTGAGCTCGGCCAGCGGCGAGCGACCGCCCGGCATCTGCTCGTAGTGGTGCGCGACCTCCTCCACCCGCTCGGCGGGAATGCCGCGCCCGCGCGTGACGATCTCGAGGAACGGCCGGATCTCGTGCGGCGCCGTCGGCCCGCCGAAGGCGACCAGCAGCACCGAGTCGACGCCGCTCATCGCCGGTCGGACAGCTCGTGAACCATCTCGATCAGCGCGCGGGCGTTCTCGACCGGCGTCTGCGGGAGGATCCCGTGTCCCAGGTTGAAGATGTGGCCCGGACGGCCGCCGGCCCGATCGAGGATGTCCTTCACGCGCTGGCGGATGTACGCCGGCTTCGACAGGAGCACGACCGGGTCGAGGTTGCCCTGCACGGCGACGTCGTGGCCCACGGCGGCCCAGCCGAGGTCGAGATCGACGCGCCAGTCGAGCCCGATCACGTCGCCGCCGGCGGCGCGCATCGAGGGCAGGAGCGCCGCGGTGCCCGTTCCGAAGTGGATGACCGGGATCTCCGGCGTGAGCGCGCGAATCAGCGCGCGCGTGTGCGGCAGCACGAATGTGCGGTAGTCGTCGGGCGCCAGCACGCCGACCCATGAGTCGAACACCTGGACGGCCTCGGCGCCGGCCGCGATCTGCCCGTTGAGATAGCGCGCGGTCGCGTCGACGAGGATTCCCATGAGCCGGTTCCAGCCCTCGGGCTCCTCGTACATCAGCCGCTTGGTATGCAGATAGTCGCGCGACGGCCCACCCTCGACGACGTAGGACGCCACCGTGAACGGAGCGCCCGCGAAACCGATCAGCGGTACCGTGCCGGCGAGCGCCCGCTTCACGCGGCGCACCGCTTCGAACACGAACGGCACCGCGGTCTCGACGTCGACGCGCGGCAGCCGCGCGATCGCGGCCTCGGAGCGGACCGGCCGATGGATCACCGGACCCTCGCCTTTCGCGAACTCGAGCCCGACGCCGAGCGGCTCGACGATCAGAAGGATATCGGCGAAGAGAATCGCCGCGTCGACGCCCAGACGCGCGACGGGCTGTAGCGTGACCTCCGCGGCGGCCTCCGGGTTGCGCGCGAGCTCGAGAAACCCGTAGCGCTCGCGCATCGCGCGATACTCGGGCATGTAGCGGCCGGCCTGCCGCATGAGCCACACCGGTGTATACGTCGTCGGCTGGCGGCGGGCGGCGCGCAGCAGCGGTGCATCTGAGAGTGACACGAAAGAGAGCTTATCAGAGGGGCCCGCAGCGGGTTTTGCGATCGAGTCGCTCGTGCGAGACGCTTCGGGTCAGATCCAGCCAGAACCGGGGTTCTGCAGAAGGGTGTAGTCCCAGACAGATACTCGGTATGTCGCCGCCGCCGGCAGCTGCGCGACCTCGAAATACGCGCGCTGGAAACCGTTCACTCCGCCTGGCACCCACGCGATCCGCTGTCCGACGACCGCTCCAGACGAATCGAGCGCCTGGGCCAGAATGCGCACTGGCTCGGCCACTTCCCCGTACCGGCTGTAGATGTAGCCTCGGACTCGACGGAGCTGCCCCTGCTCTGGGTCGACGGCCCACTCCAGCGTGAAGCGGTGCTCCCATCCGGCCATGAGTGTGATGGTCGAGCCGGACGGGCTCAGGTAGCCGCCGGCGATCCCGCAAGCGGTCGACACGACGACGACGAGTCCGAAGCTCGCCAAGGTGACGACTGACGTGAGCCGCACGGTCATACGGGACGCCCCCCGATCCTTCGATCGCATCTTTCGTAACGGACGCTTGTGAGCTTATCATCTGCGCACCATGGCATACATCACCGGCAAGCAAGCGTTTCTCCAGATCCTCAAGCAAGAAGGCGTCTCGGTCATGTTCGGTAACCCCGGCACCACCGAGCTGCCGCTCATGGACGGGCTCGCGCGCGAGCCTGGTATCCACTACGTGCTCGCGCTGCAGGAGGCGGTCGCGATCGCGATGGCCGATGCGTACGCCCAGGCCAGCGGCGGTCTCGCGGCGGTGAACGTGCACGTGTCGCCCGGGCTCGGCAACGCGATGGGCATGCTCTACGACGCGAGCAAGTCAGGCGCGCCGATGCTGCTCACCGCGGGCCAGCACGATCAGTCGTTCAACGTGACCGAGCCGATCCTCTGGTCGGATCTGCCGCCGATGGCCGCGCCGCTCGTGAAGTGGTCGACCGAGGCGCGGCGGCTCGAGGATCTGCCGCGCATCGTGCACCGCGCGGTGAAGACCGCGTTCTCGCATCCGAGCGGGCCCGTCTTCCTCTCGCTGCCGGTCGACGTCCTGAACGCCGAGCGCGATCTGGACCTCGGCGCGCCGACGCGGGTCGCGCCGCGCATCGTCGGCGATCGCGCGGCGGTCGCGCGCGCCGCCGAGCTGCTGGCGAAGGCCAAGAACCCGCTGATCATCGCCGGCGACGCGGTCGCCCACGGCGACGCCCTCGCGGAGCTCGCCGAGGTGGCGGAGCTGATCGGAGCGCCGGTCATCACTGAGGGCGTGGCGAGCACGTGCTCGTTTCCGTTCACCCACCTGCTCCACGCGGGCTCGATGCCGCGCACCGGCCCGCCGATCCGCGCGCTCCTGATGCGCCACGATTTGCTGTTCTCGGTCGGCGGCGACCTCTTCACGCTCTCGCTCCCCGACGACGTCGATCCGATGCCGCCGGGGCTCACGGTGGTGCACCTCGACGTGAACCCGTGGGAGCTCGGCAAGAACTACCCGGCCGAGGTCGCGATCCTCGGCGAGCCGAAGGCCACGCTGCCCGAGCTGGCCGAGGCGATCCGCCGCCATACCGGCAAGAACGGACACCCGCAGGCCGCCAAGCGCACGGAGGCGGTCTCCGCCGCGTTCGCCGCCGAGCGCGCCGAGCTGGCCAAGCGCGCCGAAGCCGAGGCCACCCGCGTGCCGATCTCGCCCTTGACGCTCATGCACGAGGTCTCCAAGGTGACGCCGGCCGACGCGGTCATCGTCGACGAGGCCATCTCGTCCTCGCAGGGTATCCGCCACTTCTTCGGGTGCGCCGACTCCAAGAGCTTCTTCGGGCTGCGGGGCGGCGGTATCGGCTGGGGGTTGCCGGCGGCGCTCGGCGTCAAGCTCGCGCTGCCGAATCGGCCGGTCGTGGCGCTGGTCGGCGACGGCAGCTCGATGTACACGAACCAGGCGCTGTGGACCGCGGCGCGCGAGTCGCTCGCGGTCGTCTACGTCATCTTCAACAACACGTCCTACCGGATCCTGAAGCAGCGGACGAAGGCGCTGAAGGGCTTCTCGGCCGAGGACGATCGTTACGTCGCGATGGATCTCGACCGGCCGCTGATCGATTTCGTCGGCCTGGCCCGCTCGCTCGGCGTTTCGGGCACGCGGGTCGAGAAGTCGTCGGACATCGGCCCGGCGGTCGAGAAGGCCCTGGCGAGCGGCGGCCCGTACCTGGTCGACGTGAGGATCGATCCCTCGTTTACTTGAGCCGCGGGGTGACGCGCTCGGCGAAGAGCTGCATCGAGGCCAGGACGCGTTCCTGCGGGATGCGCGAGCCGACGTTCATCCAGACCGCGAGCTTCGTGAAGCCGATGGCGCGGCGTAGCTCTTCGAGCCGGTCCGCGACGCGCTCGGGCGTGCCGTAGACGGCGAAATCCTTCAAGACCTGGTCGAAGCTCATCCGCCGCAGGCGCTCGCCGACCTCATGGCGCGGCCCGGCGAGGAGCGCCTCGCCGACCGAGCGATAGAAGTGCATCGCGCTGGCCTCGGTCTCCTCCCGCGCGCGGCGCTCCGTGTCGGCGACGTAGACGGGCAGGATCGCGGCGACCTCGCCGCGGCCTGGGTGGCCGGCTTCACGCCAGGCGGCGTGGTAGGCGCCGACATAGCGTTCGAGCTCGCTGATGCTGGAGGTCCGCACCGCCAGGAAGATCGGCAGGCCCCGGCGTCCGACGGCCGCATACGACTCCTCGGACGTCGCCGCGACGCGCAGCGGAGGATGCGGCTTCTGGTACGGTTTGGGGATCGCGCAGACGTCGCGGAACTGGAAGTACTTGCCCTCGTACGTGAACCGCTCCTCGGTCCACGCCTTCAGGAGGATCTCGAGCGTCTCGTCGAACCGCTCCTGACTTTCTTCGTACGGAATATTGAAGCCCGTGTAGTGGCCGGGAAGCCCGCTTCGGCCCACACCGAAGTCGAGGCGTCCCTTGCTCACCTGATCGAGCGTCGCGACGTCCTCGGCGAGGCGTAGCGGATGGATGAGCGGCAAGACCTGGACGGCGAAGCCGATCTTGACGCGCTTGGTCCGTCCGGCGATCGTCGCGCCGACGACCAGGGGCGAGGACAGAACCGAGCGCTCCTTCTGGAAGTGCAGCTCGGCCAGCCACACCGCGTCGTAGCCGAGGTCCTCGGCGACCGTCACCTGGGCCAGAGAGTCGTCGAAAGCCTGCGCCTCGTCGACTCCCGGGCGCCACTCGAACTCGGTGAAGAGCCCGATCTCCACTGCTTCGCTAGCGCGTGAGCGCCCGGCCGCCTACGAGGCCGCCGGGCTCTTTCCGTCCGATACCGTCGCGATTCGGCCGAACGTCTTCTCGACGAGCTGCCGCGCGCGCGCCGGATCGACGTGGTTCGCGGTCTGGCACGGCGTCGACTCTTCCAGCACGCGCTCGGGATCCTGCCAGAGGCGGAACTTCTTGTAGCGGTCCTCGAACTCGATCCCGAGGCCGCGCGCGAACACCGAGAGATAGTGCTCGATCGTGATCGGGCGCTCGGTCTCGAAGCCGCAGATCAGCCGCTGGCAACCGTGATAGATCGTCGCGAGCGTCTGCGCGCCGCCGGCGCGCGCCCGGTCGATCTCGTCGAGGATCAGTCCGTCCCACGCTTGCTGGCCGAGCTGCGCCTGGACGTCGACCGTGCAGAGTCGGCCGAACCGCGGCTCGGACCCGACGTCGACGAGGCGCAGGCCCGGCACCGCTTCCAGTAGTCGGCGGCCGGCCGCTCCTTCACGAAGACGCGGCTCGCTCTGGCTGTGGTAGTGCAGCGCGACGGTCGCATCGACCCGATGGGTGAACTCGATCGAGGGCAGCCGGTCGGCCAGGAACTGCGTCGTGTGCCGCACCGGGAACGGCCATTCGAACTTCTGGATCTCGTCGTAGAAGAACATGCACGACGGGCACCACATCACGACCTCTTCGGGCTTGTAGCGCTGGAAGAGCTCGACGGTGCGCTTGTTCATGCCGCCGGACGCCGCGGTATCGCCGTTCCGGTGATGGACGATGCCGCAGCAGTAGGTCGGGCCGCCGACCGCGACGTAGTCGAGGCCGAGCCGGTCGAAGATCGCGGTGACCGTGCGGATCATGTGCGAGGTGCGCAGCACGTTGCAGCCCAGGTAGAGCACGATCTGGTGCGGCTCGGCGTCCCGCTCGGGCGCCTGCAGGCGCCACGTCCGCTCGTCGGGCAACGTCGTCAGGTCCTGGGTCAAGGTGATCTCGCCGAAGTGCTTCTTGTAGTCGTAGGCCATCTCAGGTCTCCAGTCCGCGCCGTCGGCGTTCGAGCATTCTCAGATCCGCGCGCCGCACCTTGCCCGTCGTCGTCACCGGGAGCGCCTCGATGAATTCTATCTCACGCGGGTACTCGTGGGCCGAAAGGCGCGTGCGCACCCAGGCCTGGAGGTCCCGCGCCAGCTCGGCCGTTCCGCTGCCCCCGGGGTGCAGCTGGACGAACGCCTTGACCACCTCACCCCGGACCGGATCGGGCGCGCCGATCGCCGCCGCCAGCGCGACCGCCGGGTGGCCCTGCAGGCAGTCCTCGATCTCGCTCGGGCCGATGCGATAGCCGCCGCTCGAGATGACGTCGTCCTTGCGCCCGACGAACCAGAAGTAGCCGTCCGCGTCCTTCCGGGCGAGATCACCGGTGAGCGCCCAGTCGCCGACGAACTTCTCCCGCGTGGCCTTCTCGTTGTTCCAGTAGCTCAGGAACATCACGGGGTCGGGACGGCGGACCGCCACCTCGCCGACCTCGCCGGTCGGGAGCGATGCGCCCGCCTCGTCCACGACGTCGACGACGTGGCCGGGGATCGGCCGCCCCATCGAGCCGGGCTTCACCGGCATCAGGAGCGAGCAGTTGCCGAGGACCAGATTCACCTCGGTCTGTCCGAACCCTTCGTGCGGCGTGACGCCGAGCGCCTCACGTGCCCACCGGATCACCTCTTCGCCGACCGCCTCGCCGCCCGTGAACATCGAGCGCAGCTCGAGCCGCCAGCGCCCGCGCGGATCGCCGACCGAGCGCATCATCTTCAGCATCGTCGGCACGAGGAACGTGTTGCGGACCCGATGCCGGGCCAGGATCTCGAAGGCGCGCTCGGCGGCGAACTTCTTCGGCCGATGGGCGACGACCGTCACGCCGTAGTGCCAGCTTGGAAGCAGCACATCGAGCAGCCCGCCCGCCCACGCCCAGTCGGCGGGGCTCCAGTGGCGGTCACCCGGCTTCGGAAAGTACTCGTGATAGAACTCGATCGCCGGCAAGTGGCCGAGGAGCACGCGATGAGCATGGAGCGCGCCTTTCGGCGGTCCGGTCGTCCCCGAGGTGTAGATGAGGATCGCCGGATCTTCCGCCGCCGTCGCGACCGGCTCGAGCGAATCGGGGGCGCCGGCGATCGCCTCGCCGTACTCGGTGACGCCGTCGGCGTCGGCGCGGTCGACCGAGATCACGCGCGCGAGCGCCGGCAACCCCTTGGCGACCGCCAGCACGCGCTCGAGGCTCTCGCCGTCCGTCACGACGATCTTCGCGCCGGCGTCGCGCAGCCGATACTCGAGCGCGTCCGGTCCGAACAAGGTCGAGAGGGGGAGCGCGACGGCGCCGAGCTTGTAGGCGGCCAGATGAGCGACCGCGGTCTCCGGCCGTTGCGGCAGCACGATCCCGATGCGATCACCCCGCTCGATCCCGAGGCCGGCGAACACGCGCGCGAGCTGGTTCGAGCGCGCGCGGAACTCGGCGAAGGTGTGCTCGCTGACCGAGCCCGCGTCGTCTTCGTAGACCATCGCCACCCGCGCGCGGTCCTCGGCGTGGCGGTCACAGGCGTCGACGGCGATGTTGTAGACCGCCGGGATCGTCCAGCGGAAGCGGCGGTAGACGTCGTCGTAGCTCTCGCCCCGCGGCAGGAGCGTATCCACCATGAGCCGGTAGCCTACCACCCTTGACAGGGCATCGCGATTGACGGAACGTCTCGCTGACCGACCAAGGAGCCTTCCACATGGCGATGACCTACGGCATCCACATCGGACACATGGGCGGCCCGCTCGACGAGATGCGCAAGCTGTGGAAGTTCGCCGATGCCCACGGCTTCGACTGGTTCTCCGTGTCCGACCACTTCCAGGAATCCCCGCCGCGTGGCGGCGATTTCGACTGCTACGAGGCGATCTCGACCCTGACGGCCGCCGCCCTCGAGACGCGCCGCGTGCGCCTCGGCGCCCTCGTGTACTGCGTCGCCTACCGCAACCCCGGCCTTCACGCCAAGTCGCTGACGACGATCGATCATCTCTCGGGCGGCCGCGTCGACTGCGGCATCGGCGCCGGCTGGCACGACGTCGAGGCCAAGGCGTTCGGCCTCGATTTCCCGCGCATCGGCGTGCGCGAGGACATGCTCGAGGAGTACGCGCAGTGCCTGCGCCTGCTGTTCGATCCCGAAGGTCGCCGCGCGAATTTTCAGGGCAAGCACTTCCGGCTCGAGAACGCGCCGAATTTCCCCAAGCCGCTGCAGCCACGGGTGCCGATCTGGATCGGCGGAAAGGGTGAGAAACGCACGTTGCGCGCCGCCGCGAAGTACGCGGACGGCTGGAACGCGCCCTACATCGCCCCGGCCGAGTGGATCCAGAAGGGCCGGGTGCTCGACCAGTGGTGCGAGACCGAGAAGCGCGATCCAAGAACGATCGCGCGCACGGTCAACCTCGGCTTCTACATGGGCGCCGACGCCAGGGGTGCGGCGCGCGGGGAAGAAATCTTCCGGAGCCACTGGGGCCCGCGGGGCGACGAGCTGGGGGGCTTCCTGCGCGGCACGGCGAAGGACGCGCGGGAGATGGTGGCGAAATTCCGCGACGCCGGCTGCTCACGCGTCAACATCGCGTTCCGCGACGGCCCTTACGACTGGGACGCGCTGCGCGCGTTCGCCGAGGACATCGTCGCGAAGGTCTAGGCGCGGCCGAGCCATGCCACGCCGCTCTGCTACGTTGCGCGCCGTCACCACGCTCTTTCTCGAGCGACAGCACCTCGCGCGGCCCCGGGCGAGCGCGCTCACCGCCGGCCGGCTGCGCCGGTTCGCGGAGGACGTGGGCGGGATCCAGCTCGACTCCATCAACGTCCTCGAGCGCGCGCACTACCTGACGATCTGGAGCCGGTTCGGCCCGTACGATCGGGCGTGGCTCGACCGGCAGATCTACCGGCGCCGGCTCCTCTTCGAGTACTGGGCTCACGCGGCGTGTCTCGTGCCGGCCTCGGATTTCCCGTGGTGGCGGCGCGCGATGCTCGACTATCGAAGTCGGCACACCGGCTGGTCCGGCTGGCTTCGCCGGAACGGAAAGATGCTCAAGACGGTGCGGGAGGCCGTCCAGGCCAACGGGCCCATGGGCAACGGCGACTTCGAGGGACGGCGCCCCGCGGGCCGCGGCGGCTGGTGGTCGTGGCGGCCCGTGCAGCACGCGCTCCATCACCTGTGGATGACCGGCGCGCTCGCGATCCACTCGCGCCAGCACTTTCAGAAGCGCTACGACCTCCTGGAGCGCGCGCTGCCGGATGCGCTCGGGGTCGAGCCGGTCTCGTCGGTGGAATTCCAGCGGTGGCACATCGAGCGCTCGCTACGCGCCATGGGCGCCGCGACCGAGCTCGATGTCGCGCGCTATCTCACGTTTCCTCGCTTCCGGCCGGGCGCCCGCCGCGCCGCGCTCCGCCAGATGCTCGAGCGCGGCGAGATCACGGAGATCGAGCTCGAGGGCGCGCCGGGACGGTGGCTCGCGCTCACGAGCGATCTGCCGGCGCTGGCGCGCGCTGGACGAGCGGGCACGCCGTCGCACGGGACGACCCTCATCTCACCGTTCGACTCACTCATGTGGCATCGCGCCCGGGTCGCGCGACTCTTCGGGTTCGACTACCGCATCGAGGTCTACACGCCCGGGCCCAAGCGCGTGCACGGCTACTACACGCTCCCGATCCTTCATCACGGCTACCTCATCGGCCGCGTCGACGCCAAATCTCACCGCGCCGATCGAAGGCTGGAGGTGCGCCACGTTCACTTCGAGCCCTGGTTCGCGGCGGCCGGATCGCCGCCGAGTGGCACGGGTCGTCTGGACCAGGACGAGGCGATCGCCGGCGTCGCGGGCGCGCTGCGCTCGCTGGCGACCTTCGTGGGCGGGGACGACGTGGATCTCCGGCGGGTGACGCCGCGGCGGCTGCGGCCGGCGCTCGTACGATCGCTGCGCTCGCATCGCGAACAGTCACCTGTCTGACGTCGGCGCCGCACCGCGGCGGGAGTCGTGGTGAGCGGAAGGCGACGGTACGTCACCAGGAGCCGCGGGACTCCGATGAGGTCCAGCCCCCATCCGTTCGCAACCGCCGGGTGCTGTCGGCCCGAAGCGGCACCCCCGATCGATTCCTGCTACCATCCAGGCAATCCAGCTCTCAGAGGCTAGCGATCATGGACAAGGAAGGCAGCCAGCTCATCCGGGGACTCGAGGGGGTCGTCGCCGCCGAGACCAAGCTCTGCGATCTCGACGGCAAGAACGGCCGCCTCGCCTACGGTGGGTACGACATCGACGACCTGGCGCGGCGCGCGAGCTTCGAGGAAGTGTGCCACCTGCTCTGGTACGGCGATCTCCCGAACGCGGCCCAGCTCGACAAGACCACCCTCGCGCTCATCGCGGCGCGCGAGATCTCCGTCGACCTCGTCCAGGCCTTCCGGTTCATGCCCAAGGCGACCGATCCGATGCGCGTGCTCCAGGCCGCCGTGGCGATGCTCGGCATGAGCGATCCGGACACCACCGATAACTCCCACGCGGCGAACCTGAGAAAGGCGATCCGCCTCACGAGCCAGCTGGCGACGGCGATCTGCGCGCACCACCGGGTTCGGAGCGGCGAGGAGCCGATCCGCCCGGCCTCGGATCTCTCACACGGCGCGAACTTCCTCTACATGCTCACGGGCAAGCGGCCGAGTGGCGTCGTCGCCAAGGCGTTCGACGCGAGCCTGACGCTCTACGCCGAGCACGAGCTGAACGCGTCGACCTTCACGACCCGCTGCATCGTCTCGACGCAGTCGGACATGCACTCGGCGGTGGCCGGCGGGGTCGGCGCGCTCAAGGGACCGTTGCACGGCGGCGCGGGTGAGGCCGTCATGCGGACCTTGATGGAGATCGGCGAGGTCGCCAACGTCGACGCCTTCACCGAGAAGGCGCTCACGGACAAGCGCCGGTTCATGGGGATGGGCCATCGCGTCTACAAGGCGGGCGATCCACGCGCCGCGATCCTCAAGGGAATGGCCGAGGAAGCGTGCCGGCAGTCCGGCCAGTTCAAGTGGTACGAGATGGCCGTGAAGCTCCACGCGCGCATCAACGAGGCGAAGAAGCTCATCCCCAACGTCGATTTCTACTCGGCGCCGCTCTTCTACTCGCTCGGTATCCCCGTCGACCTCTTCACCCCGGTGATCGCGGCCGGACGCATCGCGGGCTGGACGGCGAACATCATCGAGCAATTCGACGATAACCGCCTGATCCGCCCCCGCGGCGACTACATCGGCCCCACCCGCCGCACCTGGAAGCCCGTCGACAAGCGCTGACCGCAATGACCGATCGCACACGCGATGACCACACCGAGCAAGCGATGAAGAACCCGCCTTCGAACCGGCCTCTCAAAAGCATTGAGCTTCACCAAGCACCAATGACGTCACCGCCGACGCCGACATCGCCGCCGACCGAGTTCGAAACGGTGGGGGGGTCTGGGGGAGGAGCGGCGCTCGCTCCCCCCCAGTTAAACTAAATGCCCCGAAGCCTCACGCAAAAGCTGATCGACAGTCACCTGGTCGCCGGCAAACCAGTCGCCGGCCAGGAGATCGCCATCTCGGTCGACCAGGTGCTCCTGACCGACACCAACGGCACGATGTCCTGGCTCCAGTTCGAGGCGATGGGGTTTCCGCGCGCCGTGCCCGCGCGCATCGTGAGCTATGCCGACCACAACGTCTATCAGGTCGACTCGCGGAACTCCGATGACCATCGTTATAT
>QHSQ01000385.1 GCA_003221615.1 Candidatus Rokuibacteriota bacterium | reverse complement strand
CTCGCGGCCGTGCCGGTAGAAGAAGAACAGCGTCAGAAGGGCCAGGATCGCATCGAGCGCCAGCCGCCCGAGGTCGCCCGCGGTGCTCGCGACGAGCCCGACGACGAGACCGGTGCGGGCGAGCACCCATTGCTGCATCTGGGCCGGGTCGGCCACGAGGCTCTCGATCCAGTCGGCTGCCCGCGGGCCGATCCAGGGGATGTCGCGAAGCGTGGCCGCGAGCGACGCGGGACCGGAAGGCAGCCAGGCCCTGAACCCCTCGAACGCGTTCTGAAGCTCGACCACGAGCGCAGCCGAGACCAGCACGGACGGAACCATCACGACGAGGACCATCAGGATGGTCATCAGGAAGGCGCTGCATCCGGTTCGGCCTCGCAGGAGACGTTCGATCCGCGCGTGCAGTGGCCAGCTGGCATACGCGAGGATCGCCGCCCATGCGATCGGCGTGATGAACGGGCGCAGGACCGCGAATGAGGTCAGGGCGATGAGCGCGATCCCCGCGATCTGGGCCCATCGTCGCTCGAGGGGGGCGGTCATTCGAAGCACTCTAGACCGGCCCGACGCGGTGCGCCACCGCACTCGACCGCGCAAGTGGACCGGGGCTGACCAAACCTGGCGGTTTCGGGGCGGTAACAATCGAGCCACCCGTGGCCACGGCACGACCGGAAATTCAAAAAATACTATGAATACAGACGGTTGAGGCCGTGGCCCAGTCTGGTATCGGCTTTGCGTCAGTACCCGTGCAGGAGGACAAAGGCGATGATCAGCACGATGGTTCGAACGCTCTCGAGAGTCCCGATCTCGCTCCGTAGCCTCGCCGTCTGCGTGGCGTGCGAGGAATGCTTCGAGCTGGGCGACCCGACCTGCCCGACTTGCGGCAGCGACGAGTACGTCCCGCTTCTTCATCAACTCGAGGGCCGCATCCTCAACATGACGAGCAACAACTAGATGCTGGTTCGGCGCGCTGGATCGAGGCCGCTCGCCGGTCGAGCCGACGCTTCAACGGCTCTGACATCTGGACGGCCTGGAGCCACCGCCAACCAGCCGGCGACTCGTTTCACCGTCTGAGTTTCGCCGCGATCCCTCCGAGATCGACACGCTGAATCGTCCAACGACGCTCATGCCCGCGCCCGCCGCGGATCAACGTCCCTGCCAGTCGGGCTTTCGCTTTTCCAGGAACGCGCGAACGCCTTCGTGGAAATCGCGGCTCAGATAGCAGGACACGATCAGGTCGTCGAGGTCGCGCGGCGTCAGCACCGCCAGCATCCGGCGCGTGGCCTCCTTCGTCGCGGCGATCGTGAGCGGGGCCAGCTCGGCGAGGCTCGCCGCCAGCTCGCGCGCGCGTGACTCGAGCTCCGCGGCCGGATGGATGCGATCGATCAAGCCGCTCGCCTTGGCCTCCTCGGCGTCCAGCAACCGGGCCGTGAGCACGAGCTCGCGGGCGCGGCCGGGACCGAGCGCGGCCACCAGCAAAGAGAGACTCACCGGCGCCAGGAAGTTGCCGAGCGTGCGGGCCACCGGCACGCCGAAGCGCGCGTGGGGGGCGGCGAGCCTCAGGTCGCAGGCCAGCGCGATGAAGAGCCCGCCGCCGATCGCGTCGCCTTGTAGCATCGCGATCGTCGGCTTGCTCATGCCGGCCAGGCGCGAGAGCACCCGGCTCAGTCGCGCCTCGTAGGCGAGCGCATCCTCGCGCGTCTCGAAGTCGAGGAACTGACGGATGTCGGTGCCGCTCGCGAAGGCACGGTCGCCCGCGCCGCGCAGCACGAGCACGCGCACCGCCGGGTCGGCGTCGAGCGCGACGCACGCGTCGTGGAGCGCCTCGTACATCTCGAACGTCATCGAGTTGCGGGCGTCGGGGCGATTGAAGGTGAGCAGCGCGGTGGATCCGGCGCGCTCGACGAGGAAGTGCTCGGTCATCCGACCCGTCGCGGGGCCACCCCGAAGCCCCAGTCGCGGAGGTCCTGGTCCAGCTGTTCACGGCGACGCTCGGCGCGCCGGCGCTCCTCCGTCAGCTCCTCGAACCGCTGGCGCTGCTCGCCGCGCCGCCGATCGAAGAGCACCCGGATCCTCTCGGCTCCCGAGAGCTCCTGAGCCAGGAAGTCGTACAGGTCGGGTTGCGAGCGCGCCACGATGAAGAGGTGACCGAGCTCGGTCACCTCCTTCTCGGCGTGCTCTCGTCCGGAGCGCATGTCGAGCTCGTCGAGGATCCGCTGCGCCTGTGCCCGCCGCCGCACGGCGTCCTCGCCGTCACCCAGCCGCGCCGCGAGGGCGCCGAGGCTCAGCACGCAGGACGCGACGAGCGGACGCAGCCCCAGCGTTTCGGCGAGGCGCAGCGCCTCTTCGTAGCGCTCGCGCGCCTCCTGAGGGTTCGGGGCGGCGCCGCGCGCGGCGATGTCGCCGAGCACCTGGAGCGCCTGCGCCTCGTGGCCGCGCTCACCGTGCTCGCGCGCCATGTCGAGGGCCTCGCGCGCGGTCTCGAGCCCCCGCGCATACTGACCGTCCGACAGGTAGCCTTCAGCGAGATTGACGAGCCAGGCGGCGAGGTACGCGCGGATGCCGAGCTCGCGGCTCACCGCGACGCCGTCCTCGAGCAGGCGGAGCCCTTCGTGCACGTGGCCCATGCGAACGAACGCGAGGCCGAGCAGCGACAGCGGGATCGGCAGCCACACCGTCAGGTGTTTGCGACGACACGCTTCCAGGCCGCGCTCGAGCGGCAACACGGCACGCGCCAGCCGCCCGCGACGGATCCAGACGAGCCCGATCAAGGTCCAGGCGATCAGCCGGCCGTAGGCGTGCTGGGTGGTCTCGGCGGCGCGCTGCGCCTCGGCCAGATACGAGTAGGCCGCGTCGAACGCGCCGCGGTCGGCGAGGCTGAACGCGAGCCAGCCGCACGAGGCGACGTACGAGATCGTGGCCTGGTCGCCCGCGGTCGCCTCGATGTTCTCGCGGAGCGCGCGCTCGGCCCGCGCGTAATCGCCCTGCGCGTGGTAGCTCTGACCCATGTACTGGCGCGCCAGTCCCTGCAGCGCCGGATCGCCGATGGCGCGTCCGACGTCGAGGCAGCGCTGTCCGTACTCGATCGCTTGGGTCGTCTCGCCCTTGAGGTAGTGATAGTTGATCAGATACGTGTAGACGCGGGCCAGGCGCGGCTCGTCGCCGAGGTCGCCGGCCAGCTTCTCGGCCTCCCGCGAGACCGCCAGCACGTCGTCGAGCCGGCCGAGCTGGAGCAGCGGCGGACGCAGATCCAGACGAAGGTCGATCGCCTGCTCGAGCGTCTCTTGAGTCTCCGGCAGCCGCTTGAGCGCGGCGAGCGCGTCCTGGAAGGCCTGCACCGCCTCACCGTTCGCCGCGTGCAGCACCGCGCGCGCGCCGACCTGTCGGTTGTAGACGAGGGCCTTTGCCCACGCCTCGCCCCGCGAGGCGTGGAACGCGAGCTGGTCGACGTGGCTCGTTCGGCGATCGTGATAGAGCCGCTCGATCGCGTCCACGATCCGCGCGTGCAGCACGCGCCGCTGCTCGCGCAGGAGGCTCGCGTAGGCGACGTCGCGGGTGAGCGCGCTCTTGAAACGGTAGACGACGTCGGGGAACAGGCTCGCCTCGTAGAGAAACCCGGCGGTTTGCAAGCTTACCAGCACCCGCCCGACGCTCTCGGCGGACACGTCCACGATCGCCTCGAGCAGCGCCTGCGGCACGTCGGAGCCGACCACGGCCGACGACTGGAGCAACAGCTTCTCGTCGCTGGGGAGCCGATCGATGCGCGCGGCGAGGACGGCCTGCACGGTCGCGGGCACCTGGATCGTCTTGAGCTCGCCGGCCAGCCGATAGGCCCCGCGCTCGCCGACGAGCGCGTCGGTCTCGACGAGAGTCCGGACGATCTCTTCGAGGAAGAACGGGTTGCCGTTGCTCCGCTGGATCAGGAGCTCGCGCAGCGGCCGTAGCGCGCGATGGTCGCCGAGGAGCGCCCGGAGCAGCTCATCAGTCGCCGCCGCCGAAAGCGGGTCGATCTCCACGCGATTGAAGCCGGGCCGACCCGCCCAATCGTGCTCGAACTCGGGCCGGTGCTCGACGAGCAGCAGCAGCCGCGCGGTCGGGATCCGGTCGAGCAAGTTGTCGAGGAACGCCTGCGTCTCGGCGTCGGCCCACTGCAGATTCTCGAGGACCAGCACGAGCGGCCGGCGCTCGGTCTCCTTCAAGATTACGTGCGTGAGCGCGTCGACGACCCGTTCGTGCCGCTCGCGCGCGTCGAGCCCGCGGAACGGATCGTCCGACGGTAGCACGTCGAGGAGCGACAGCAGCGGCGCGACGGTGTCGCCGAGCCCTGGATCGAGGTCGCGGATCGTCGCGGCGACCTTCTCGATCACGCGTGAGGCCGGATCGAGCGCGTCCAGCTCGAAGTACGCGCGCAAGAGCTCGATGATCGGGCGATAGGAGGCCGCGCGCTCGTAGGAGTGGGAGCGCCCTTCGAGGATTCGCCACGTCTGCGTCTTCGCCGAGCGGAGGAACTCGTAGAGGAGGCGCGTCTTGCCCACTCCCGCCTCCGAGCTGACCGCCGCGATCTGGCCCTGGCCGGCCCGCGCCAGCTCGAGCAGCGCGTGCAGCCGCTCGAGCTCGGCGCCCCGCCCGATGAATCGAGAGAGCTGCTGGCCGCCGATGAACCGAAGCTTCGATCGTGCCGGCGCCCCGCCGACGAGCTCGGAGACCTCGATCGGCGCGTCGAGCCCCTTGATCGGCCGGGCGCCCAGCGACGCGACCTGCACGGCGCCCTCGGCGAGCCGCAGGGTGCTGGGCGCGACGATGATGGTGCCGGGGTCCGCCATCTGCTCCATGCGCGCCGCCAGGTGAGTCGTCTGGCCCACCGCGGTGTAGTCCATCTTGAGATCGCTGCCGATCGAGCGCACCACCACCTCGCCGGAGTTGAGCCCGACCCGGATCCGGACCGAGATCCCCTCGGTCTTCTGGATCACCTCGGCGTAGCGCCCGACGGTCTCCTGCATCCGGAGCGCCGCGTAACAGGCGCGCACCGCATGGTCCTCGTGGGCGAGGGGCGCGCCGAACAGGGCCATGATGCCGTCGCCCATCACCTGGTTCACGGTGCCCTCGTAGCGGTGGACCGCCTCCATCATCCGCTCCAGGACCGCGTCGAGCAGCCGGCGGGCTTCCTCGGGATCGCGGTCGCCGAGGAGCTCCATCGAGCCCTTGAGATCGGCGAAGAGCACGGTGACTTGCTTGCGCTCGCCGACCATGGCGCCGCGCGAGGTGCGGATCTTGTCGGCGATGTGTGCCGGCGTGTAGGTCTGCGGCTCGACCGCCGTGGCCACGGCGGTGAGCCGGGTGCCGCAGCCATTGCAGAAG
This sequence comes from Candidatus Rokuibacteriota bacterium, assembly GCA_003221615.1. GTDB lineage: Bacteria > Methylomirabilota > Methylomirabilia > Rokubacteriales > CSP1-6 > AR31. The sequence continues at coordinate 380 of QHSQ01000385.1, read as the reverse complement.
CGCGCGCTGTCGGGGTTGTCCTGGTGACAACCCGGACACCTCATCCCTTCACGCTCCCGGCGGTGAGGCCTTCCACCATGTAGCGCTGGAGATAGGTGTAAACCCCGATGACCGGCAGGGTGGTGAGCACCGCACCGGCCATGAGATAGCCCCAGCCGTAGACATCGCCGGTGATGAACGTGGAGAGGCCGACCGGCAACGTGCGCTGCTTGACGTCGCTGATGAAGACCAGCGCGTAGAGGAATTCGTTCCACGCCTGCGTGAAGGCGAAGAGGCCCGCGGCCAGCACGCCGGGCGCCGCGAGCGGCAGGATGATCCGGCGGAACGCGCCGAAGCGCGTGGCGCCGTCGATCATCGCCGCTTCTTCCAGCTCCTCGGGA
>QHSQ01000384.1 GCA_003221615.1 Candidatus Rokuibacteriota bacterium | reverse complement strand
CGCCGGTCGGGATCGGCGAGCCGGCAAGGAACGGCATGATCGGATCCCAGCCGACCACGCAGGCCACCGGCATCGGCTCGCCGCGGGCCGCGTACTTGAGGAAGTGCTGGCCCCAGTGCTGGCCGCCTTTGATGAGCAGGAACGGCGCCGTATTCCTCTTGCCGATCATGCCGCGGTAGATGCCGACGTTCATCGCGCGCGTCTCAGGATCGCGCGTGACGATCCCGGAGAACGTGTGGATGTAGCGCCCGCCCTCGAGGTAATGCCACTTCGGGACCGGAAACTCCGTCTGGTCGATGTCCGTGCCGCGGACGATCACTTCCTTGACGGGCCCGGTCGCGACGGTCTTCGGGGGGATCGCCTGCCGATTGAGCTTCATGACGTGTTGGACCAGGTCGCGGTTGGACACGTCCTTGGGGAAGCCGAGCGCAAGCGCGAGGCGACCGACGCTCCCGAGACCGCTGATGAAGAGCTTCGTGCAGCGCCCGGTTTCGTAGCCCTTGATGCGCTCGAAGAGCAGCGCCGGGCCCTTCTTCTCGAGCACGCGGCGCGCGATCGCGCCGAGCTCCCGATCCCAGTCCACTTCGGCCTTGATCCGCCGCAGCTCTCCTTCCGTGTCGAGCCGCGTGATCCACTCGCGCATGTCGACGAAGCTCATCCGTCTGGCCTTCCTTTCCCCGCTCGGCGCCGCGTAACGCTCATGAGATCGGCTCTACCCGCACACGCTCGAGGCCAGGCTGCGACTCGAGCAGACCAACCAGACGCTCGCTGCCGCCCACCGGAACCTGAGCCTGGAGCGTCACATGAACACGGTGCTCTTCGACGCGCCGGTCGTACTCCGCCGGCGAGACGACGACGCCGGCGCCGGCGAGGGCGCCGAGCAGCGCCGGCACCGACGGGCCGCCCTCGGCCACGACCAGCGAGATCCGGCGCCGCAGCAGGCGCTCGTCCTTGTGCTCGAAGCGGCGCAGCACCGCCAGCGCCACCACGCCGAACAGGGTGGCGGCCGCGCTGACGACGTACATGCCGGCGCCGGCGGACAACCCGATCGCCGCGACCAGCCAGAGGCCGGCGGCGGTCGTCAGCCCTTGAACGCTCACTCCGGTGCGGAGTATCGCGCCGCCGCCGAGGAATCCGATCCCGGTGACGACCGACGCGGCGATGCGAGAGGTATCGACGGTGACGAGGTCATCCTTCGTGTAGTGCTGAAAATAGACGAAGTGCGTCGACACCAGCATGAACGTGGTCGACGCCAGCGCGACGATGAGGTGTGTCCTGAAACCGGCCGGCCGGCCGTGGATGTTCCGCTCGTAGCCGATGACGCCGCCGAGGGCGGTCCCGACGACCAGCCGGATCAGAAGCTCGCCCGAAAGCGTCATGCGCCGAGCGCCGGCGCCACCTCGCCGAGGAAGCGCTTGAACTGACCCACCTGGTCCCAGGAGCCGAAGCGCAGCGCCATGTGGCTCACGCCGGCATCGAAGTACGCGGCGAGCTCCTCGGCGCACTGCTTGGGGCCGCCGGAGATGGTCCATTGCTCGACGAACTCGCGCGAGAACTTCGCCGTGTAGTACGTGTCGAGGAAGGCCTTGGTCTCCTCGAGCCCCTTCTGCCGGTCCTCGGTGATGTTGATGTTGTGATAGAGGGCGCTGCCGAGTTTCGCGGGGTCGCGGCCTTCCTCGCGCGCCATCGCGCCGATGCGGCTCCACTGCTGTCGGAACTCGTTGGGCGAGAGCTTGTTCGTCATCCAGCCGTCGGCGTGACGCGCGATGCGCCGGAACGAGCGCTCGATGACCGCCTCCGAGGCCGACGCGCCGCCCTTCCACGTGAGGCCGGTGGGGTTGGACGCGATCCAGATCGGGCACGGCTGCTGCACGGGGCGCGGCTCGAGCGTCACGCTGGTAAACGAGTAGAAGCGGCCCTGGTGCGAGACGTTCTTGCCGCCGAAGAGGCGGCGCAGCACGACGATCCCTTCTTCCAGGCGCCCCACGCGTTCGGCCGAGGCAATGCCCATCACGTCGTGCTCGGCGGCCTGCGCCGCGTTCGCCTCGCTCGGCCCGCCCAGGCACACTGCCAGCAATGTCCGGCCACCCGAGAGCACGTCGAGGCTCGCCCACTGATGCGCGAGCATGACCGGATGGCGATGGACGAAGGTCGCCATGCAGCCGACGCCCAGGCGCAGCTTGGTCGTCACGCCAGCCAGCGCGGAGAGGAGGGTCACCGACTCGAGGCGCGGCTTGGCCAAGAGGCTATCGCCGGCCCAGACGGCGTCGAAGAAGCCGGAGCGCTCCGCCTGCGCCGTGAGGTCGACGAGATCCGCCACCTTGACGGCGCCGAGCACGACGGCGCGATTCGCGAGGATCAGTCCAACAGATCGGGCCATCGCCTACCTCCCCGTGTACTTGGGCGGCCGCTTCTCGAGAAAGGCGGTCACGCCCTCCGCGTAGTCGTGGGTCGAGCGAAGCCACGCGTACGCCTTGCGCTCGAGCTCGAGCGCGGTCTCGAGCGGCGCCTCGGCACCACGATTGAGTACCATCTTCAAGGTGCGGAGCGCCAGCGGCGCGCGATCGGCCAGCTCGCCGGCCAGCGCGGCCACCGCCTCGTCGAGCTTGTCGTCGGGCACGGCCATGGTGATCAGCCCCCACGCTTCCGCGCGCTCGGCCGAGATCCGCTGGCCCGTCATCATGAAGAGCTTGCCGCGCGTCATGCCGATGAGGCGCAGGGCGCGCTGGGTACCGCCGCTGCCGGGGATCATTCCCAGCCTGACCTCCGGGAACGCGAACTCAGATCGTAACGTTGCCAGCCGGAAGTCGCAGGCGACGGCCAGCTCGAGCCCGGCCCCCATCGTATATCCGTCGATGGCGGCGATGACCGGCTTGCGGCACCGCTCCGCGGCGGTGAGGGTGTCGCCCCACAGCTCGAGGTCTGCGGGCTCCTGCTGGAGGAACTCGGACACGTCGCCGCCGGCGCTGAACGCCTTGCCGCCGGCGCCGCGGATCACGACCACGCGCACGGTCTCGTCGGCCTCGAGCCCCGCGAAGATGCCGGGAAACTCGTTGCGCATCGCGACCGTCATCGTGTTCATCCGGGGCTGGCGATCGATCCAGATGGTCGCCACGGCCCCGGCGCGCTCGACTCGAAGAAACTCGCTCATGGTCGCACCTCCGTGTAGTGGCCGTCGCGCAGCAGCCTGCGTAAGATCTTGCCCGAGGCCGTCTTGGGGATCTCGGCGACGAAGACGAAGCGGCGCGGCCGCTTGAAGTTCGCGAGATCGCCGCTGACCCGGCAGTGATGGTCGAGAGCCTCCGCCGTCACCGGGCCGGCCGGGACGACGAAGGCCACCACTCGCTCGCCCCACTTCTCGTCGGGCTCGCCGATCACCGCCACGTCCTTCACGGCGGCGTGGCGCGCCAGCACGTCCTCGACCTCGACCGGATGGATGTTCTCGCCGCCGCTGATGATCATGTCGTCAACGCGGCCGGCGACCCACAGATCGCCCTCGGCGTCGATCCAGCCCATGTCGCCGGTGAAATACCAGCCCTCCCGCAACGCCCGCGTGTCGGCGTCCGGCCGGTTCCAATACCCGGCGAACGCCTCGTCCGATTCGAGGCTCGCGATGATCTCCCCCTTGACGCCGGCGGGCGCGATCTCGTCGGGCCGGACCCGGCGCTCGGCGCTCGCGACAACGACCCGCACGGTCGAGTGGATCCCCGCTCGCCCGGCGCAGCCGGGCTTGGCGCGCACGTCGGGAAAGATCGAGAACGTGTAGATCTCGGTGGAGCCGTAGTGATTCACGAACACGTCTGGATCGAACGTCTTCGCGCACGCCTCGGTGAGCGGCGCCAGCATCGGCGCGCCGGCGTACGCGAGCTTTCGCACCGAGGCCACGTCGGCGCGCGCGAGCTCGGGGGCGTGGGTCAGCTCCCAGAAGAGCGTGGGGATCAGATAGAGCGCGGTGAGCCGCTCATCGGCGATCAGCCGCAGCGCGGCCGCACTCGACCACTCGGGCTGGCAGACGAAGCAGCCGTCGATCACCGCCATGCTGGTCAGCGCGTGAATGCCCATCGTGTGATAGAGCGGCATGACGCCGAGCGTCCGCTCGCCCCACCCGTAGCCGCACTGGATCACCTGCGCCATCGCGCCCGCGTAGTGATTCTTGTGCGTGCGCGGGACTCCTTTCGGACGTCCCGTTGTTCCTGACGTATAGAGGATCAGCGAGAGATCACTCTCGCTTGGCAGCTCGGGGATGGGGCCGGTGGGGGGCGGGGGGGGTCGCGCGGCTGCGTCACCCGTTCGCCCAAACGCAGCGCTTCGCGCTGCGGGCGGGACGAAGGGGTCCCACTTCGCCGCGCGACACCCCCCCGCCCCCCACCGGCCCCATCCCCGAGTACTCCCTCGAAACCTAGGACATCGTCTGAGGGCGTCGCGCCGGTCGGTTTTCTGTCGCCGACGAACACGAGGCAGGTCGGGGTGCCGCGCGCGGCTTCGAGCATAGGATCGGACGTCGAATTTTCGAACAGGGCAACCTTCGCGCCGGAATCGGCGAGGAGGTAGCGGAGCTCGTTGGCGGCCAGGCGAAAATTCACGGGGACGGCGACGCCGCCGAGCTTCTGGAGAGCCCAGTAGGCGACGACGTGCTCGAGACGATTGCGCAGCGCGAGCAGCACGCGGTCGCTCGGGCGACACCGAGGCGTCCGAAACCCCACGCCGCCGCGGCGGCCCTCGCGTCGAGCTCCCCGTACGTGAGCCGCCGCGGTCCGTCGACGACGGCCTCGGCGTCGGGTCGGCGGAGCGCGGCGCGCGCGAGCAGGGCCCCGAGCGTCACGAGACCAGGAGGACCTTCCCCTTGTTCTTGCGATCCAGCACGTGCTGCACGGCGGCGCGCGCGTCCTTCAGCGGGAACGCGCGGTCGACGACCGGGCGGAGCTGTCCCCGGACCACGTGGTCGAGGACCGTTTTCAGCTCGACGATCGAGCCCAGATTGGTCCCGAGGATCCTGAGGTTCTTCGAGTAGACGTGCCGCAGGTCGAGGCGGCCCCAGTGGGTATCGTGGGAGCCGATCGTGACGAGCTTGCCGAGCCGGGTCAGCGCGTAGACCGATCGCTCGAAGGTGTCGCCGCCGATGTGCTCGACGACCACGTCGACCCCGCGCTTGCCGGTCCACTTCTTCGTCTCCTCGACGAAATCTTGCGTGCGGTAGTTCACGACGTGCTCGGCGCCGAGTGCCTTGGCGAACTCCACCTTGTCGTCGGAGCCGACCGTCGTGATGACCCGGGCGCCGCAGAGGCGCGCGATCTGGATCGCCGCGCTGCCCACGCCGCTGCCGGCGGCCTGGACCAGCACGGTCTGTCCGGGTCGGAGCTCCGCCTGCGCCACCAGCGCGTGCCACGAGGTGAGCATCGCGAGCGGCACCGCGGCGCCCGCCTCGAACCCGATCGCCTCGGGCAGCGGCAACACGTTGGCCGCCGGCGCCTGGACCAGCTCGGCGTAGCCGCCGTCCTTGTGGGCGCCGAGGTACCCGTAGCGCACGCACACCGTTCGTTCGCCGAGCAGGCAGTACTCGCAGCGGCCGCACGCGAAGCCGGGAAAGATGATCACGCGCTGGCCGCGCGCGAGGCCGGTCACGCCGGCTCCCGTCGCCTCGACCGTGCCCGTTACTTCGCAGCCGTTCACGTGGGGCAGCCCCTCGGGCGGCGGGAAGCGACCGTCCAGCAGCAGCATGTCCACCTGGTTGAGCGCGCACGCGCGCACGCGGATCAGCGCCTCGCCGGCTCCGATCGTGGGATCGCGATAGTCCTCGTAGAGGATCTTCTCGGCGCCACCGTGCTCCCGGAAGAGCGCGGCCTTCAAAACGGCACCTCCGTCCGCTCGTCGCGAACGCGACGAGCCTTGTGGTCCCAGCGCGGGAGCGACCCCGGCTCACCGATGTCGACCGTGACGCGAATCCCGAGCCCGATCCTGAGATCGTCGGCGAGCTTCGCCTGGAGCGCGCCGCGATCGCCGAACGAGAGCGACGGCGACGGATCGATG
>QHSQ01000006.1 GCA_003221615.1 Candidatus Rokuibacteriota bacterium | reverse complement strand
ATGGGAGCCACATCGCGGCACCGGACCCCGAGGGACGCGGGCTCGAGGCCGCGATTCGCGTGGCGCTCGCCGACGCGGAGGTCGGCGCCGCCGACGTGGATTTCGTGAGCGCGCACGGCACCGCGACACCGCTCAACGACCGGATCGAGACGGCCGTGCTCAAGCGCGCGCTCGGCGCGCGCGCCGCCCGCATCCCGATGAACTCCATCAAGGGTGCCCTCGGCCACACCATGGGCGCGGCGGCGGCGCTCGAGGCGATCATGTGCCTGGTCGCCTCCCGCGAGGGCGTCGTCCCGCACACGGCCGGGCTCGAGGAACGCGACGCCGAGTGCGACCTGGACTACGTGGCGACGGCGCCGCGCGCGGCCCGACCGCGCGTGAGCCTCTCCACTTCGCTCGGCTTCGGGGGATGTAACGCGGCGCTCGTTCTCGAGGGGGACGCGCGGTGATCGGCATGGAGGTCGCGGCGGTCGGCATGGTGACGGGGTGGGGAGAGAGCGCGGCCGCGCTGCCGCCGGACGCCGTGCGGGCGGCAGCGGGCCGGCGTCTGATCGCCGCCAGGCGATCGATGGCGACGGGCGAGCGTTTCCGCCGCGCCACGCGCGAGTGTTTGCTCGGCATCGGCGCGGTGGAGGCGCTCCTGCGCGAGGGCGGCCTCGGGCGCGAGGCGATCCGCGGCGACGCGACGGCGCTGGTCTACGTGACGGCGGCCGCGTACGGGTCCTCGAATCGCGGATTCATCGAAGCGGAGGCGGCGAGGCCGGTGCATTTCCCGTACACGGCGCCCTCGGCGGTGCCGGCGGAGGTCGCGATCGAGTTCGGGCTGACCGGCCCGTATGGCATCCTGATCGGCGGAGCGGCCGCCACGATCGACGGGCTCTGGCAGGCCACGCGCCTGCTCGAGAGCGGCCGGTGCGAGCGCGCGCTCGTGCTCGCCGTCGAGACCTTCGAGGACTGCGCCGAGCTCTACGCGCGGGGGCGCTGGCTCGTGGGGCGCCCGCTGGTCGAAGCGGCGGTGTGCGCCTTGCTGGTACCCGGCGACCTGCGTACGCGATACGATGCGCCACGGGCCCCCTCGGCGCTCGAGACCCGGGCGCGGACGCGCGCCGGCGAGACGCTCGCCTGCGGGCCGTTGATCGCGCTCGCGCTCGGGCGCGAGGACGGCGCCACCGGGTCCATCGGCGTGACGGGCGAATGGCGCGGCCGCCGCGCCGGACTCTACTGGCACTAGGAGGGCTATGGAACCCAAAGAAGTGTTCGACGAGCTCAAGACGATCCTCGTGACGCGGCTCAAGTTCGATCCGCGGCGCGCCGTCGACTTGACCCCCGAGACGACGCTGCCCAAGGGCATCGAGAGCTCGATCGGTCTGGACTCCCTCGACTTCATCGAGCTGTCGATCGCGATCGAAGAGCGCTTCGGGATCGCGATGGACGAGTCGGCGGACCTCGCCCCTCACTTCACCTCCTTCGACACGCTGTCCCGCTTCATCGCGTCGAGGACGCCCGGCGCGTGAGGCCCGTCGCCGTCACCGGGCTCGGAGTCGTCAGCCCGTTCGGCGCCGGCGTCAAGGCGTACTGGGAAGGTCTCACCGGCGGCGTCTGCGCGATCCGCCCGCTCACGTTGATCGACACCGACGGCTTCCGCTGCCGGATCGGCGCCGAGGTGCCGGACTCGATCGGCGGATCGGCCCGGCGGTCGCGGGCCGATCGATTCGCCCTCGCCGCGGCGCGCGAGGCGCTCGACGACGCCGGGATCGGCCGCACCGATCGCGCAGACGCCGCCCTGATCGTGGGCGCGGTCGGCGGCGGCATGCTCGAAGCCGAGGCATGGTACTGGCAGCGAGCGCGCGGGGCCGCGGCGCCGGTGCCGCGCGTGCTCGCGTCGTGCTTTCCGTCCTCGCACGTCGACGTGGTCGGCAGCGTCCTCGGCATCGGCGGTCCGCGTGAGACGGTCGTGACAGCCTGCAGCTCGGGTGCCGCGTCGCTGGCGATGGCGGCCGACCTGATCGCCGACGGCGTCGTGTCGGTGGCCCTCGCGGGCGGAGTCGACGCGCTGACGCGGATCTGCTTCATGGGATTCAACACGCTCAAGCTCCTCGATCCCTCGCCGTGCCGCCCCTTCGATCGTGACCGCCGGGGCATGTCCATCGGCGAGGGCGCCGCGTTCGTCGTCCTCGAGAGCGTCGAGCGCGCCCGGGCCCGCGACGCGCGCGTCTACGCCGAGCTGACAGGCTACGGCATGAGCACGGATGCCTTCCACGTCACCTCGCCCCACCCGGAAGGCGAGGGGATGATCCGCGCGATGCGCGCGGCGCTCGAGCAGGCGCGCGCCACGCCGGCGGACGTCGGGTACGCGAACGCGCACGGCACCGCCACGCCGCAGAACGACCGGATCGAGGCGCGCGCGCTGCGCGACGTCTTCGGGGAGGGTGGGCTCCTCGTGAGCTCGACGAAGTCCATGATCGGCCACACGATGGCGGCGGCGGGAACGCTCGAGGCGGTCGCGACGGTCCTGGCGCTGGGCCACGAGATCATCCCGCCCACGGCGCGACTCGAGAACACCGATCCGGACATTCCCTTCGATTGTGTGCCTCGCGTCGCGCGCGAGGCGGCCGTCGAGCACGCGATCTCGAACTCGTTCGGCTTCGGCGGCCAGAACGTGACCCTCGTGTTCAGGCGTACCGGGTGAGCGGGCGGCGCGTCGTCATCACGGGCGCCGGCCTCGTCGACGGGCACGCCAGCGGCGTCCTGAGCCAGCTGCTGGACGAATCGGAATCGCGCCGTCTTTCGCGTGTGTGCCAGATGACGGTGGCGGCCGGCCGCCTGGCCCTCGCCGATGCCGGCCTCACCGGAGGCACCGAGCTGGCGCTGCTGGTCGGCACCGAGTTCGGCGACATGGTCTCCACGATCCGCTTCGTCGACGACTACCTGCATCGCGGCATCCCCGGCCTCTCGGCGCTGCTCTTCCCGCACACGGTCATGAACACGATGGCGGCGACGACGGCGATCGCCGTGTCGGCGAAGGACCTCTCGCTCACGCTCAACGTGCCGACGGTGGCCGGCGAGCTCGCGATCGCCCGCGCCGCGGCCGCGGTGCGCGCCGGTCGGATCGAGGCGTGTCTGGCCGGCGGCGCCGACGAGCCGCCGCGGATGGTCGTGGACGCCTATCACGAAGCGGGCGCGGGCGCCGACGTGCGGGGTGAGGGCGCGGGGTTCGTCGTGCTCGAGTCGCTCGATGCCGCGCGCGCCCGCGGCGCCCGGATCCTCGGCGAGGTCGTCGGCGAGGCCTGGCGCGCGCTGGCGGTGCGGCCTCACGGCGTCGGGCGGGCGACGCGCTCGCGGGCGATCGCCGCGGCGCTCGCGAACGCCGGTGCCGGACCCTCGGAAGTCGGGCTCGTGTTCACGTCGGCGAACGGCGATGGCCCGCGCGAAGCGTGGGAGCGCGCGCTGCTCGACCGCGCGCTGGCGCCGCACCGGCCGCCGCAACGCTCGCTGAGCCTGCCGGGCGGCCGCCATTCGGGCCTGGCGGCTCGCTCGATCGCGACCGCGGCGACGGAGGCCGGCGATCGACTCGCGCTGGTGCACGCGGTGGCGCGCGGCGGCAATCAGGTCGCGATCGTCGTCGCGGCCGCGCGAGCCTGCGCGGCATGACCGCGCTGATCGTGGTCCCGGTCTTCAACGAGGCCGAGACCGTCGGGAGCGTCGTCGCGGCCGCGCGCGCGTACGCCCCGGTGCTGGTGGTCGACGACGGCTCGCGCGACGAGAGCGCAGAGGTCGCCCGCCGCGCCGGCGCCGAGGTGATCCGCCATCCGCGGCGCCGCGGCAAGGGCGCGGCGATCCGCACGGGCATCGCGGCGGCGCGCGAGCGCGGCGCGTCGGAGGTGGTGACGCTTGATGGCGACGGGCAGCATAGCCCCGCGGATCTCGGACTGGTCCTCGACGCGGCGCGGGCGCGCCGGCGCACCATCGTGATCGGCGGCCGCCTCGAAGAGCCGGAGCCGGACGCGCTTCCGCCCGGCCGGCTCAACGCGATCCGGGTCGCGGGCTTCTTCGTGAACTGGGCGTGCGGCGTCAAGCTCCACGACACGCAGTCCGGCTTCCGCGTCTACCCGATCGAGCTCTTCGACGAGGTCCGTGTGCGTCGCGGCGGCTTCGTGTTCGAGACCGAGGTGCTGGTCGCCGGCGTCGCGCGCGGCTGGCGCGTTCACGAGGTGTCCGTCGCCGCCATTCCGCGGGCGCGCCAGCGGAGCCGCTTTCGCCCGATCAGCGACGGCGTCGCGATCGGCGGCTATCTGGCGGGCCGCGTGCTCGTTCGCTGGGGTCTCGAGATGGGCGTGCTCGTCGGCGCGCTGGTGAAGCCCTTCTTCGGCGAGCGTCGGCGGGTGCGTCACCGAGCGACGCTCGAGGCGGCCTCGGTGTACGCCGCATCACCGCCGCTCTGGGCGCTATCCATCGGCAGCTCGGCGATCCAGCACGTTCTCAACAAGCTGGCCCTCTGGCGGCGCGATCCGCGCCCGCGGCGCGCGCTGATCGCCGCGCAGGCCACCGCCGCCGCCCCGATCCTACTCGGGCTGCTGGTGCTGCAGGCGTTCGCGCCGCGACGGATGCCCGACTTCGTGTCGCCCCTCGTCCGCTGGTTTTGCTCACAGGAGCGACTCGAGGCCGAGCGGTCGAGCCTCGCGGCCGTCGTGAACCCGGTCGGGCCGCCGTCGTGAGCGCGGCGCGCCGGCGTGCCGGCCCTCCCGTGGAATCGCAACGCGCGCGATGAGGTCGCTGCGGGTGCTGCGCGGGTATCTCTTCACCGTCGTCGGCATCGCGATCGGCGTCGCCGGGCTGGTCGCGCTCGGCGCCATGAGCGAGCGCATCGTGCGCTTCATCGAGGGCGGCGACCGCTTCGTGCTCGGCCAGATCTCGGTGGCCGGCCGCGGCATGGGCATGGGGACCGGCTTCACCGCCGGCGGGCTGCTTCCGGCCGCCACGATCCGGGCGATCTCCGACGTCCCGGGTGTCCAGGGCGTGCAGGCGCAGATCATGCTGCCGCTCGATCCGTCGACCTCGCAGTTCATGACCCTCACGCAAGAGCTGATCCTCGGCATGGATCTCTCGGTACCGATGCCCAACCGCCACTACCGCTCGCTCCCCGTTCGCAGCGGCCGGTTCCTCCGCGAGGGCGATCGTCGTGTGGCCGTCGTCGGCGCCTCGTTCGCCGCCTCGCGCGGCCTCGCGGTCGGCTCGCACATCAGCCTCGAGGACGAGGACTACGAGGTGGTCGGCGTGCTGGACCGCATGCTCACCGCGCCGGACCGCTTCGTCATGGTGTCGATCGCCGACGCCCGCGCGCAGTGGGTCGCCAAGGACCGTCTGCTCCGCACCGTGCTGGCCTCCGGCGGCATGGCGCTCACTGCGTCCGATCTGAACACGGGAGCCGCGGTCGGCTGGCGCGACGGCGACGATCCCGACGCGGTGGCGCTGCGGATCAGGCAACGGGTGCCCGGGGTCAACGTCCAGCTGCCGAGCGAGCTGAGCCGCCTCCTGCGCTCGTCCACCGCGTTCTTCTCCGCGCTGCTCGTGGGCATCGGCGCCCTCGCCTTCGTGATCGGCGGGCTGTCGCTGGCGAACACGATGGCGGCGGCGGTCTTCGAGCGCATCCGCGATTTCGGCGTCAAGCGCGCGCTCGGCGCCACCGACCTGCAGCTCGGGCGCGAGGTGCTGGCCGAGTCGCTCGCGGTGACGATGGTGGGCGGTCTGGGCGGCATCGCGTTCGCGCGCGCGCTCGGCTGGTTCATCGATCGCTATCTGGCGCAGGCCCAGCAGCTCTTTTATTTCTCGCCGCGCCTCCTCGGCGGCGCCCTCGTGTTCTCGATCCTGCTCGGCGCGGCGGCGGCCATCTACGCCACGGCCCGCGTCGTCTCCCTCTCGCCGGCCGAGGCGATCCGCCGGGGCGCCTGATGCTGCGCGCCGCCGGTCTCCTGAAGTCCTATCGCGCCCCGTCGGGGGCGGCGATCCGCGTGCTGGCGGGCGTCGACCTCGCCGTGAAGGGCGGCGAGATCGTGGTGGTCACCGGGCCGTCGGGCTCGGGCAAGAGCACCCTGCTGAACGTGCTCGGGCTGCTGGAGGATTCGGACGGCGGCGAGATCTGGTTCGAGGACGCGCGCGTGAGCGCGCTCGGCCGCGCGGGCAAGAGCCACGCGCGGGGCCGGTACGTGGGGTTCTTGTTCCAGTCGTTTCTGCTGCTGCCGTCGCTCACGGCGCTGGAGAACGTGCTGCTCGCCGCCCGGTACGTCAGGCGCGCGGGCGCCGCCGCGATCCGCCGCCGGGCGATCGAGCTCATGCAGGACGTCGGCATGGCCGACCGGATGGACCACTTCCCCGCGCAGCTCTCGGGGGGCGAGCAGCAGCGGGTGGCTTTCTGCCGCGCCGTGCTGAACGACCCTCCGCTGTTGCTCGCCGACGAGCCGACCGGCAATCTGGACGACGCCAACGGCGCCGTGATCCTCGATGCGCTCCGCGGCCGGGCGCGCGCCGGGGCCGCGGTCGTGGTGGTGAGTCACCGGCCGGAGGCCGCCGTGGGCGCCAGCGCCGTGTATCGGCTGCGCGGCGGCGTGCTCGAATCACCGTAAGTCTCAGCGGGAGGATCCTCGATGAATCGAATATTCCTTGCCATCGCGCTGTTGTCCGGGCTCGTGGTGCCCGCGATCGCCGGCGAGCCGGTCTCGCAGACGTTCGCGGCGCCGCCCGAGAAGGTCTGGAGCGTCACCCAGTCTGTGCTGAAGCAGCAGGGCTGGGAGGTCGAGAAGTCGGATCAGGCGAACGGCTGGATCAACACCGAGTCGCGCTCGGTCAACGGCGAGGACTACGGAGTCTACGCCAAGGGGGCGCGCCATCGGCTGGTGATCCGCCTCAAGGCAGCCGGAGCGAACCGAACGACGGTCAGCGTGGAGCGTGCCTTGTTCAATCGCGAGCGGATCTTGTGGATCGACAAGGACGAGGTGCTCACCACGACCGATCAGTCCGTCGAGAAGAACGTGCTGGCGGCGATCGGCGCGGCGCTCTGATGCCGGTCTCACGCACCTGAAGTCGGCCGGGCTCGCGGCCCTCCTCGCGGCGGCGTTCGCGATGCTCGTGGCGGCGCCGCTTCTCTTCGCGGGCCTGGGCCGAGCCCCCTTCGATGATCCGGGCGAGGGGATGCACGCCGAGATCGCGCGGGAGCTGGCGATGTCGCGCGACCCGCTGGCGCTGACGTTGAACGGGGTCCGCTACGTCGACAAGCCCCCGCTTCTCTACGTGCTGATCGCGGCGGTCTCCACGGTCTCGGGGCCGAGTGAGGCGGCGGCGCGCGCGGTGTCCGCGTGCGCGGCGCTCGCCGCGGTGGGCGCCACCGCGTGGCTCGGCGCCCACCTGCTCGGCCCTCGCGGAGGTCTCGTCGCCGGCGTCGCGCTGCTGACCGGCATCGGATTCTTCGCCTACGGTCGCTACGTGCGCCCGGAGACTCTGTTCGTCGCCGCGCTCGCCGGCGGCTTCGCGCTGTGCCTGGTCGGGATCCGTGACGGACGGCGCGGGCTCTGCGCGGCCGGTCTGGCCCTCTTCGGTTGCGCCGCGCTGGCGAAGGATCCGCTCGGCGCGCTGCTGCCGCCCCTGGCGATCGGCGTGGCCCTCGCCCTGGCCGGGCGCGCCCGTCCGTTCTCCGCGTGGCTCCCGGGGACGGGCGTCGCCGCGTGCCTGATCATCGGCTTCGGCTGGTGGGTGGGCGCCGAGCTGCGCACGCCGGGCTTCGGCTGGTACACGACGATCGACAACCACGTGCTGAACGTCGCCCGGGCGCGTCACTTCGCCGACGAGGACGTTCCGCTGACGGCCGTCGAGTTCCTCGCGGTCGCGATCGGGAGCACGGTGCCCTGGATCATCGCCGCCGGCGTCGCGGTCTGGTCCCTCGTGCGCCGACGCGCCTGGCGCTCCGCGGACGAGGTCGGCTGGGTGGCGCTGACGATCTGGGTCGTCGGCGTCTTCGGGATCACCGCGCTGTCGCCGTTCCGGCTGCCGCACTACGGGTTGCCGGCATCGTTCGCGGTGGCGCTGCTCGCCGCGCGCGGCTGGGAGCTCCACGGCGGGCGGCGCCTGCTGGCGGCCCACCTGGTTTTCTTTGCCACGGCCGCCCTGGGATGCGGCGCCGTCTGGATCGGCGGCGGTGCGCAGCTCCTCACGAGCGTCATGGACGTGACCGACGTGGCCACGATGAAGGCCGCCGCGGCCGGATTGCCGCCGCCGGTGCCGCCCTGGGAAGAGTTCCGGCCGGTCTTCTTGAGCGCCGCCGTCACGTTCGGGCTGTGCGCGCTCGCCCTGGTTGCCGTGATGACGCTGGCCCGGTCGCCCCAGCGGCGGCGGAGCCTCGGCGTCCTCGTCGTCGGCGCGACGATGCTCGCCACGATGCCGGGGGTGACGCGCTCGCTCGGGGTCGTCACGAGCAACCGGGCAGTGAGGGATCTCGCCTGGACCGTGGCGCGGCAGGCCGGTCCCGACGATGTTCTCGCCCATGAGGGGCCGATCGAGAATTCCGGCGCCCTCGAGTGGTACTCGGGGCGCAGGCCCGTCATCGTCGACGGCCTGCGCAGCGTCCTGGGGTTCGGCGCCGAGCGACCCGAGTCGCGCGACCTGTTCTGGGACGCCGACCGGTTGCGCCAGGCGTGGACGAGCGGCCGGCGCGTGTGGGTGGTGAGCGTGCGGAGCCCCGGACGCAGCGTGGTCGCCGGTCTACCCGGCGCCCGGCTCCTCGGCGTGAGCGGCGGCCGTGCCCTCTGGGTGAATGCGATAAGATAGGCGCGAATGGTCGGCCACCTCAGGACGCTGTTCCTGCATCCACCATCGTTCCAGGGCTTCGACGGCGGCGCCGGCGCGCGCTATCAGGCCCGCCGCGAGATCCGCTCGTTCTGGTATCCGACCTGGCTCGCGCAGACCGCGGCGCTCGTGTCCGGCAGCCGCCTCGTCGACGCGCCCCCCGCGGGCCTCACGCTCGACGACGTGGCGCCGCTCGCGCGCGACTACGAGCTGGCCGTGCTCCACACGAGCGCGGCGTCGTTCGCCCACGACGTCGGCGTCGCCGAGGCGCTCAAGCGGGAGAATCCTCGGCTGCGGATCGGCTTCGTCGGCGCCCACGTGGCCGTCGAGCGCGAGCGCGCGCTGGGCGCCTCTCCCGCGATCGAGTTCGTCGCCGGCAACGAGTTCGACTTCACGATCCAGGAAATCGCGCAGGGACGTCCGCTGCCGTCGGTGACGGGGCTCAGCTACCGCGAGAACGGCCACTTCGAGCGGACGCCGGAGCGCGCGCCGCTCGAGAACATGGACGCGCTGCCGTTCGTCGTGGATGTCTATCATCGCGACCTCGTGATCGAGCAGTACTTCATCGGCTACCTGCTGCATCCATACGTGTCGCTCTACACGGGCCGCGGCTGTCGATCGAAGTGCACCTTCTGCCTCTGGCCGCAGACCGTGGGCGGTCATCGCTACCGCACGCGCTCGGTCGAGCACGTCGTGGCCGAGATCGCCCAGGCCACCCGCCACTTCCCCAAAGTGAAGGAGTACTTCTTCGACGACGACACCTTCACCGACGACTTGCCTCGCGCCGAGGCGATCGCCCGCGGGCTCGGGCGCCTGGGCGTCACGTGGTCCTGCAACGCGAAGGCGAATGTGCCGGAGTCGACCTTGCGAGTGCTGCGCGACCACGGACTGCGGCTGCTGTTGGTCGGCTACGAGTCGGGGAATCAGCAGATCTTGAACCGCGTGAAGAAGGGGATCCGGCTCGACGTCGCTCGCGAGTTCACTCGCAATGCTCGCGCGCTCGGGATCAAGATCCACGGCACGTTCATCATGGGACTGCCCGGCGAGACGCGCGAGACGATCGAGGAGACGATCCGCTTCGCGCGTGACATCGACCCCGATTCGCTCCAGGTCTCTCTGGCGGCGCCGTATCCCGGGACCGAGCTATACCGCGAGGCGCTCGAGCGCGGCTGGCTCCAGCGGACCGAGCTTGTGGACGCGGGGGGCACGCAGACGAGCGTGCTCGGCTATCCGCATCTCTCGCGCGAGGAGATCTTCGCCTCGGTCGAGCGCTTCTACCGCCACTTCTATTTCCGTCCGCGGAAGCTCTTCGGCTTCCTCAAGGAGATGGCGGGGGACTTCGCGGTCTGCAAGCGGCGACTGGCCGAGGGGCGCGAGTTCCTGAAATTTCTCGCGCGCCGGCACTCGTCGGCGTAAGCGACGGGCGAGCCGCGACGCCGGCGCAATTCAAGCCTGTCACCTCCGCGGTACATGTCTCCGATCGAAGACGGTTGTCTCCACCACGGCGCGCCCTGCACTTTCCGCTTGACACCGTTGGGCAGGGGCACTCTCAGGTCGGTTGACCTTTACATTGATCATGCCCTGTCTTTGCGCCGATCGCGTCCGCAGACGACCCGACCGTATCTTCGAGATGGGTCGGAACGTACGAAGGACTCAGCCGTGGCTGCAGCGGACAGCCATTGGTGATGAACAAGTCCACGTTCAGCTGGACGGACTGCAAACACGCGACGATTCGCGTTAGCGCGATGTCCGACACGGAGCTCGTGCTTGAAGTGAGCCGCGAAGCAACGTGCGGTTGGGCCGGATGGTTGGTGACTCTGAGGAGGCTGTCAGCCGAAGGGCCAGTCGTCGAAGTCAGCACCTATCGTAGTCTGGAGGAGTATCGGGTGAAGGAGTACGGTCTCTTCTGCGTTTACTCCAAGAAGGTTGTCGAGTAGCCCAGCAGAACGTGCAGACCATTCTTGCGGCGAGCTGGACTAGATCGGCATTTCCCGCCGCCCGTCGCGATCCTCGGTCGGCTCTTCGAGCAGCTCCCCCACGGTGGCGAACTCGTATCCCAGCTCGCGAAGCCCCGCGATCATCCGCGGAAGCGCCGCAAGCAAGCGCTCGGGCGCGTGGCGAAGCCCCTCGGCGTCGTGCAAATCCACGATGGCGCCGGGGTGAGCGCGGCGCATCACGTACTCCACCTGCTGCGCAGCGGGCGCCTCGCGCAAGCCTTCGGGCTGGATCGACCAGAGCACGCATCGCTGACCGTGGCGCCGGAGCGCGCCGAACATCGCCGCGTTCACCATGCCCCAGGGCGGTCGGAAGTAGCGGACCGGACGACCGATCGTGTCGGAGAGGAAGCGCTGAGGGCGGCCGATCTCGTCCTCGGTGCGGCGCGGCCCGCAGAGCCAGAGACTGCGGTGCGACCAGCCGTGGCTACCGATATCGTGACCCGCAGCCGCGATGCGGGCCACCGTCTCCGGCGCTCGCGCCGCGCGCTCGCCGACCAGGAAGAACGAAGCGCGCACCGCCTCCCGATCCAGCACGGCGAGAGTCCGCTCGGTCCAGGCGGGATCGGGCCCGTCGTCGAACGTGAGCGCGATGTGCCGGCGCGTCGCCGGGCCGCGCCAGACGCAACCCGGCGTCAGGAGATGAGCGCCCCAGGCGTACGCGGCCCAGCCGGCGGCCGCGCCGAGCGCCAGCCGCGCGAGGATCATCGCGTGCGCACGCCGCGGTCGAGGACGGCGCTGACGATCCGCCGGGTCGCGTCCGGGCGCCGGAGCCGCCGCATCCGAGCGCGCAGGCGCTCGAGCAGCTCCGGCTCGTCGAACGCGCGCTCGAGGAGCGGCGCCAGCTCCGAGTGGTGTCGGGCGACCAGCGCGATCCCGGCGCGCGCGGCAAATCGCTCGTTGCGGCGCTCCTGCCCCGGCAGCGAGCCATAGAGAAGAAGCGGAGCCTCGGCCGCCATGGCCTCGGCGAGCGTCATCCCGCCCGCCTTGGTCACCAGGACGTCCGCGGCCGCCATCAGTCGGCGGACGTCTTTCACGTAGCCGAGCGTGCGGATTGTCGTGCCCTCGGTCAGCCGCGACAGCGTGGCCTTCAGGCGCGGGTCGTGGCCGGCGACGACCAGGCCCTGGAGCGGCCGGCGCATCGCCGCCAGGACGCGGGCGACGTCGGGCAGGCGGCCGAGCTCGCCCTGAGAGCCCGCCATCGCGAGGACCAACGGGGCGCGCGTCGAGAGCCCCAGATCTTCGCGCGCGGCGGCCCGGGCGACGGGCTGAGAGAACTCCGGTAGCACGGGAACGCCGGTGACGAGGATGCGCTCGGCGGGGATCCCGCGCGCGATCAGCTCGTGGCGCACCTCCGGGTCGGCGACGCAGTAGCGATCGATGTGGCCCGCGATCCACTGGCTGTGCGCGACGAAGTCCGTGACGACCGTCGTGTGCGGCGGCACGCGCACGCCGAGCTTCGCGAGCGACGAGATGGCCACCGCCGGCGTCGCGTGAACCGTGACGACCAGATCGGGCGCCAGGCGCTCGAGGAGCGCGCCGAGACGGCGGGTGCCGAGTCGCGTGACCCCGAGGGTCAGGACCGAGTCGCTGGCCATCCAGTCGCCGAACGCGTATCCGAGCCCCCACAGGAACGGGGCCCGCCTCAGGAGCGCGTGATAGACCGCGCGGCTCGAGCGGTCGAAGAGCGGATGGACCAGCTCGCGAAAATGGTCCACGATCGTGACCTGAGCCTTCTCACGCTCGAAGGCGGCGGCGAGACACCGGGCGGCGACGTTGTGGCCTGAGCCGTAGCTGGCGGTGACGATCAGAACGCGGGTCATCGACGGCCCCATCCTACCTTGTCTCGCGCGCGCGGGCTGGTTAGACTGCGAGCGGTTCCCATGGAAAGCTCGGCGCTGACCGAAGGTGCGCAGCCGCAGTGGTACGCCCACGGCTACAACCGCGCCGAGCTCTACCGTCTCGCCGCGGCGATGGGCTGGCTGCCCCGTCGCGTGCGTCTGAGCCTGGCCCGGCGTGTCGGGCGCCTCGCGCAGTCGCTCCTGCCGGCCGAGCGTGCCGTGACGCGCAAGACGCTCTCCGTGATGACCGGCGCGACCGGCCGGCGGCTCGACGAGCTGACCGCGGACGTGTTCGGGGAGTTCGCGATGTGCTTCAGCGACCTGATCACGGCCAGCCGGCGGCCGGCGCAGATCGGCTCGTACCTGGGCGCGATCCAGGGACGCGAGCTCCTTGAGGGGTTCGACGGGGCGCTGATCTCGCTGACGGCCCACGTCGGCAACTGGGAGCTGGCCGGCCGAGTCCTGGCCCAGCACTCCGAGCGCACCACCCACGTGGTCGTGGCGGTGGAAGAAGCGCGCGCGCTCGAGCGGTGGCTGCGCCGTGGCGGGAGCGGGCTCCGTTTCGTGCCGCGGTCGCATCCGACGGTCTCGCTCACGTTGATCGCGGCCCTCCGGCGCGGCGAGGCGGTCGCGATGCAGGGCGACCGGGCGCTGGGCAATCGGGGCGACGTGCCGGTGCCGTTCTTCGGACGCCCCGCGCTGTTCCCGGTCGGCCCGTTCCACCTTGCGCGCGCCGCGGGTGTCCCGGTCGTTCCCGCGTTCTGCACGCTCGACGTCGACGGCCGGTACGTGCTGCGGGTACTCCCTCCGATGAAGATCACGCGCGGAGGCGAGGCGGACGCCCTGGCCGTCTGGGTGAGCACGCTCGAGCGGATCGTGGCCGAGAAGCCGACCCAGTGGTTCAACTTCTTCGACGTGTGGAATCCCTTCGGCCTATGAGCGAGGTCGTCGAGCTCGCCGAGGCCGAGAGAAGATCGCGCGAGCTGGCCGCGATTCTCCCGGCGCGGATCAGCCCTCCGTTCACGGGCACGTTCATCCGCTCGGCAACTCTCTACGACGAGTATGTTCTGCGTCTGACGCTCGGGATCTTCCGCGCGACCGGGCTTGCGAAGGCGGTCCAGACGCCCAGCACCCTCGACGAGCTCATCGCGCGCGTGGGCTTCGAGCCCGGGCGAGCCCGCGTGCCCGTCGACTGGATGCTGCGCCGGCTGAGCCATCGAGGGATCGTGGAGCAGAGCGACGCGGAGGGCGGGCCGCGCTTCAGACTCCGCGGTGAGCTGCCCGAGCTCGATCCAGCGGAGATCCTCGAGGCGCAACGTCAGCAAGACGGCTCGTGGCAGCCCTCGTACGTGCTCGCCGAGACGGTCGCCCAGGACTATCCGGCATTCCTGCGCGGTGAGCGCACCGGCGAGGAGATCCTCTTCTCACCGAGTCGGCTGCGTCTCTGGGTAAACTTCTTCTCGAACGACAACGGCCTCTACGTCGTGAACAACCTCGTGGGCGCCGCCGCGGTGGTCGAGCTGCTGCCGCCGGCTCCGGTGACGATCATGGAGCTCGGCGGCGGGCTCGGCAGCGGCGCGGCCGCGCTGCTCGACGAGCTCCGGCGTTCCGGACGGTTGGGCGACGTTCGCGAGTATCGCTTCACCGAGCTCGTGCCGTTTTTCATGCGGCGCGGCCAGCAGGCGCTGGAGGCGCGCTTCCCGGACGTGTCGTTCCTGAAGTTCGGCGCGCTGGACATGAACCGGCCCTTCGCGGAGCAAGGGATCGTGCCCGGGAGCGTCTCGCTGGTCTACGCGGTCAACACACTCCACGTCGCGCGCGATCTGGACTCCACGCTTCGCGAGATCTTCGGCGCGCTCGCCCCCGGCGGCCGGCTGGTGGTGTCCGAGTGCATCCGTACGGCGCCGACGCAGGCGATCTACATCGAGTTCATCTTCAACTTGATGGAGACGTTCCGGTCACCGGTGCTGCACCCGACCTATCGACCGAACGGCGGCTTCCTCGCCCCCGAGGAATGGCAGAGCGCGATGGAAGCCGCCGGCTTCGTCGAGGTCCGGATGCTACCGGATATCCCGAGCTTGCGAGCCCGCTTCCCGCACTTCCAGGTCGGCGCCGTCGGCGCGACCCGCAGAGGGTAAACGAGGGGCGGCCCGGCTACGCCGCGCCGTCTCCGAGCGCGGGGGGCTTGGGGGGCCCTTCGAGGCCCCCCATCTTATTCAAACTTAATGATCCACTTCAGCTTCGGGTACTCCGGCGGCTTGCCGTCGAGGTCGACGATGCGGATCGACTTGTCGGGGCCCTCGAGCTGCAGATTACCGCCGCTGTAGGACACGTACTTGCCCCACGCCTTCGGGATCGTCGCTTCCCGGGCGGCCATGCTCTGCGCCTGCGCGGGCGTCACCCGCAGCACCTGGGGCCAGCTCGTCGAGGGGAAGTAAGGACGAGCGGCGATCACGACGAGCGCGACGGCAATGACGGTCAGGACGGCCTTCGTGTAGCGATCGATGGTCATCGTGGTCCTCCTTATCAATGGTCAGCATGGTACTGCGGCGTGGCTCCGCGCCACATCGATTTCCGCGACTACTTGATCTTCATGTCCTCGTAGGACGGCCACACCGTCATCGGCACGAGGTTGATCGTGTGATCGGCCATCTTCGGGCCAATGCCCATGAGGGCCCGGAGATCCATGATCGGCGCGAACATCACGCGGTCGATCGTCATCTGCTGGATGCGATGCAAGAGCGCCTCTCGCTTCTTCACGTCGCGCTCTACGCTCTGCTGCTGGACGAGGTCGTCGATCTCCGGGTAGCCTCCGTAGGCGTAGGCACCCTTCGAGCTGATGAACTCCGTCACGCGACTGGCGGCGTTGCCCGAGTTGCCGACCGCGGTCATGAAGAGCCCGTGCAGCTTCTTCTCGCGCCACGCGGCGTAGAAAGCCGCGCGCTCCATCGGCCGCATCTTCACTCGCAGGCCGACCGCGTTGAGATAGTTCACCGCCGCCTCGGCCACCGTGGGAAATCCCGGGATCGGGACGAACTCGCCGGCGTCGAAGCCGTTGGGGTAGCCGGCTTCGGCGATGAGCTGCTTGGCCTTCTGCGGATCGTAGGGCGGGGGCTCGACCTGCAGGGCGAAATCCATCACGCGCGGCACGATGACGCCGGCCGGCGGACAGAAGCCCAGGCACGCGGCCTCGTTCGTGGTCTTGCGGTCGAGCGCGAAGTTCACCGCCTGGCGCAGGCGCTTGTCGTGCCACGGCGACTTCGCGTCCCACTGATCCGCGAACTCGATCCAGAAGATCGACGCGTGACGCGACGCCACCAGCTGAAGCCGCGGATCACGCCGCACCTCGATGCCTTCAGGACCGTCCAGCGCCACCGCGATATCGGCTTCTCCGGTCTTGAGCATCGCCAGGCGCGTGCTGCCATCCGGTACGCTCTTCAGCACGAGCCGCTTGACGTTGGGCACGCGGCGCCAGTAGCCGGTGTAGGCCTCCAGCACCACGTCGACCCCCGGCGTGTGGCTCACGAACTTGTAAGGCCCTGCGCCGATCGGGTGTTTCCGGAATCCGTCGTCACCGACCTGCGTGAGGTACTTCTTGGGGACGACGATCCCCGCGCCGGTGGCCGTCGTCCCGTAGAACGTCATGAAGTCGGGCCAGGGCGAGCCGAGGCGAAAACGGATCGTGAGCGGATCGACGATCTCGACCGCTCGTACGCGCGTGTGGAACTCCTTGGCGCCGGCGCCCTTGTAGCGCTCGAAGCTGAACTTCACGTCCTCGGTGGTGACGGGGTCACCATTGTGGAACTTGAGCCCGCGTCGCAGCTTGAACTCGTAGGTGAGGCCGTCCGGACTCTCGGTCCAGGACTCGGCCAGGCTCGGACCCATCTTCTGATTCGGCAGCGGACGCGCGAGCGCGTCGTGAATCGCGTAGAGCGTGCCGAAGGGCGTGATCTGCGGCGGCGCACTGGACGGATCGAACCAGGTCGGCGCGATCGTGACGTGCCAGGCGACGATGACCTCGCCGGTGGGGCCCGCCTGACCGGCGGCTTCATGGACCGTTCCGAAGGTGAGGATGACGGTCGTGAGCAACAAGGCGATGCGGCGATGTGAAGACCGCATATTCAACCCTCCGGTGGAAGGGATTGTTTTCAACTGCTCGCGATGCCGCCGAGGATATCATCTCCCCTTGACTTCGTTCGCTGCCCTATGGGAGGGTCGCCGCACTCGAGGACGCTGTTTTCCCTTCGTCTCATGTCCGGACAGGGAGGAGAACCTCGATGGCCACCACTCGACGTGATTTCCTCAAGCGCGCAGCCGTGACCAGCGCCGGGATGACCGCGTTGGCTGTCGGGGCCGATTGGCAAAGAGCCTCGGCCGCCTCGTCGTATGCTGACTGGATCGCCGCGAGCCCCAAGCCGCCGAAGCGAGGCGGGGTGCTCACTCGGGCCTCGGCCTGGGACCCCCCGGTAATCGACCCGCGGCTCACGCAATCGGTCGGGTTGTTCCAGTTCGCGGGGCTGACCAGCAATCGTCTCCTGCGCTATGCGTTTGCCGACGAGGCGACCGGCTACACCGACCTCAGCCTCAAAGGCGACCTCGCCGAGTCCTGGCAGGGGAGCCCCGACCAGCGCGTGTGGACATTCAAGCTGCGCCGGGGCGTCAAGTGGCAGAACGTGCCGCCGCTCAATGGGCGTGAGCTGGTCGCCGCCGACGTCAAGTACTGCTTCGAGGCGTACGCGAAGGAAGGCGTACAGGCGTTCACGTTCCAGGAGATCGAGGGCATGGAGACGCCCGACTCACATACGCTGCGCGTCTACCTCAGGACGCCCAATGCCCTGTTCCCTCAGAACGTCGCCGAGCCCGTCGCCCTGATCTTCTCCCGCGAGGTCCTGGAGGAGGATGGTGATCTCAAGAAGCGATTGATCGGCACGGGGCCCTTCATCCTGAAGGAGCACACCCGCAAAGTGCGCATCGTGCTGCAGCGCAATCCTGACTACTTCGACACGGGGCGCCCCTACGTCGACGAGTACGTGATTCTCTCGGCGCCCGACTCCGCCACGCGCGCGGCGGCATTTCGGACGGGCCAGAGCGATTTCTTGCCGCTCCAGAGCCCGTCCGAGGTGGAGGCGATTCGCAAGACGCATCCGGCCGCCGTCGTGCAGGCGCTCACGCCCTCGATCACGCCGTTCGGGCTCGCGCTGGCGCAAGACAAGCCACCGTTCGACGACGTGCGAGTCCGCCGCGCCCTCTCGATGGCCATCGACCGCCAGAAGCAGGTGGACACGGTGTTCGAGGGCTACGGCATCGTTACCGCGGGCGTGCCGTGGATCTACTACCAGGACGCCAAGCCGACGGCGAAGGACCTCGGCCCGTGGTGGCAGTACCGTCCCGCGGACGCCAAGAAGCTCCTGGCCGAGGCCGGCCATGCGAACGGGTTCGAGACGACCTTGTTCTACTACGAGTACTTTCCGCAGATGTCGTCCCAGGTCCAGCTCGTCCAGCAAGATCTCAAGAAGAACCTCAACATCAACGTCAAGATCAGCAAGCTCGATTACACCAGCTATTACGGCCGGTACGCCGAGGGTAAATGGGACGGGATGGCCTGGGGCTTCCAGTCCGGACACGCCGTAGGCCTCGACGAGCGGACGTACGTGTACATGCACTCCAAGTCCACGAAGAATTTTTTCCGTGTCAACGATCCGGTCATCGACGAGCTGACCGTGAAGCTCCGGCAGGCGCCCGACCGGGCCGATCAGCGCGCGACCGCCAGGAGGATCGTGGACCGGGAGTACGACCAGGTCCTGCGAATGTGGATGCCTCACGGCTCCAACTTCGTGCTCTTCCAGCCGCACCTGCGAAACGCGGCCGGTGGCGTCCTGCGCGGCACCATCGGCTATGGCTCGCCGACCATTGCGCGGCTCTGGATCGACAAGTAGCGGGGTGTGCCTGGAATCCCTTGACTTCCCTCGGTGCGTATGGGAATTTCCCTGCACTCGTGGCCGGTTCGCTCGACCATTCTCCCCGGGAAGAAGGAGACTTCGATGCCCGCCACCGATCCTCGTAGCCCTGCTCGTCGGCGCGTGACCAGACGTGAGTTCCTCGAGCGCGCCGGGGTAACCGGTGCCGGAGCTGCCGCGCTGGCCGCGGGTATCCCCCGTGGCCGCGCCTGGGCCCAGGCGGGGACGTCCTATCCCGACTGGATTCCGGCCAGCACCAAGCCGCCGAAACGGGGCGGAGTTCTCACCCGCGCCTCGGCCTGGGATCCGCCGGTGATCGATCCGCGGCTGACGCAGTCGGTCGGCCTCTACCAGTTCGTCGGGCTCACGAGCAACCGTCTCGTCCGTTACGGGTTCTCCGACGAAGCCAGCGGTCCGAGCGACATGACCCTCAGGGGCGACCTCGCGGAGTCGTGGCAGAGCGACTCCGCTTACCGTGTGTGGACGTTCAAGCTCCGGCAGGGCGTCAAGTGGCAGAACGTCGCGCCGCTCAACGGGCGCGAGCTCACCGCGGCGGACGTCAAGTATTGCTTCGAGGCCTACGCGAAGGAGGGTGTTCAGACGTTCACGTTCCAGGAAATCGAGGGGATGGAGACACCGGAGAAGCACACGCTGCGCGTTCATCTGAAGGCGCCCAACACGCTCTTTCCCCAGAACGTGGCCGAGTTCATCGCCGTCATTTTCC